>NZ_CP049256.1:1203101-1503876 GCF_011046485.1 Microbacterium sp. 4R-513
GCCGTCCGGCGGGCCGCCGTCCGCGTGCGGGCGAAGATGAATCCCACGAGCGCGCCGACGAGGAACCCGCCCAGGTGCGCCTGCCACGAGATCTGGATCGACGCGAGCGCGTCGGCGAACGAGCCTCGCCCGATGCTGCTCGCCAGCGCGAAGACGAACGGCAGCGCGAAGTTGATCGCGATGATAATCGCGATCGAGGTGATGTTCGCGCCGATATGTCTGCCGATCACGAGCAGAGCGCCGAAGAGGCCGAAGATCGCGCCGGATGCTCCGACCACCCACACACCGGGAGCAAGGAGCGCAACGGCGACCGAGCCGCCGAGACCGCTCAGCAGATAGAGGGTCACGAATCTTCCGTGGCCGAGAAGCGGCTCGAGACTTCGCCCGATCATCCACAGCGCCAGCATGTTCAGCGCGATGTGCCAGAAGCTCCCGTGCACGAAGAGCACCGTGATGAGACGCCACGGCTGAAACGCCGCTTCGCTTCCCGGGATGACGAAGAGGCTGTTGAAGGCGAGCCAGCTCTCCACGAAGCGGCCCGGGATGAGCAGCTGCAGCAGGTAGACGACCGCGGTGGCGAGGATGATTCCGTAGGTCGCATACGGTCGGGCGTCCGACAGCGTGACGGCGCGCACGGGTCGTGCGCGCCGCTCGGCCTTCTTCTGAGCCGTCGTCTGCGCCTTCTGCTGGTCGCGCATGCACTCGGGGCAGATGACGCCGACCGCGGCCTGCGTCTGGCACTCGGGGCAGATCGTGCGCAGGCATCGCTGGCAGAGCACGAAGCTCACGCGGTCAGGATGCCGATAGCAGAAGTTGTCGCTGTTGCGAGCGAAGGCGTCCGTGGTCACGGGCGAGGGGTCTCGTCTCCGGGCGTCAGGCCGCGACGACGTCGATCGACTCGAGGACGACCGGCTCGATGGGACGGTCGCCCGCGCCGGTCGGCACGGCGCTGATCGTGTCGACGACCTCGCGCGACGCGTCGTCGGCCACCTCACCAAAGATCGTGTGCTTGCCCTGCAGCCACGGCGTCGGGTCGGTCGTGATGAAGAACTGCGAGCCGTTCGTCCCCTCGGGCTGACCGGTGATCGCGTTGCGACGCAGACCCGCGTTGGCCATCGCGAGGATGTAGGGCTTCTGGAAGTCGAGCTCGGGGTGGATCTCGTCGTTGAATGTGTAACCGGGACCGCCCGTGCCCTGACCGAGCGGGTCGCCGCCCTGGATCATGAAGCCGGGGATGATGCGGTGGAAGACGACGTCCTTGTAGAGGGGGCCCTGACCGGGCTGGCCCGTCGAGGGGTCTTTCCACTCACCGGTGCCGTCGGCGAGGCCGATGAAGTTCTGGACCGTGCGGGGAGCGTGGTCTCCGAAGAGGTTGACGACGATGTCGCCGTGGTTCGTGTGCAGGGTCGCGACCGCGGTAGGCGTGGGCATGCCTAACATTCTCTCAGAGTTCTGCGCAACCCCTCCCGGGTCGGGGGCTGTCTGGCAAGATGGGGAGAACCACATCCCCGACGACAGGGAGGGCCCCGTGAGCCTCAGCCGTAAGCGCAAGAAGGAACTCCGCAAGCTGCAGGACCAGGCGAATCGCCTTTGGGACTCTCAGCAGGTCCTCGTGGGCGAGGCCGCGTCGGTCGCCCGAGAGGCGCGCCGCCAGCTCGGCAACTACCGCCGCGAGCAGCTGGTGCCGCAGGCAAAGGAGACGTACGGCAAGTACGCCGCGCCCTACGTCGACAAGGGCCTCAGCGCGTCGAGGCACGTCCTGAACGATCGCGTCGTTCCCGCCGCGGGCGCCGTGGTCGGATCGGCGCTCTCGGTGTGGGATGCCGCGAACGAGCAGCGTGACCGGCTGTCCAGCGGTCGCGGGCTCGACCTGTCGGGCTACGGCAAGAAGCTCGACCAGTACGGCTCCGCCGTCACCAAGAAGCTCTCGAAGCAGGTCGCGGCCATCGAGCCGCAGAAGAAGGGCATCGGCGCCGGCAGCATCATCGCCATCATCTTCGGCGTCGCTGCGGCCCTCGGCGTCGCGTACGCCGCATGGCAGACGCTCCGCGCCGACGACGAGCTCTGGGTGGCCGACGACCCGCTGCGCGCGCCCGACGCCTGAATGGCCGAACCGACCGACCGCGTGCGGAACGCGGCGGCCGAGCGCGGCCTCGACATCGAGATCCGCGAGCGACCCGCTGCGAAGAGCCTGCCTGAGGCCGCCGAGCTTCTCGGCATCTCGCCGGCGGGGATCGTCAAGACGCTCGTCGTGAAGCGGAGCGATGACACGTTCCTCTTCGCGCTGGTTCCGGGCGACCGCGCGATCTCGTGGCCGAAGCTGCGCGCGGTCGTCGGTGTGAACAAGCTGCAGCTGCCCGACCCCGAGCGTGCTCTCGCAGCGACCGGATATGAGCGCGGCACGATCGTGCCGCTCGGCAGCTCGAACGACTGGCCGGTCTTCGCCGACGAGCGGATCGTGGGCGAGCGCATCGCGATGGGCGCCGGCGCGCACGGCTACAGTCTGTTCGTGCAGGCCGACGATCTGATCGCAGCGTACGGAGCCACGGTCGCCGACATCTCTCAGCCGATCGACTGACGGGGGCCGAGGCATCCGTCGTCCGGCCGGATGTCAGCCGTGCCCGGCCATGCCGATGGCGATGTCCACGAGCTTGACGCGCTGGAGCTCTTCGACTGCGTCGAGCGGGAACCATTCCGCCCGGTCCGTCGACCCGTCGATCTCGTTTCGCAGCTTGCCGCCGGTGATGCGGGCGCGATAGACGATCCGCAGGGCGTGCAACGGCTCTGTCGCGTCTTCGGAGATGCGCCGCGAGACCGGGATGACGCGGGAGTGGATGCCGAGCAGCTCTTGTATCTCGACCTTGTAGCCGGTCTCTTCCTTGACTTCGCGGCGCGCGGCGCGCTCGGGATCCTCGCCGGGTTCCAGGCCGCCGCCGGGCAGAGTCCACGCGGCCCGACGCCCCTCGTTCCAGTGGGCGAGGAGGATGTGGCCGCCCTCGTCCACCACGACGGCGTAGGCGGCGACCCTGATGTCCATGCTCCACCCTAAGCGCAAGCGAAGAAGGCGGCCCCTTCGGGACCGGCTTCTTCCGCATGGTGGAGCCTAGGAGTCCCTGGCGCACTCCACCCGCCGCTTCGCGGCGCGCGGAGCCTCCGCGCCAGGGGCCTGTCGAACGCGGCTTCGCCGCTCGTTCGAATCGCAGTACCAAAATGCGGAAGAAGCCGGCCCCTTCGGGACCGGCTTCTTCCGCATGGTGGAGCCTAGGAGATTCGAACTCCTGACATCCTGCTTGCAAAGCAGGCGCTCTACCAACTGAGCTAAGGCCCCGGGGCTGTGGTGTGGGGCTACCAGGACTTGAACCTGGGACCTCTTCATTATCAGTGAAGCGCTCTAACCGCCTGAGCTATAGCCCCGATCGTGTCGGCGCCGTGCGCCGTCAACCTGCAAGACTTTACCGGACGCGCGGCGTTTTCTCGAATCGAGGGACCGACCCGACGCTCCATTCGGCGAACGGTGCTTGACTGAGGCCGTGACCGACAGCCCGCACGCCGGAGAGGCGCACACGAACAGCATCGGACAGCGTCTGAACTGGCTGCGTGCCGGTGTGCTCGGCGCCAACGACGGCATCGTGTCGGTCGCCTCCCTCGTCGTCGGCGTGGCCGGCGCGACGACCGACACACCCGCCCTCCTCCTCGCCGGCATCGCCGGGCTGGTCGGCGGCGCGATCTCGATGGCGCTCGGCGAGTACGTCTCGGTCAGCAGTCAGCGCGACTCGGAGCGTGCGCTCATCGCGAAGGAGCGCCGCGAGCTCCACGAGATGCCCGACGAGGAGTTCGAAGAGCTGACCCAGCTGTACCGGGATCGCGGACTGACCGACGAGACCGCCCGCCAGGTCGCGACGGAGCTCACGGCGCACGACGCCCTCGCGGCGCATCTCGAGGTCGAGCTGCACATCGATCAGGACGACCTCGTCAATCCGTGGCACGCGGCCATCTCGTCGGCGATCTCGTTCACGCTGGGTGCGCTGCTTCCGCTCCTCGCGATCCTGCTGCCGCCGCCCGAGTGGCGGGTTCCCGTGACCTTCGTCGCCGTGCTGATCGCCCTGGCCGTCACGGGCTCGGTCTCGGCCCGGCTCGGCGGAGCTCAACGCGGTCGAGCGGTCCTCCGCCTCGTCATCGGCGGCGCCCTCGCCCTGGCCGTGACGTGGGTCATCGGAACTCTCCTCGGCACGGCCGTCGTCTGACGCTTGATCTGACACCGGCTATCCGGTTTCATTGGTGTCATGCCGTCATCCGAAGCCCCCGCCACCGAGCCCTCAGCCGGAGTCGCGTTCATCCGCGACCTCGTGAACACCGTCGAGTGGCAGGTCGACGATGAGACGTGGACGGATGCCTCGTCCCTCCGTACCTGGCTGACCGACCGGCTCGAGACCGAGTGCTCCGAGCCCACGCTCGAGGATCTCGTCCTGGCGCGCCGGATCCGCGAAGGGCTGAGAGAGGTGCTGCTCGCCCACGCGGGCCACGAGCCGCTCGCCACGGCGATCGATGACCTCAACGACGCGCTCGCACGGCGGCCGCTCGCGCTGGGATTCGATGGTTCGGGCAGCCCCCGCGTCACGGCGCGCACCCACGGGGCGCCGGATGCCGTGTCGCTCATCGTCGAGGCGCTCGACGAGGCGCGGGGAGCGGAGGACTGGAGCCGGCTCAAGGCGTGCTCCCGCGACTCCTGCCGGTGGGCCTACTGGGACGGATCGCGGAATCGGTCGGGCCGGTGGTGCTCGGCGGCGGGGTGCGGCAACTTCATCAAGATGCGCCGACGCAACAACCCCGGCCGCACGCTGCACGACGCCCTGCCGACCGCGGCGGACGGCGAACGCAGCGCCACCCTCGTCGATGTGGCAGCGCGCGCGGGCGTATCGATCAAGACGGTGTCGAACGTCGTGAACGAGAGGCCGTTCGTCGCAGATGCGACCCGCGAGCGGGTGCAGCGGATCATCGACGAGCTCGACTACCGCCCGAACCTCGCCGCGCGGGCCCTCGCGAGCGGAGCGCGGGCCGCAGCATCCGTCACTCCCGGATGAGAATGACGGATGCCCCGCCCCGGCGTCGTGCGCCGGGACGAGGCATCCGTCCGAACTGTCGAGGCTCTGCTAGTTGCTCGTGAAGCCGACGAGCAGGCCGCCGGTGATCTTGACCGCGAGGTTGTAGATGCCCGCGATAACGGCGCCGAGCACCGTCACGACGATGAGGTTGAGGATGGCGACGATCGCGCCGACCGCCATGACCTGCGGCAGGCCGATGAAGTCGGTCAGCGAGACACCGCCGTCCGAGAAGCTCTGGAAGAACTCGTCGACGCGGCCGATGAGGCCCGTCGTCTGGACGACCATGTAGATGAGGAAGAACGACACGATCGTCACGATCGCGAGCGCGACGGCCGCGAGGAACGACAGCTTCACGGCCGACCAGAAGTCGACATAGACCAGACGGAGGCGGACCTGCTTGGCGCTCGTCTTGTGGCTGGATTTCTTGGCGAGCTTGTCGGCTACCGTGCTCATGCGTCAGTACTCTCTTCGGGGGTCTCGGCGGAAGCCTCGGATTCGGCGGACTCCTGGTCAGCACCGGCCTCTGCTTCTTCAGCCAGGCCTCGCTCGCCGTTGCGGGCGATCGCAATGATGCGATCATCTCCGTCGGGGCGGGCGAACACGACACCCATGGTGTCACGGCCCTTGGCGGGCACCTCGGCCACGGCAGAGCGTACCACCTTGCCGCTGGCAAGAACCACCAAGACCTCGTCGTCCTCGGAGACGATGAGACCGCCCGCGAGGTCGCCTCGATCCTCGCTCAGCTTGGCCACCTTGATGCCCAGGCCACCGCGGCTCTGGCCCCGGTACTGGTCGACTTCGGTGCGCTTCGCGTACCCTCCCTCGGTCACGACGAAGACGAATCCGTCGTGGTCGACGAGGGATGCCGAGAGCAGACTGTCGTCGCCGCGGAACGACATCCCCTTCACGCCCTCGGTCGAGCGGCCCATGGGGCGGAGGGCATCGTCCGTCGCCGTGAACCGCAGGGACATGCCGTGCCGCGAGATGAGGAGGACGTCGTCGCCCTCGTCGACGAGGAGGGCGCTGACGACCTCATCGTCCTCACGGAGCTTGATGGCGATGACACCGCCCTGCCGGTTCGTGTCGTATTCGGTGAGGCGCGTCTTCTTGACGAGGCCGCCCCGCGTCGCGAGCACGAGATAGGTCGCGACCCGGTAGTCGCGGATGTCGAGGATCTGCGCGATCTCCTCGTCGGGCTGGAGGGCCAGGAGGTTCGCGACGTGCTGACCCTTGGCATCCCGGCCCGCCTCCGGCACGCGATACGTCTTCTCGCGGTAGACGCGGCCCTTCGTCGTGAAGAAGAGGAGCCAGTGGTGGGTCGTCGTGACGAAGAAGTGCTCGACGACGTCGTCTGCGCGCAGCTGCGCACCCTTGACGCCCTTGCCGCCGCGGTGCTGCGACCGGTAGTTGTCGCTGCGCGTGCGCTTGATGTACCCGTCGCGGGTGACGCTGACCACCATCTCCTCTTCGGGGATGAGGTCTTCGTCGGTCATGTCGCCGTCGAAGCCGAACTCGATCGAGGTGCGACGGTCGTCGCCGAACTTCTCGACGATGCCACGCAGCTCTTCGCGGATGATCGAGCGCTGACGCTCGGGCTTGGCGAGGATGTCGCGGAAGTCGGTGATCTGCGCCTCGAGCTCGGTCGCCTCGTCGATGATCTTCTGGCGCTCGAGCGCGGCGAGACGACGGAGCTGCATCGACAGGATCGCGTCGGCCTGGATCTCGTCGATTCCGAGCAGACCCATGAGGCCTTCACGCGCATCGTCGACCGTCGGCGACCGCCGGATGAGCGCGATGACCTCGTCGAGCGCATCGAGCGCCTTGAGGTAGCCGCGCAGGATGTGCATGCGCTCTTCCGCCTTGCGGAGGCGGAACTGCGTGCGGCGCACGATGACGTCGACCTGGTGGTCCACCCAGTGCGACACGAAGCCGTCGAGCGACAGTGTGCGGGGCACGCC
Organism: Microbacterium sp. 4R-513; assembly: GCF_011046485.1. Lineage (NCBI taxonomy): Bacteria > Bacillati > Actinomycetota > Actinomycetes > Micrococcales > Microbacteriaceae > Microbacterium > Microbacterium sp. 4R-513. The sequence goes on from NZ_CP049256.1 coordinate 1,210,162, forward strand.
GTCGACGATGGCGAGCATGTTCGCCCCGAAGTTCTCCTGCAGCTGCGTGTGCTTGTAGAGGTTGTTGAGCACGACCTTGGCGACCGCGTCGCGCTTGAGCACGATCACGAGACGCTGGCCCGTGCGGCCGGAGGTCTCGTCGCGGATGTCGGCGATGCCGGAGATCTTGCCGTCGCGCGCGAGGTCGGCGATCTTGAGCGCGAGGTTGTCGGGGTTGACCTGGTAGGGCAGCTCGGTGATGACGAGACACGTGCGGCCCTGGATCTCTGCGATCTCGACGACGGCCCGCATCGTGATGGAGCCGCGGCCGGTGCGGTAGGCCTCGTGGATGCCGCGGGTGCCCAGGATCTGCGCGCCCGTCGGGAAGTCGGGTCCCTTGATGCGCTGCATGAGCGCCTCGAGCAGCTCTTCGCGCGAGGCATCCGGATTCTCGAGCGCCCACAGAGCACCCTCGGCGACCTCTCGGAGGTTGTGCGGCGGGATGTTGGTCGCCATGCCGACGGCGATGCCGACGGAGCCGTTGACCAGGAGGTTCGGGAACCGCGACGGCAGGACGGTGGGCTCCTGCGTTCGACCGTCGTAGTTCTCCTCGAAGTCGACGGTCTCTTCTTCGATGTCACGCACCATCTCGAGCGCGAGCGGGGCCATCTTGGTCTCGGTGTACCGCGGGGCGGCGGCGCCCATATTGCCGGGCGAGCCGAAGTTGCCCTGACCGAGCGCGAGGGGATACCGCAGGGCCCACGGCTGCACGAGGCGCACGAGGGTGTCGTAGATGGGGGCGTCACCGTGCGGGTGGTACTGACCCATGACCTCGCCGACGACGCGCGCGCACTTCGAGAACGACTTGTCGGGACGATAGCCGCCGTCGTACATCGCGTAGATCACGCGGCGGTGCACGGGCTTCAGGCCGTCCCGCACATCGGGGAGGGCGCGGCCCACGATGACGGCCATCGCGTAGTCGAGATAGCTGCGCTGCATCTCGCCTTGCAGGTCGACCTGCTCGATGTGCCCGTGATTGTGACCGGATGCCTCGGTCGTGGTGCTGTCGTCAGCCATGCGCTTCTCTTCCGTTGATCCGTTCCGTCATGCTTCGCGTGCTCATCGACCGCAGTGCGGCGGGGGTGAGCAGGAGCGACGGAACGCTAGATGTCGAGGAACCGGACATCCTTCGCGTTCTTCTGGATGAACTGCCGGCGCGACTCGACGTCTTCACCCATGAGGGTCGTGAAGATCGTGTCGGCGGCGACGGCGTCGTCGATCGTGACCTGGCGGAGGGTGCGGGTCGTGGGATCCATCGTCGTCTCCCACAGCTCCTTGTCGTTCATCTCACCGAGGCCCTTGTAGCGCTGGATGCCGTTGTCCTTCGGGATCCGCTTGCCGTTGGCCAGGCCGTCGGCCAGCAGGGCATCGCGCTCGACGTCGCTGTAGACGTACTCGTGCGGCGAGTTCGACCACTTGAGCCGGTACAGGGGCGGCATCGCGAGGTACACGTAGCCGGCCTCGATGAGCCCTCGCATGTAGCGGAAGAGCAGCGTCAGCAGCAGCGTCGTGATGTGCTGACCGTCGACGTCGGCATCCGCCATCAGCACGATCTTGTGGTACCGCGCCTTCTCGACGGCGAAGTCCTCGCCGATGCCGGTGCCGAACGCCTGGATCATCGCCTGGATCTCGTTGTTGCCCAGCGCGCGGTCGAGGCGGGCGCGCTCGACATTGAGGATCTTGCCGCGGAGAGCGAGGATCGCCTGCGTGTGCGGGTCGCGACCCTGCACCGCCGAGCCGCCGGCCGAGTCGCCCTCGACGAGGAAGATCTCGCTGATCGACGGGTCTTTGCTCGTGCAGTCCTTGAGCTTGTCGGGCATCGACGCCGACTCGAACACGCTCTTGCGACGCGCGGTCTCGCGCGCCTTGCGGGCGGCGAGTCGGGCGGTAGCGGCATCGATCGCCTTGCGAACGACGAGCTTGGCCTGCTGCGGGTTTCGCTCGAACCAGTCGCCGAGCTGGTCGCCGACGACCTTCTGCACGAAGGCCTTGGCCTCGGTGTTGCCGAGCTTCGTCTTCGTCTGGCCCTCGAACTGCGGCTCGGAGAGCTTGATCGAGATGACGGCGGTGAGACCCTCGCGGACGTCGTCGCCCGAGAGGTTGTCGTCCTTCTCCTTGAGGAGGTTCTGCGACCGCGCGTACTTGTTCACGAGCGTCGTGAGCGCCGCCCGGAAACCCTCTTCGTGCGTGCCGCCCTCGTGGGTGTTGATCGTGTTCGCGTAGGTGAAGACGTTCTCGGTGTAGCTCGTCGTCCACTGCATCGCGAGCTCGAGCGCGATCTTGCGGTCGGTGTCTTCGGACTCGACCTCGATGATCTGGTCGTTCACGACATCGGCGTGACGCGTCTTGTTGAGGTACTCGACGTAGTCGACGAGGCCTCGTTCGTAGAGGAACGAGTCCGTGGGCTGCGTAAAGCGGACCTCGCCCTCGGTCTCGGTCTCGATCGCTTCGCCCGGACGCTCATCGACGAGGTCGATGCGCAGGCCCTTGTTCAGGAACGCCATCTGCTGGAAGCGCGTGCGGAGGGTGTCGTAGTCGAACTCGACCGTCTCGAAGATCTCGGGGTCGGGCCAGAACGTGATGATGGTGCCTGTCTCGCTGCTCTCCTCACCCTGCTCGAGCGGTGAGACGGGCACGCCGCCGTCGCGGTAGGACTGACGCCAGACGGAGCCCTGACGCCTGACCTCGACCTCGAGGCGAGTCGAGAGGGCGTTGACGACCGATGAGCCGACGCCGTGCAGGCCGCCCGAGACGGCGTAGCCCCCGCCGCCGAACTTGCCACCGGCGTGCAGCACCGTGAGGACGACTTCGACGGTCGACTTCCCCTCTGTCTTGTGCATGTCGACGGGGATGCCTCGGCCGTTGTCGACGACCCGCACTCCGCCGTCCGGCAGGATCGTCACCTCGATGAGATCGCAGTATCCCGCGAGGGCCTCGTCGACCGAGTTGTCGACGATCTCGTAGACGAGGTGATGCAGACCGCGCGGGCCGGTGGACCCGATGTACATGCCGGGACGTTTGCGAACCGCCTCGAGGCCTTCGAGCACCTGGATCGCGTCAGCGCCGTAGTCGCCGAGCGGGGTTCCGCTGTTCGTCGATGCGGGTTCTCCGGCAACGCTTTCGGGATTCACAGACGTCATATGTTCTCGAGCGCTCCAGATCGGCCGTCGGGGTCGATCCATCCTATCAAGTGAAGGGCCTCAGCGGAGGCTGTACGGCCCTGTGGCGCCCGGAAATCTGTCCGGATAGTTCCAGATGTGACTCAGCCGTAGGTATCGCGCGGACCGCGCCCTGGGACGGCTCTGGGACCCCATTTCCAGGAGGGGACGTCGGGCCCGATGAACCGGATCGTCTCGACCCCCGCCTCGGGATAGCGCCGGACGATCTCCGAGAGGATGTGAGCGCGCATCAGCTGAAGCTGCTTCGCCCACGCCGTCGAATCGGCCTGGACGGTCAGCGTGCCGTCCGAGAACGCCACCGGTCTGGTGTGCTGAGCGGTGTCGGCCCCTGCCACCTCATCCCACGTCCGGACGACGTCCTCACGCGCCAGCTGAGAGTCCCAGCCCGCTTCGCGCGTCAGCGCCGAGAGCACATCTCCCACCCCGCGCGGGTCTCGCCCGGCCGTGAAGGGCGCGTTCTCATCGTCGTCACGCTTCCGCCGCTTGCGCCGGAACGAGCGGGCCGACGGCTCGAGCCCGCGCAGCCGCAGGTAGGTGGCGATCGTCTCGGGCAGATCGTCCGCGCCGGCGTCAGGCATCCGCGGACTCCAGGATGCGACCCGCCTCCACCCGCACGACGTGCGCACGCAGTCCTGCCGGCACGTCCTGCTCGACGGCGGCTGTGACGACGACCTGCTCGTACCCACCGACGAGGTCGGCGAGTCGCGCGCGCCGGTCGCTGTCGAGCTCGGCGAACACGTCGTCGAGGATCAGCACGGGGTCGCCGAGCTGCGATTCGGCGCGGAGCAGCTCGGCGGAGGCGAGCCGGAGTGCGAGGGCGACCGACCAGGACTCGCCGTGCGAGGCGTAGCCCTTGACGGGGAGGCCGCGGACGCGGAGCACGAGGTCGTCGCGATGCGGCCCGACGAGGGTGAGGCCGCGGTCGAGCTCGGCGGTGCGCCGCGCGGCGAGTGCGGCTCGGAACATGTCGACAGTCGCGACGGGGGACGCGGCATCCGTCCCGTCGTTCGCGGCCTCGCGCGGACTCGTGTCATCCTCCGGATCGGCGCCGCGGACGGAGAGGGACCAGTCGAGTTCGGGTTGGTGGTCGGCACCCGCGATCGCGGTGTACGCCGCCGTGAGCGGGGCCGCGAGCTCGCCGGCGAGGGCGAGCCGGGCGTCGATCACCTGGGTGCCGAGCGCGATGAGCTTGTCGTCCCAGACATCGAGCGTCGAAAGGGCGTCCCCGCGAATGCCTCGAGCCCGCGCCGACTTGAGGAGCGCGGTGCGCTGCTTGAGCACGCGGTCATAGTCGCCGAGCACAGCGCTCATGCGCGGGGACCGCTGCACGAGCAGCTGATCGGCGAAGCGGCGCCGGGCCGACGGGTCGCCGCGGACGATCTGGAGATCTTCCGGCGCGAAGAGGACGACCTGCGCGTAGCGCGGCAGCTCCGACGTCTTGACGGGTGCGCCGTTGACCCGCGCCTTGTTGGAGCCCTGCCGGTTGACCTGCGCTTCGAGCAGCACGCGACGCTCGCCGTGCGCGAGCCGTGCCCGGACGATCGCCGCATCCGCGCCGTCGCGCACGAGCGGCGCGTCGTTCGAGACGCGATGCGACCCGAGCGTCGCGAAGAACGCGATCGCCTCCGCGAGATTCGTCTTGCCCTGACCGTTTCGGCCGATGAAGACGTTGGGACCGCGATCGAGGGCGACGTCGGCGGCCGCATAGTTGCGGAAGTCGACGAGGCTCAACTGCTCCACGATCACGGATCAACCCTAGTTCGGGCGTCCGACCCGGAAGCCGGCGCGGGGCTCAGCGCAGCAGCAGGTTCGGCTGCAGGAGGTACTTGAAGGTGCCCTCCCCGCCCTTGTCGACCGAGGTCTGCGGGGTGATGAGGACGGGGCTGAGCTTGTTGGCGTTCTCGCTCGACGTGAAGGTGATCCGTGCGAACTCGCTGCGGACGGCGCCGAGCGACTCGAGGAGGTACTGCGGGTTCAGGCCCAGAGTCACCTCGTCGCCCACGAGTGTGGCATCGACCGACTCGGTCGCGCGAGCCTGCTCCGTGCCCGAGGCATCCATCGACACGCTGTCGGCGGTGAAGGTGAAGCGCAACGGAGCCGAGCGGTCGAGGACGAGCGACACACGCCGCACGGCCTCGGCGAGCTCCGCCGTGTTGACGACCGCGTGGTGATCCGTGGCCTCGGGGAACAGCCGCCGCACGGGCGGGAAGTTGCCCTTGATGAGCAGCGACGTGACGGTCTTGTTGCCCGCCGTGAAGGCGATGATCTCGCGATCGCCCGAGCCGGAGAAGGCGATCGAGATGTCGCCGCCGTGCGAGAACGTCTTCCCGACCTCGGTGAGGGTGCGGGCGGGGACGAGCGCCGTCGTCGCCTCGTCGGACGCGGCCGAGCCGCCGTCCCATGGGATCTCGCGCAGCGCGACGCGGTAGCGGTCGGTCGCGACGAGGCTCAGCTGCGTGCCCGACACCTCGAGCTGCACGCCGGTGAGCACGGGCGTCACGTCGTCGCGCGACGCGGCGAAGGCGACCTGCGCGATCGCGGTCGCGAAGTCTTCGGACGGCACGAGTCCGGAGTCGCCGGAGACCTCGGGGATCGCCGGGTACTCCTGCACGGGCATGGACGCGAGCGTGAATCGTGCCGAGCCGCAGGTGAGGAGGATTCCGCCGTCGTCATCGACCGCGATCTCGATCGGGGCGTTCGGCAGGCGGCTCGCGATCTCGGACAGCAGACGGCCGTGGACGAGGATCGTTCCCGGCTCGTCGACGGTCGCCTCGATCGTGGTGCGAGCGGATGCCTCGTAGTCGAACGCCGCGAGCGACAGGCCTTCGTCGCCGGCCTCGATCAGCACTCCCGCGAGGATCGGCTGGGGGTTTCGCTGCGGAAGCAGCTTGACGACGAACGAGACCGCCTCACTGAAGACGTCGCGATTGACGTGGAACCTCATGCCGCTCCCTTGTCGTCCTGGGGCTTGGGTTACCCATGCTAGTGCCCACGTCGACCCGCACCCCAAGGGGTGCCCCCGACCCGTCGAGGTGATCGGATCGGATCTTCATCAAAGGTTTCTTGTCATGGTGTTAACAGCTGTGGAAAGTGTGGATAAGTCTGCGGATCCCAATCGTCTCCTGGGAACTACAAACGTGTGAGATGTGGAAGGGCTGCGGAGTGCGTGGATGCCGGGTGTGACGCGGTCGGCATCGTTCGTCGTCGCCGTCCACAGGCGCCTGGCCGCTGTTCACAGGTTTCCGCAGTCGATCCGAGTTATCCACAGGTTTTCCACACTGTGCAGAACGGGAATAATGGCGCGCGCCAAGGGGAGTGTCAAGCACTTTCTGCGGCATATGACGGCGAAAGGCCGGCACCAGGCCGACGCGGAGCGGGACGAGGCATCCGTCACCGTCCGGTCGTGCGGCCACGCCGAAGCGGCCTCTGTGCGGAGGCCGGCGGCGGGGTGGGTCAGCGCCCGGTGCGGCCGAGCTGCGCCGTGATCTCGGAGACCTGGTTGTAGATCGAGCGGCGCTCCTTCATGAGGTCGCTGATCTTCTTGTACGCGTACATGACGGTCGTGTGATCGCGATTGCCGAAGAGCTGGCCGATCTTGGGGAGCGAGAGGCTCGTGCGCTCCCTGCACAGATACATGGCGATCTGCCGTGCGGTGGCGACGGCCTGCGAGCGGCTCGACCCGTAGAGGTCGTCGACCGAGAGCTTGAAGTAGGCCGCCGTCGCCGTGATGATGTCGGTCGGCGAGATGACGTTGGCATCGTCCTGGTCGACGATGTCGCGGAGCACCGTCTGAGCGAGGGACATGTCGAGCGTGGAGCGGTTGAGGCTCGCGAATGCCGAGACGCGGATGAGGGCGCCCTCAAGTTCACGGATGTTCGACGACACCACGGTCGCGATGTATTCGAGCACTTCGTCGGGGATGTGCAGCCGCTCGGACTGGGCCTTCTTCCTCAGGATCGCGATGCGGGTCTCGAGGTCGGGCGCCTGGACGTCGGTGATGAGGCCCCACTCGAAGCGGCTGCGCATCCGGTCCTCGAAGCCGGTGAGGTGCTTCGGCGGGACGTCGCTCGTGATCACGACCTGCTTGTCGTGATCGTGGAGCGTGTTGAAGGTGTGGAAGAAGGCTTCCTGCGTCTCGGCACGGCCCTGCAGGAACTGGATGTCGTCGATCAGCAGGATGTCGACATCTCGATACCGCGCCTGGAATGCCGAGCCGCGGTTGTTCGCGATCGAGTTGATGAAGTCGTTCGTGAACTCCTCGCTCGACACGTAGCGGACCCGGATGCCGGCGTACAGGCTGATCGCGTAATCGCCGATCGCATGCAGGAGGTGCGTCTTCCCGAGGCCCGAGTCGCCGTAGATGAACAGCGGGTTGTATGCCTTGGCGGGAGCCTCGGCCACCGCGACCGCTGCGGCATGCGCGAAGCGGTTGGACTGCCCGATGACGAAGTTGTCGAACGTGTACTTCGGGTTCAGGCGCGAATCGTTGCGGGCCGAGGCCATGTCGACGGGCTCGTCGATGCGGGGACGGATGACGCCGGTCTGCGTGGGCGCAGACACCTGCGCTGAACTCTGCACCGGTGCCTGGATCGGGATCGGCGCGGTGAGGTGCTGATCGGCGAGATCGGGATTCACCACGACCCGGAAGGTGGTCGCGACCGGGTCGGCCTGCGGGACGCGCGACAGCGCCTCCATGATGGGAGCCCGCATGCGCTTGTTGATCTGCGCCGCGGTCAAGTCGTTCGGCACGTCGAGGTAGAGAGTCCCGCTCATCACTCCCTGCGGCACCGCCAGATTCAGGAACCCGTGGAGCTGCGGTGTCACCCGGTCGTCGACCGTGAGCTCGTCCAGCACTGCCGCCCAGACTGGTACATCTGGAATGTCGTGCTGAGCCATGGCCCCCCGGGTTGATCGATGCGCCTCAGGCTCAAGGAATGTGGCATCCCGTGCCTGTGGATAACTGCCGGAGCCACGCTAGTCACCGGGCGTCTGTCGAGCAAACCCCACTGTAAGGCGGCGGGCGTGTCGGTGCCAGAGCGGGCTGATCCCTTGTGCATAATGCCCGCCGACGGGCTCGGTTTGAGTTCTCAGGCGACACGACGTAGCCTTAATCGGTTGACTTATGCCTTCGCGGCAGTCCCCTGTATCCCCGTCTCCGGTCTGAGCGTCCCGGTGACACCCTGATCCGGAAGTGATTCCATGAGCAAGCGCACCTTCCAGCCCAACAACCGTCGTCGTGCCAAGAAGCACGGTTTCCGTGCCCGCATGCGCACGCGCGCCGGCCGTGCCATCCTTTCGGCTCGTCGCTCCAAGGGGCGCACCGAGCTCTCGGCCTGACACCGAGCGGTGCTGGCACGGCCGAACCGACTCACCCGCGGAGCGGAGTACAAGGCCGTCGTCCGTCGGGGTCGTCGTTGTGCGGCCGCGCATACCGTCACCTACGTCGTGACGACCGCCGATGAGCGAGCCGCCCGGTTCGGTTTCATCGTCAGCAAGCAAGTCGGATCAGCCGTCGTGCGCAACACTGTGCGCCGACGGCTGAAGGCTGTGTGCCGCGAGGCGCTCGTCGACGTCCGGCCCGGTGCAGATGTCGTGATCCGCGCGCTTCCTTCTGCGGCGACCGCGGACTTCTCCGAGCTGCGAGACGAAGTGCAGAACTGCCTCACCCGGAGAGCGGCCGCATGAGCGTGCTTCCGGCGTATGCGGTCGGTGATGGCCGGCTCGAGGCATCCGCGGCTCTGGAAGCCGTGCCTCTGATCCCCCGCAATCTCGGACTCTCTCTTCTCCACGCCTATCGCGCGACGATCTCGCACACGTATGGAGATGTCTGCAAGTACTACCCCTCGTGCTCCGCGTACGCCGTCGGCGCAGTGCAGCAGCACGGCCTGCTGAAAGGCAGCGCACTCACCGCCGCCCGCATCGCCCGCTGTCATCCGTGGGCCGAAGGCGGCATCGATGACGTCCCGCCGCACCGGCGGTTCCGTTACGACCTGACCCCGCACGGTTTCGTCGTGCCCCTGAGAAAGGACTGATCCGTGCAGGATCTGCTTCTGCTAGCCGCCAGCACCCCCGCGCCTCAGGCCGCGAGCGGGGGCTTCGACCTGATCGGCACCATCCTCTGGCCGCTGAAGTGGCTCGTCGAACTCGTGCTCGTCGCATGGCACGCGCTTTTCACCTTCATCGGCCTGCCGGCCGCTGACGGCATCACCTGGGTGCTGTCGATCATCGGCCTGGTGATCGTCGTCCGCTCCGCCATGATTCCGCTCTTCGTGAAGCAGATCAAGAGCCAGCGGAAGATGATGGAAATCGCCCCTGAACTGCGGAAAGTTCAGGAGAAGTACAAGGGCAAGAAGGATCAGCTCTCTCGTGAGGCGATGAGCCGCGAGACGATGGCGCTCTACAAGAAGCACGGCACGACGCCAGTCTCGAGCTGTCTTCCGCTGCTCGTGCAGATGCCTGTGTTCTTTGCGCTGTTCAGCGTCCTCAACGACGTGTCGAAGCACGCGAAGGCCGGCACGGGTGGCGTAGGGCTCCTCACTCCCGAGCTCACGCAGGAGTTCTACAACGCCAAGCTCTTCGGCGTCGCCTCGCTCCACGAGTCCCTCGTCGGCGCCTGGCAGACCCAGGCTCCCGGCTGGCAGGCGACGGTCGCCATCCTCCTGACTCTCGTCGTCCTGATGATCGCGTCGCAGTTCTTCACGCAGCTCCAGATCATCTCGAAGAACCTCTCCCCCGAGGCCAAGACCGGCCAGGCGTACCAGATGCAGAAGGTCATGCTCTATGTGCTGCCCTTCGCCTTCGTCTTCTCTGGCGTCTTCTTCCCGCTCGGCGTCGTCATCTACTGGTTCGTTTCGAACCTCTGGACCATGGGCCAGCAGTTCCTCGTCATCCGTGAGATGCCGACTCCCGGCTCCGAGGCCGCGAAGGCTCGTGAGGAGCGACTGGCGCGCAAGGGCAAGGCGATCGATTCGTCGGGCAAGGTCGTCCCGATCGAGAAGTACCAGGCCGAGCAGCAGCGCCTCCTCGAAGAGGCCGAGCGTGCCCGGGCCGCCGCCCCCAAGCGTCAGCAGCCGGTGAGTAAGCAGCGCGCCAAGAAGCAGGGGCAGAAGGGCGGCTCGCCGACCGCCGGCCCGGGCGGCCCTGCCTCCGGCGGCGCATCGGGCAAACAGCCCGGTACTGCCAACACATGACCTCGGGCCGGGCGGCGGTTGACCCGCTGTCCGGCCCCTTCCCTCTTCCGACGGCGACCTCCGCGCGTCGGGTCATTCCTTCACCGCACCGATCATCGAGGACCTGATGACCACCACCGATCCCATCGAATCCGTCGCTCCCGAGCGCACCACCGCCACGGTGGAGCAGCTCGAGCAGGAAGGCGACATCGCCGCGGACTACATCGAAGCGCTGCTCGACATCGCCGACATCGACGGCGATCTCGCTCTCGATGTGCGCGCCGGCCGCGCCTATGTGTCCATCGAGGCCGAGGACGACAGTTCGCTCGCCCTCATCTCGGCTCCCGACACCGTTCAGGCGCTGCAGGAGCTCACCCGCATCGCGGTGCAGAATCAGACGGGTCGGTTCTCTCGCCTGATCCTCGACATCGCCGGCTCGCGCAACACGCGCGAGCAGGAGCTCGTCGAGCTCGTGGACCGGGCCATCGCCCGGCTCGACGACGGAGCGACGCAGGCATCGCTTCCCGCGATGTCGAGCTACGAGCGCAAGCTGGTGCACGACATCGTCGCCGATCGCGGCTTCGTGTCGGAGTCGTACGGTGAGGGCGCGGACCGCCACACCGTGATCCGCCGCGGCTGACGTTTCACGTGAAACGCTGATGACCGATTTCCAGGCGGAACCAGCCGCTGCGGCCGAGATCTTCGGTGACCGCATCGAGCTGGCGCGTCGCTTCACCCAGGCGCTCGCCGATGAGGGTGAAGAGCGCGGTTTGATCGGACCGCTGGAGCCTCCGCGCCTGTGGTCGCGGCATGTGCTTAACAGCGCAGTGGCTGCTCCCCTATTCTCGGGTCGGGTCGCAGACATCGGATCTGGCGCGGGATTGCCGGGCATCGTGCTGGCGATCGCTCGCCCCGACGTCGAGTGGATCCTCATCGAGCCGATGGAACGCCGTGTGGCCTGGCTCACTGAGCAGGTCGCATCGCTCGGGCTGGACAACGTCGAAGTGTTGCGCGCACGTGCCGAGGATTGGAAGCGCGGGCCGATTCTGGATGCCGTCACCGCCCGGGCCGTCAGTGCGCTTCGTACTCTCGTGCCTCTCACCGCTCCCCTCGTGCGCGATGGTGGGGAGCTGATCCTGCTGAAGGGTGCGAGCGCTGCCAACGAGATCGAGGCCGCCGCAAAGCCCCTCCGGAAGTTCGGGATCACCGACGCCCGTGTAGAGGTCATCGGCGAAGGCCTTCTTGATGAGCCGACCCGTGTCGTTCGAGGCACTGTTCGGCGCTGAAGGCACGGTTCCAAGGCCGCCGGGGAGGGTGTTTCACGTGAAACAACCGGCCGGTGCGTCGCGCTGGCTGAGCCTGCGTCTCCTAGCTGTTGAGAGGTGCCACCTCGGCGTGCCGCGTCCTGCGGGGTAGGCGACGTGCACGCGGCTGGTTGCGCGCCCCGTGGGTCAGCGCCGGCAAGGTTCGGGCTGAAAGACCTTACGTCGACGGCGCGCATTTGGCGCGAGGCCGGAGTAGAGAGGCGGCCTTAGTGAGACTCGACTGACTCTACGAGCGACCAACGCTCCCCTGCGGAGTGTCGTGACCGACAACAGCGAGTATCCGCCGTGGACGGCGGCCTTGAGACTGCTCGGTGGCGGATGCGCCTGCGCGCTGAGTTCGATCAACGTCGTCCGGTCGTCAGACCGGGCGGAATCCTGCGGCGGGGGCCTGCGTCCGACGGCGCGAGCTGACTTCGGTGGACACAGTCGACCTACCCGACCGCCTTGCTGTCTTCGCCTGCAGGGCTCGGCTCGAGTCGACTGCCCGTTGGTCAGTTGCCAGCGAGTAGCTTCGACCCACGGGTCCCGGTTGGACGAGCGCCCGCCGCCCGACAATCCTCGTGTTTGGCGTGTCACTTTGGTGGCGCCGGGACGTTCAGTGGGTCCCGCAGCCGGCGGGATGGATCCGCTCCTCGCGGCAGCACCCGGCGCCGGATCCGACCCTCTCGCGCTGCGGTCCGAGTCGCGGTCGTGCCGTTCACGTGAAACGTCTGGCCGCCAACACTTCGACTGGGGTCCAGTCGGCGGCTCGGCCGCACAGCGCCCAGAACGCGCAGTTCACTCGGCGATCCCCCTCGCGCAGCAGCTGGCTTCACCGGCAACGGGCCTCTCCCGCTGGATCCGGAGTCCCAAGTGCGCCGTTTCACGTGAAACATGTCCGCGCCGCCGCTACGGATCGATCACTCGCCCCAGTGGGACACGTCGTCGGCGCAGACAGAGAATCTGGCCGATGCCGGCCACGGATAGCTCCGCATCGCGGCGTAAGCTCCTCTTCAACGTAGACATCTCCGCGCCGACCCTGCGAATTGGGTCCACTCGGCGGGTCGGCCGCAGCCCTCAGGACGCGGAGTTCACTGGGCGATCCGCTTCTCGCAGTAGCTCGCTTCGCGTGGAATCGGCCCTCTCGCCCTGAAGTCCGGCTCACAAGTGCCCGGTTTCACCCCACATCTCCACGCCGACGATGCGGACCGCCCGCATTGCGTAGCCTCCGTTTCACGTGAAACATTCGAGACACCCCTGGCCGGTAGGACGTGGTACTGCACATATGACAGGGCATCGCGCCCGCGGGTTTCGGGGATCCGCTGGGCAGGAACAGCGGCGGAGACTTCCGCCGTGCTCACCGGTTAGGCACGGTCCTCACGTCCCGAGGCTCGGCCTTCGCACCGCGCCGCCATCACTTGTGAGAAGGTCGCGGCGTGCGGGGACCGGCTGAGTCGTTGGGAATCCCGGCGGGTTCTCGGGCTTGGACGCTCGGGCTGCACATCACATGCGGTGGGGTTCGCATCCACTGCTACAGAGTGCTGAGATGAACTGGTCGGCGCCGCCGCGCTCTGCTTGAGCCTACCGGCGGACACATACGCCTACCTCGCCGGACCTCCGCGATGGTCGAGGGAGAGCGCGAGTCACCGCAGCAGAGAACCTGGCGGACGGTCGCCGACTCGTCGTCGCGGGAGCCCACCATACGAGGCCAATAGCCTCATGGCATGCTCCCCGGCCGCTGCGTACCTTCGGTCAGCTCAGTTGAGCCGCGAGTTTCCCGGCGAGTTCGAGGACTCCGCTCCGTTGTCCGTCGGGAAGACCGTGTTTCAGTGGACATTCATGCGAGCGTTCTCGGGTGTGGCGCTCTACCCGAACGGAAATGCGACATGGAGTTTCGCGTCAACCGCGCCGGTCTAACGGCGGCGTTGGCACGCAACTCGGTACCCCACGCTTGCCAACTCCGGGACGCATGGGCCACGCCCTTCGGTGTTTCACGTGAAACAAGGACCCCTCGCGGCATGCGGCTCCTCTATCGACCGCAGCAATGGCTCGTTAGCCATGAGGTTTCACGTGAAACACGATGCGAGGGAGACACTCTCAGAGGGCATGCTACTCAGCTTTCGACGCGCGCCGAATTCCTGGCCTTCCAGGCGAGCGCCAAAGTTTGGTTGTACGGACTGCCAAACTGTCGGGCGCGTGCTGCGATCGGCTGAAAGGTGGGGATTGCATAGAAGGCAGAAGGCGATCCGGGCAAAAGCCGGCCGATAGCCCCGGCGTTGCCAGCGACGTCCCGTGCTGCATCACGAAGTTTCACGTGAAACGCCCACTCCCGATCCCGGACCGGACGTCACGAGGAGATCCAGTTGGATGGCGGGCCGCCCCCGGCCGCGCCGACCACGACCTCACGGCGGTGTACCTCCTGCACAATGCCTCCTCTCGCCCCTCACGGAGCCGCCAGCAGACCCGGCCCCATCTCGGAATGGATACGACGCCCTATTGGCTCACGCTCGGGCGACCGTGCTCTCCTCTGCCGCGCGAGACGTGGGCTTGCTTCCGAGGCGCCGATCCCAGCGTGGACGGGACTCTCCGCGCATCGCCAAAGTCGATGGGTGGCGAAAAGGGCATTGGTGAGACGACGCCCAAAGGTGCGCGACTCACGGAGGTCCCACGATTGCCCATGCCGGAAGTAGCAGCTCCTCCAGTCAACGGAATCACTTAGAACGTCGGATCACGACCGTGCAACCGGCCTAGCTCCGGTCTTCTCCAAAGGTTCTGACCCCTGAGCGCGGCCACAAGGCTCCGCGCGTCAGAGACACCTCCCTATCGCGTACGGCCCGTTCCCTCACGGCCGTGAATGGAGGACATCGCGCGATCCACCGGGCCGGGGTACCCCACCTCGCGCTCAGCGCCACGGGTCGGCGAGAGCCAAGAGCGCCGCGGACCTACGAAGCAGGCGAGGGCGCACCAATCGCACAACAGCACGACGGCCCTTCCTCCCCAAGGCGTGAAATCCGCATGAGATCCTCGCGACGGGGTGGCGATGGCGAAGGACTGCGGGTCCGCGCGGCTAGAGTGGAAAGGAGCTCTGACGGCACGCGAAAGGGAGTGTGTTTCACGTGAAACAGCCCGAGAACGCTGGGGCCGCGGCATCCTTCTCGCTCGACGACACGCCCCTCGCTCGGGAACTCGCAGACCTCACAGCGCGTCGACGTGCACTGGACTCCGTCGATATCCGGTTGAGTGGTCGCACCCGTGTTCTCACGGTGTCGAACCAGAAGGGCGGCGTCGGCAAGACGACGACGACCGTCAACATCGCCGCCGCGCTGGCATCGGTGGGGGCGCGGGTGCTCGTCATCGATCTCGATCCGCAGGGCAACGCCTCGACAGCTCTGGGGGTGCCGCACACGGCTGACATCCCGTCGGTATACGACGTGCTCATCGATGAGTTCCCGCTCGCCGATATCGTGCAGACGAGCCCGGAGTCGCCGAATCTGCTGTGCGCACCCAGCACGATCCACCTTGCCGGCGCTGAAATCGAGCTCGTCTCGCAGGTCGCCCGCGAGCATCGCCTTCGCACCGCACTCGACGAATACCTCGCGAACCTCGACGAGCGCCTCGACTTCGTGCTCATCGACTGCCCGCCGTCGCTCGGACTGCTCACTATCAACGCCTTCACGGCGGCGCACGAGCTCTTCATCCCGATCCAGTGCGAGTACTACGCCCTCGAGGGGCTCAGCCAGCTGCTCGGCACTGTGCGCATGATCCAAAAGCATCTGAACCCGCGGCTGCACCTCTCGACGATCATCCTCACGATGTACGACGGGCGTACACGCCTCGCCCAGCAGGTGGCCGACGAGGTCCGTCAGCACTTTGCCAAGGAGGTGCTGGAGACCGTGATTCCGCGATCGGTGCGCGTGTCGGAGGCACCGAGCTTCGGGCAGACGGTGATCGCCTACGATGGGCAGTCGGCCGGAGCCGTCGCCTATCGCGAGGCCGCGGTCGAACTGATCAAGCGCGACACAGCACGCGACACAGCAGCAGAAAGCGAAGGGCATTCCTGATGGCCAAGAGAACCGGTCTGGGCCGAGGCATCGGAGCCCTCATCCCCACGAGCGAGGCGACCGAGACGCGCCCCGTGGACGTGCTCTTCCCCCGCGGCACCGCGACAGCCACCGCCCTCGCCGAGCGCGACGAAGACGCCGAGCGCGCCGGAGACGCCGAGTTGGCCGAGCCCGAGCTGACGACCGAAGACCTCATCGAGGTCCCGGGCGCGCGGCTCGTCCACATCGACCCGCACTCCATCGTCCCCAACCCGCGGCAGCCGCGCACGCACTTCAACCCCGAAGACCTAGCCGAGCTCGTCCACAGCGTCCGCGAGTTCGGCGTTCTCCAGCCCGTCGTCGTCCGCGACACGGGGGAGGGCACGTACGAGCTGATCATGGGCGAGCGCCGCACGCGCGCCGCTCGCGAGGCCGGACTCACGTCCATCCCGGCGGTCATCCGCGATACGGCCGACGAGCACCTCCTGCGCGATGCGCTCCTCGAGAATTTGCACCGCAGCGAGCTCAACCCGCTCGAAGAAGCGTCGGCGTATCAGCAGCTCCTCGAAGACTTCGGGATCACGCAGGAAGAGCTCGCCAGCCGCATCGGTCGCTCGCGCCCGCAGATAAGCAACACGATCCGCCTGCTCAAGCTGCCGGTGCCGGTGCAGCAGCGAGTCGCCGCCGGGGTTCTCACCGCGGGCCATGCTCGTGCGATCCTGTCGCTCGACACTCCTGAGGCCATGCAGCGCCTCGCGGACAAAATCGTCAACGAGGACCTCTCGGTCCGCGCGGCCGAGGCTGCCGCGAAGGGGCCGGATGCCTGGGGCAAGCGCCCCGTCAGGCCTCAGGCCGGCTCGCGCCGGGGTCAGCTCGACGAAGTCGCCGAGCGCCTGGGCGACCGCCTCAACACGCGCGTGAAGATCTCACTCACCCCCCGAAAAGGCCAGATCAGCATAGATTTCGCCACGGTCGAGGATCTGAACCGCATCCTCGCGGAGCTCGGCGACACCGGTTACGCCTCGTAGATCTCGGGCGGGGTCGGCTCGAGCGCGGCGGCGCGGCGGCGCAGCACCTCCGCCTCGGCGTCGTTACCGGCGAGCGACGCCGCGAGGAGGAAGGCGGACGCCGCGGCATCCGTCTCTCCCAAGCGTTCGAGCAGCTCGGCGCGCACGCCGTGGAACGGCCGGAACTCGGACAGCTCGGGCGCGAGCTCGTCGACCGCTGCCAGCGCCGGTGCCGGACCCTCGAGCATGGAGATGGCCACGGCGCGGTTGAGCCGCACGACCGGCGTGGGCGACAGGGTCAGAAGCGCGTCGTACAGGGCGACGATGCGCGACCAGTCGGTCTCGTCAGCCGAGTGGGCCGCGGCATGGCACTCCGCCACCGCTGCCTGCAGCCCGTAGTAGCCGAGACCCCGGTCGAATGACGCCGCCTTGGCAAGGGCCTGGCGCCCCCGCAGGATGGCGGACTGGTCCCAGCGGGATCGATCCTGCTGGGCGAGAGTGAGTGGAAGACCCTCGGCATCCGACCGCGCGGCGAACCGGGACGACTGGAACTCCATGAGCGCCGTCAGCGCGTACACCTCCGGCTCGTTCGGCGCGAGCGCGGCCAGCTGCCGCGCGAGCCGGACGGCCTCGCGCGCCACGTCGACCCGGACGGGGTGCGCGCCGTCCGCCGGGGCGTAGCCCTCGGTGAAGAGCAGGTAGACGACCTGCAGCACCGACGCGAGCCGCGCCGGCCGCTCGGCGCGGTCGGGGATCTCGAACGGCACGTCGGCCGCTGCAAGGGTCCGCTTGGCCCTGACGATCCGCTGCTGGACGGTCGGCACCGTGAGAAGCATGACGCGGGCGATCTGCTCGGTCGTCAGGCCGGCGACGGTCCGCAGGGTCAGGGCGAGTCGCGCGGCGGGCTGCAGCACGGGATGGCAGGCGACGAAGACGAGCCTGAGCACGTCGTCCTCGATGCGGTCGGGGTCGCCCGCCTGCTCGACGGGATCCTCCCGCTCTGCGAGCAGAGCATCGTGCCCCAGGACGTCGATGCGCTGTTCGAGCCGCTCGCGGCGCCGCCATCCATCGATGGCGCGCCGCTTGGCGACCGTCAGGAGCCAGGCACCGGGATTGTCCGGGATGCCGGAGCCCGGCCATGCGGCGAGGGCTTCGAGCAGCGCTTCCTGAGCGAGGTCCTCGGCCCACGCGAAGTCGCCCGTATGCCGGGTGAGCGCCGCCACGATCCGGGCCGACTCGCTGCGCCACACGGCCTCGACCGCCCGCCGGGCATGGCCCGAATCCGATGTCACGGATCCACCCTAGGGAAGTCCCCCGCGTCGGAACCGGCGTTTAGGCTTGAGAAATGGCGAAGCACGACGACACCCCCGCCGGAGGGCAAGTCTGGAGCTGCTGCGGGCAGAGGCGGCTGATGAGCTCGCCGTGCTCGTCCACGAGCGACTGCGTGCCGGTGAAGACCCCTGGGACTTCATGGAGGACCTTCCCTCGGTCGACGAGCTCGTCGTCTTCACGCTCCGCGCAGAGAACATCGCCGCCGACGGCGGTGCTCGGCCGAACGCCGCGCGGCACTACCGGGTCCTCCGCCAGATCGCCCTCGACTATCCGCCGCTGACCCGCGCTGTCTGGCGCCTGCTCGGTGACGCCAACACGCACCGCCGCTGGGATGCGGTGGTGCGTGCCGACGCCTCGTAGCCGAGGCATCCGTCGTCGCGACTGCGGGACTCAACTGGTGGCGGCCTGCCATTCCTGCTGCTTCGCGAGGCGCAGGCGCTCGCCCTCCTCTACCTCGGGGGCGAAGTCCGCGAGCTCGTTGATGCGGCGCACCTCGAGCGAGGTGCCGGGGCCCAGCGGGCAGCGCCGTGCCCAGTGCTCGGCCTCTTCGCGGCTCGTGACCTCGAGGATCCAGTAGCCGGTGAAGACCTCGCGCGCCTCGGCGTACGGGCCGTCGGTCACGACCGGCGGCTGCGAGCTGAAGTCGACCCGGAATCCCTCGCCGGCATCGGCGAGTCCCTCGGCGGACAGGAAGACGCCGGCCTTCTGCAGGTCGTCGTTGTACTGCCCCATGACCGCGAACATCTCGGCCAGGTCGAGCTCCTGGGCGGCGCGTGCCGCGGCCTCGGGCTCGACGTTCATGATCAGCATCCAGCGCATGTCTTGCTCCTTGTGG
Source organism: Microbacterium sp. 4R-513 (assembly GCF_011046485.1). Classification (NCBI taxonomy): domain Bacteria; kingdom Bacillati; phylum Actinomycetota; class Actinomycetes; order Micrococcales; family Microbacteriaceae; genus Microbacterium; species Microbacterium sp. 4R-513. Next base: position 1,229,067 of record NZ_CP049256.1, read on the forward strand.
TCTTCGGATCTGTCGTCCGGAACGGACCGCTCGGCCCGCCTCACTCTGTGCGTCGAACGAGCATGGCCGATATCGACACCCTGGATGAGATTTCTGGGACTGTCGATGGATGCCGAGAACGGCATGTTCTGTTTCGGACGCTGCCGCGACGAACCCACGAATGCAAAAGCCCCGGTGGATCGGTGAATTCATCACCGACCCACCGGGGCGTGAGTCGCGGCGAACCGCGGAACGGCTTACTTGAGGTAGGCCGCGAGGTCCTGCTCGAGCGCGAACTTGGGCTTGGCGCCGATGATCGTCGTCTCGACCTGGCCCTTGGAGAAGACCTTCATCGCCGGGATCGACGTGATCTGGTACTTCATGGCGAGGTCGGGGTTCTCATCGACGTTGAGCTTGAGGATCGTGAGCTTCTCGGGGTTCTCGGTCTGGATCTGGTCGAGGATCGGCGAGACCATGCGACACGGTCCGCACCACTCTGCCCAGAAGTCCACGAGGACGGGGCCCTCGGCCTGGAGGACGTCCTCGTTCCACGTGCTCGAGCTGGTGGCCTTGGCGGTCATAGGAATCTCCTTCTTGTGAAGTCTTCGTATGCGATAACGAGGGGATGCCCGGAGATGTTCCCTGTCTCCGGGCGCTCCCAGGCGGGCCCCAGGCCGCGCTCAGGCGGCGTCGACTGAAGCCGGCTCTGCCTCGGGGAGTCCCTCGATCAGGTCGGCATCCGGCGCGGGCTGTCCCGCCTCGCCGAGGGCGGCGAGGAAGTGCTCGACGTCCAGCGCTGCGACCGTCCCGCTGCCGGCAGCGGTGACTGCCTGGCGGTAGGTCGGGTCGATGACGTCACCGGCGGCGAACACACCGTGCTGCGAGGTGCGGGAGGATCGGCCGTCGACCCAGATGGTGCCCGCGGGCGTCAGGTCGAGCTTGTCGTGCACGAGGTGCGTGCGGGGGTCGTTGCCGATCGCGACGAAGACGCCGTCGAGTGCGAGATCACGGCGTGAGCCGTCGATCGTCGACTCCAGCACGACGCCCTCGACGGCCTCGCCGCCGAGGATGTCGACGACCTCGCTGTTCCAGACGAACTCGATCTTGGGGTTCGCAAAGGCGCGCTCCTGCATGATCTTCGAGGCGCGCAGCTCACCGCGACGGTGGATGACGTAGACCTTCGACGCGAACTTCGTGAGGAAGGTGGCCTCCTCCATCGCGGAGTCGCCGCCACCGACGACCGCGATGGTGCGCTCGCGGAAGAAGAAGCCGTCGCATGTCGCACAGTACGAGACGCCGCGGCCCGAGAGGCGGTCTTCGCCCTCGATGCCGATCTTGCGGTGCGCCGAACCGGTCGCGTAGATGAGCGAAGCGGCCTCGTGCACTGCGCCGCTGCCGAGCGTGACGCGCTTGACGGGGCCGGAGATGTCGAGGTCTACGACGTCGTCGTACAGCACCTCGGCGCCGAACCTCTCGGCCTGCTCCTGCATCTTGGTCATGAGGTCGGGACCCTGGATGCCCTCGGGGAATCCGGGGAAGTTCTCGACATCGGTCGTGTTCATGAGCTCACCGCCGGCCTCGACCGAGCTCGCGATGACGAGCGGCTCGAGGTTGGCGCGTGCCGCGTAGATCGCAGCCGTGTAGCCCGCAGGACCGGAACCGATGATGATGACGTGACGCACGTCAGCCCCCTTGAATGACTTTTCGGATGACTCAACCCATCGTAGGCGTCGGATATTCCGCCGCCTGCGGCCGGGAAGGCGGTTCACAGAACCCGTGCCGGGACGGAGGTCGGGGCTCGATCAGCGCCGCAGGACGCGGCGCAGGATCGGCCGCACGACGGCGAGCTCGGGCGCCCGGAGGAGCCACAGGAACGCGAGATATACGACGGCGGCCACGGTGCCGATGATGGCGGTGCCGATCGCGCCGAGGAGGCGGTCCGACACCGTCCAGCCGTCCACTCCGCCGAGGAGGAGGAACGTGCCCCAGCCGGCTGCGGCTGCGGGAACGGCGGCGAGGAAGAAGCGGCCGAGCGACAGCATCCATCCGCCCACTCCGATGCCGCCGAGGCGGCGATGCAGGAGCCACGTCGCGATCACGACCTGCACGATGCTCGCGAGCGACTGGCCGAGCGCCACACCCGCGGCGAGGTAGTCGACGGGCACGGTCGCCTGCACGAGGAGCGCCGTCGCCACGACGAGCGCCGCCTGGACCAGCGTGAAGAAGAAGGGTGTGCGGGTGTCGTCGTACGCGTAGAAGGTTCGCTGGACGACGAAGAGCACCGCGAGCGGGACGAGCGAGACGAGGAAGCACACCAGCACCAGAGCCGCCTGCTGAGCCTGCGCAGCGGATCCCGTGAAGATCCGGGATGCCGGCACCGCCGCGACGGCGAGCGCCGCGGTGGCGAGCACCGTGAAGAGCCCGAGGGTGCGGATGCTGCTGCCGATGTCGGCGCGGACGTCGCCGTCGCGACCGGCATGCGCGTGCTCGCTCAGGCGTGTGAAGTACGGCGTTCCGATCGAGAGCACGATGACCGAATAGGGGAGCATGAAGATGAGCCATGCGTTCTGCGACGCCAGCTGAGCGGGAGCGGTGCCCGACGCCGGCGACAGCACCCGGGACTGCATGAGCCCCGCGAGCTGGCCCGCCACGACCATCAGGAACGTCCAGCCGGCGAGCCGGCCGAGGTGGTTGAGTCCCACGCCGCGCCAGCGGAAGTCGGGACGCAGCTGGAGGCTCGCCCGCCGCCAGAAGAAGAGCAGCAGCACCGTCTGAAGGATGATGCCGAGCGTCGCCGTGCCGGCGAGGAGCGCGATCATGCCGAGCGTCCAGTCGTCGACGACATTCTGGTCGGAGCCGAACAGCACGATGAAGAAGATGAAGCCCGTGATCGACACGAGGTTGTTGACGATGGGAGCCCACGTGTAGGGGCCGAAGACGCGCCGCGCGTTGAGGATCTCGCCGAGGAGTGCGAAGAGCCCGTAGAAGAAGATCTGCGGCAGGCACCAGTAGGCGAACGTGGTCGACAGTGCCAGCTGGTCGGGGGTGAAGTCGGGTGCGTAGAGCGTCACCAGCCATGGAGCCACCGCGATCGCGACCGCGGTCGTGACGAGGAGCGCCACGACGCCGAGCGTCAGGAGCTTCGAGATGAAGGCCTGACCTCCGTCGGGATGCGCGGCGACCTTGACGATCTGCGGCACGATGACGGCCGTCAGCAGGCCCGTCGAGATGATCGCGTAGATGTTGTTCGGCAGCTGATTGGCGACCGCGAACGCGTCGCCTGCCTCGCTCACCGCTCCGACGGCGGCGACGAGGACGATGGTGCGAAGGAGGCCCGTCAGGCGGGAGACGATGGTCCCCGCGCCGATGAGCGCGCTCGCGCGGGCGATGCTGCTCACGATGCGTCACCCTTCGGCTCAGCGGGGGTCTCGATGTCCGGCCCCTCGTAGGCGGCGGCGTCGGTGTCTTCGTCGGCCGCTTCTGCCGCGGCATCCGTCTTCCGGCCGCGCCGGCGCAGGATCGTGCGGATCACGCCCAGCAGCACGAAGCCGACGGCGAGCACTCCCAGGATGACGAGGCCGATGCCCTCCCAGTCGGCGCGCACGTGCACTTCGCGCACCTCGGGCTGGCCGATCTGGACGCCCGTCGGGCTGCGCAGCTCGAGCGCGATCGTGACGTCGCCGCTGCCGATCTGGGCCTGGACGGGCACCTCGACCCGGGTGTTGCTCTGCGGCTGGGCGACGACCTTGGTGGTCTCCTGCACCTCGAGCCGCAGATCGTCGGGCGATGCGAGCAGGGTGACGTTGACCGGATAGGGAAGGTCATTGCGGATCCATACCGGGATGACGGCGCCCGAGGTGATCAGCTGGATCGGGCTCGCCCGCAGGATGCCGACCGAGTCGAGTGTCGCGGTCGTCGTCTCCTGATGGTCCGAGAGGGCGACGCCCCATGCGTCGGGATCGGCGCGCCACGCTTCACCCAGCAGTTGGAGGATGTCGTTGCGCTCGCGGCCCGTGACCTGCGCGGGGTCGTCGAGCACCGTCGCGAACTGCGTCAGCTGTCCTTCCGCTGCGACAAGACCGGATGCCGCGGCCACTCGCGCCGCGTCGGGCGCGATGTCGATCACCTCGACGGGAGTCGCGGGGGTGTTGGCCAGCGCGCCCAGCGAGTACGGCACGGCGGTCGGAGCCTGGAGTGCGGCGGAGATGGCTGTCCGAAGCGCGACCCGTGAGCGGTCCTCGCCCCGGTCGACCGTCACGAGGAGCGGCGCACCGTCGGTCTCGGCGAGGGCGAACGAGAGGAACGCCGTTGCGGCTGCGAGGTGCGCGTTGCGCAGGGCGCCGTCGTCGAGGACGGATGCCTCCCGGAGCTCCTCAGAGACGGCTTGGTCGTAGACGAGGACCGCCGCCGTGTCCGCGTCGCCGCGCGCGGGGACCGTGGCACCGTCCGCGCCGGCGACAGTCGTCGTGGACGGGATGAGAGTGAGCGCCTGCTGATCCTCGACCGTGAGCCCGCCGAGCGCCGACACGACGTCCGCGCCGGCCGTACCGGTCTCGGGCCAGAAGACCCCTGCGCGCGAATCGCCGATGCTGAGGAGGCTGGGCAGATCGGGGTACGCGGGAGCCGTCGGGTCGCCCGACGGCGTCGGGGTCGGCGTGGGTGACGGGGACTCGTTCGGCACGGGCGCGAAGTCGGCAGGCGTCATGGCGTACTGCAGCGACGTCGGCTGGAGGGGCGGCACGATCTTCGCCTGCACCTGGGACGCGACATCGGCATCGCCGTACTGCAGCGCGAAGCGGGTGTTGCTCAACGTCTCGAGGCGCGTGAGCCACGCGAGGGCGCTCTCGGGCGCCGACGTGCCGAGCACCCGGATGGCCGCGAGCAGCGCGGGGTCGACCGCGAGGATGGCCTCGGTGCCGTCGACCGCATCGAGCTGGGCCGTGAGCGAGCCCTGGGGCGAGGTCAGCTGCTCCAGCTCGGCTGCCGTCAGGAGACCCTCCTGGGTCGCGGGCCCCGTGATCGGCACGACCACGCCCACGCCGACCTCGCGCCCGGGCGCCGATGGCACCACGACGACGCTCGGGGAGGTGTAGCTGCCGGTCGGCGTCGAAAGCGTCGCGACGACGGGATAGGCGCCCGGCGCGAGGTTCGCGATCGCGGGAGCGGCGGCATCCACTGTGACGCCTTGCGTCTCGCCGGTCCCCGGAGCGACCGCGGGGAATGTCGTCGCAGCGACAGGAGTGACCGGCACCTCGGTCCCGTCGCCGTCCAGCCAGTCGTCGAGGTCGGCGCGACTCGAGAACGGCGTCGATCCGACGGCGAGCGAGACCGTGCCGCCCGCCGTGGTAGCCGCGCTGTCGTTCGTCATCGTGACCGACACGTTGATCGGCTGCCCCGGCTGGATGAGGCCGTTCGAGATGGGCGACAGCGTGAAGACCGCCTCGCCGGGCTCGGGCGTCGGCGTGGGAGAAGGTGTCGCACCCCAGACGCCGACGGATGCCGCAGCACTCGCCGCGGGCCCGGCGACGGGGGCGAAGAGCAGCGTGGTGATCCCCACGAGCGCGCACAGCCGAGCGCGCACTCGCCGCGCGGACGGCACGGCAGGCGGTGGGGACTCAATCATGCTGGGGTTCGCTCCTGTGCGATTCCGGACCGCACGATCGACTGCGATTCTACGTGCGGTGCCTCCAAGGCCCCCGAGCGGTGCCCGCGGTTCGCCGGGACGGATGCCTCGCCCCGCGCCCCGCCGGTCATCGGGGTTGAATGGGCTCATGCCGTCGCTTCCCCTGCCGCAGCCCGACCCGCGGCTGTGCGCCGCCCTCGCCGAAGACCTCCGGGCGGCCCGGTTCCACGGCGAGGATGTGCGCGCCGCCTGGGGCGAGATCGCCGACGACGCGATCGCACGCGGCCTCCGTCGGCCGGCCGAGCGGGCGCTGGCGGGACGCACCGACCCGCTCGCCGTCCTCGCAAGGCTCCTCATGCTCGGGATGCCGCAGCCCGCCGCGCTCGTCGACGAGGCGCTGCCGCGCACGACCGGCGCAGGGCTCGTGGCGCTGAACCTCGCGGCGGCGGTGGAGGAAGGCATCCGTCCCCTCGCCGTCGTGCGACCTCAGCCGTTCGCCGACGAGTCGGGCGACGGTGGCTGGTGGGTCGCGAGCGACCTCGACGAGGCCGTGCTCGGCGGGCCCCTTCCCGAGGATCACGTACTCGGCGTCGGCGGTGCTTCGATGACGCTCGCCGGGCTGCAGTTGCCGACCCCCGCGCGCCGGGGGCTCGACATCGGGACGGGATGCGGCATCCAGGCGCTGCGCGCACGGAGGAACGTCGGCGAGGTCGTGGCGACCGACACGTCGGAGCGCGCACTGGCCTTCACGCGCCTCAACGCGATGCTGAATGTCGTCGACGGCATAGAGCCGCGTTCGGGGAGCCTGTTCGAGCCCGTGCGCGGCGAGCGGTTCGATCGGATCGCCTCGAATCCGCCGTTCGTCATCACCCCCCGCGCGGCCGGAGTGCCCGCATACGAATATCGCGACGGCGGCATGGCCGGCGACGACCTCGTCGCGCACTTCGTCCGGACCGTCGGCGAGCACCTCCTCCCCGGCGGAGTCGCGCAGCTGCTCGGCAACTGGGAGACGCGGGACGGCGCTGCCGGACTCGATCGCGTGCGGGACTGGGTCGACGCCTCGCCGGTGCCGCTCGACGCGTGGGTCGTGGAGCGCGAGGTGCTGGACCCCCTGTCCTATGCCGAGCTCTGGATCCGCGACGGGGGCACGGTGCCCGGAAGGCCGGAGTTCGCCGGCCTCATCGACGCGTGGCTCGAGGACTTCGCGGAGCGGGGCGTCGAGCATGTCGGGTTCGGCTACATCCTGCTGCGCCGGCCCGAGGCCGGGTCGCCGACGCTCGCGCGGTACGAACGGATCGGGCAGTCGCTCGGCGGTGCACCGCTGGGCCCGCACCTCGCGGCGGCGCTCGCCGCGCATGACCGGCTGGCCGGGCTCGACGACGCCGAGCTCGAGGCATCCGTCCTTCTCGTGGCCCCCGACGTGAGCGAGGCGCGCCACCACCTGCCGGGGGCCGAGGCTCCGAGCGTCATCGAGCTCCGGCAGGGCGGTGGTTTCGGCCGCACGATCGAGGTCGACCCGGCGCTCGCCGCGCTCGTCGGAGCCTGCGACGGCGATCTCGCGGTGGGTCCTCTGGTCGGCGCGATCGCCGAGCTGCTCGAGGTCGATGCGACTGCTCTGCGTGAGGATCTTCTGCCGCGGATCCGCGAACTCGTCTTCACGGGATTCCTGACCTTCGCCTGACACCCGCTCCCGCCCACCCGCTCGGCAGGGCACGGACGCGGCTCTCGGTAGGCTCGAACCATGCTCAACATGGCCGAGGGCGTGCAACGCCTCGGCGCGCTCGCCGAGTCGCGCGCGGTCGCGACCCTCGCTCGCGCGTTCGCCGATGCGGGGCGCGAGCTCGCCATCGTCGGCGGCCCGGTCCGCGACGCGCTGCTGGGCCGCGAGACGCACGACCTGGATTTCACGACGGATGCCCGGCCCGACGAGATACTGCGGATCGTCACGCCGATCAGCTCGGCCCAGTGGGATGTCGGCCGCGACTTCGGGACGATCGGCGCCCGGATCGCCGGCGAGCAGGTCGAGGTCACGACGTATCGCGCCGACAGCTACGACGGCGTCACGCGCAAGCCGACCGTCGAGTTCGGCGACACGCTCGAGGGCGATCTCGTCCGGCGCGACTTCACGGTCAACTCCATGGCGCTCCGCGTCCCGAGCCGCGTGCTCGTCGACCCGACCGGCGGCGTGGAGGACCTGCTCGCGCAGCGCCTGCGCACCCCGGCCGACCCCGCGGTGAGCTTCGGCGACGACCCGCTCCGCATGCTCCGAGCAGCGCGCTTCTCGTCGCAGCTCCGCTTCGACGTCGATCCGGCCACCGAGGCGGCGATCGGCGAGCTGCGCGAGACGATCTCGATCGTGAGCCCCGAGCGCATCCAGAGCGAGCTCGTCCGGCTGCTGCAGACCGACGATCCTGTGCGCGGCATCCGTCTCCTCGTCGACACGGGGCTCATGGAGGAGTTCCTGCCCGAGATCCCCGCCCTTCGCCTCGAGGTCGATGAGCATCACCACCACAAGGACGTCTACGAGCACTCGCTCACGGTGCTCCGGCAGGCGATCGAGCTCGAGAAGGAGCGGAATCCGGATGCCTCGCCCGACGTGCCGCTCCGGCTCGCCGCCCTGCTGCACGACATCGGCAAGCCGTCGACCCGACGGCTGGAGCCGGGTGGCGGTGTGACGTTCCACCACCACGACGTGCGCGGAGCGCGGATGGCGAAGAAGCGCCTGCAGGCTCTGCGCTTCGACTCGGACACGATGAACGTCGTCTCGCGGCTCATCGAGCTGCACCTGCGCTTCTTCGGCTACGCCGAGGGCGCCTGGACGGACTCCGCGGTGCGACGGTACGTGCGGGATGCCGGAGCGGAGCTCGAACGCCTGCACATCCTCACGCGCGCCGACGTGACGACGCGCAACAAGCGCAAGGCTGCACGGCTCGCCGGCGCCTACGACGACATCGAGGAGCGCATCCACGAGCTCGCGGCTCAGGAGGAGCTCGACGCGATGCGGCCCGAGCTCGACGGCAACCGCATCCAGGAGGTGCTCGGCATCGGCCCCGGGCGCGAGGTCGGCGAGGCGTACCGCTTCCTGCTCGACATTCGGCTCGACGAGGGCCTGATCGGCCCCGAAGAGGCCGAGCGCCGCCTCACCGAGTGGTGGGCCGGTCGCGACTAGTCAGGCCACGTCGCGACGGAGCGCGGCGATCTCCTGGCCGTACGCGGTGGCCTGGCTCTCGGCCTCGCGCTTGAGCTCGGCCGCGTGGTCGGCGAAGGCGTCGAGCGCCGGGTTCACGCCGACGAGCGTGAACGGACGCTGCACGACGCGGAGGTCGAGGCCCCACACGTCCTCGAGGACGCGGCGCAGCCACGCGGTGGAGTGGTCCCAGCCCTCCTTGGGCGTGCCGGGAGCGTAATTGCCGCCGAGCACCGTCACGAGGGTCGCGGGCTTGCCGCGGAGTGCCGTGCCCTGCGGGTCGATCCGCGGGTCGGTGTACGCGAGGTCGAACCACGTCTTGAAGTGCTGCGAGACGCCGTAGTTGTACAGCGGCACCGCGAAGAGGAGGGCCTCGGCATCCACCACCTCATCGGCGAGGGTCGTCGCGAGCGCGAGAGCTTCGCGCTGCCGGTCGGTGTGCTGCTCGGCGCCGACGAAGCGCGACGTCACGACGTCGGCCCACGCCGTGGCGGGTACGGACTCGAGCGCGAGGTCGCGGCGGACGACGCCCGAATCGGGATGCGCGGCGGCCCACTCGGCCTCGACGAGGTCGGCGAGCGAGCGGCTGGCGGACGAAGCGGGCAGGATGCTGGCATCCAGGCGGAACAGGGACATGACGACTCCGATCGGCAAATGATAGCGACTATGAAAAACATAGCGGCTAGCGCGACTGTAGCACGGATAGCATGAAGGCATGCCCGAGGAGGAGATGGAGCACGGCGCCTGCGACGCGGCCGTCACGCTCGCCTTCACGGTGCTCGGCAAGCGCTGGAACGGCATGATCCTGTCGTCGCTCGGCGCGGGCGCGACGACCTTCGTGGGGCTGCGCCGCGCCGTCACGGGCATCAGCGACGCCGTACTCTCGGATCGCCTCGCCGAGCTGTCCGAGGCCGGCCTCGTCGTTCGCGCCGTCGACCCCGGCCCACCCGTCGCCGTCGCCTATTCGCTCACCGACAGCGGCGAGCGGCTCCTGCCGATCCTCGACGATCTGGGTCGCTGGGCTTCGAGCAACCTGGCCGTCCGCGCCCGCTGAGCCCATCGACTCGACGCGGCGGCGGAGGTGACGCGAACAGCCTCTAAGAGGCCGCGACGCGGCATCCAGTGCCACTCTCGGAGGGTTTCAGTCTCGTTACGAATCGTTCACTGGATTGCCCTTTGGCGGGTGCGGGGTGAGGATATCCCGAGGGCCGCGCCACTTGGACGCGGCCGACCCGTTCACAGCAGAGGTAGCACTTATGTCCTTGCACCACAGCGCGCGCGGCCGTCTCGGTCTTGCGATCGGGGCCTTCGGGGCCTCGGCTCTTCTCCTCGCCGGCTGCGCCGGCGGCGGCGGGGGGCTCCTCGACCGGCGGAGCGGACGCCTCGGGCGAGCCGCTCATCGTCGGCACCACCGACAAGATCACGTCGATCGACCCGGCGGGCTCGTACGACAACGGCTCGTTCGCGGTGATGAACCAGATCTACCCCTTCCTCTTCAACAGCCAGTACGGCACGGCCGACGTCACTCCCGACATCGCCGAGTCCGGTGAGTTCACGTCGCCCACCGAGTTCACCGTCAAGCTCAAGGACGGCCTCAAGTTCGCCAACGGCCACGAGCTGACCTCGTCGGACGTCAAGTTCACGTTCGACCGCCAGGTGAAGATCGCCGACCCGAACGGCCCCTCGTCGCTGCTCGGCAACCTCGAGAGCGTCGAGGCGCCCGACGACACGACGGTCGTCTTCACCCTCAAGAACGGCAACGACCAGACCTGGGAGCAGATCCTCTCGAGCCCCGCCGGTCCGATCGTCGACGAGGAGGTCTTCTCGGCCGACGCCGTGACCCCCGACGACGACATCGTCGACGGCAAGGCCTTCGCCGGCCAGTACGTCATCGACTCGTACAAGGTCAACGAGCTCATCTCGTACAAGCCCTACGCCGACTACGAGGGTGCGCTCCCCGCGCCGGAGAACGGCGGCATCTCGGTCAAGTACTACGCCGACCCGTCGAACCTCAAGCTCGACATCGCCAACGGCGACATCGACGTGGCCTACCGCAGCCTGTCGGCGACCGACATCGACGACCTGTCGAAGAACGACAAGGTCAAGATCGTTGACGGCCCCGGTGGCGAGACCCGCTACATCGTCTTCAACTTCAACACGATGCCGTACGGTGCGACGACGGCCGAGGCCGACCCGGCCAAGGCGCTCGCCGTCCGCCAGGCCGCGGCGAACCTCGTCGACCGCGCCGAGCTCTCGAACGACGTGTACAAGGGCACCTACACCCCGCTCTACTCGTTCGTCCCGCAGGGCCTGACCGGCGCCACCGAGCCCCTCAAGGAGCTCTACGGCGACGGCGACGGCGGACCCGACGTCGACAAGGCGAAGGCCACACTCGAGCAGGCCGGTGTCACGACCCCCGTGCAGCTGAACCTGCAGTACAACGGCGATCACTACGGCCCCTCGTCGGGCGACGAGTACGCCGCGGTCAAGACGCAGCTCGAGGAGGGCGGCCTGTTCACCGTCAACCTGCAGCAGACCGAGTGGGTGCAGTACGCCAAGGACCGCACCGCCGACGTGTACCCCGCGTACCAGCTGGGCTGGTTCCCGGACTACTCCGACGCCGACAACTACCTGACGCCCTTCTTCTCGAAGGAGAACTTCCTGGTCAACCACTACGACAACCCGGAGGTCCAGGAGCTCATCACGACGCAGGCGACCGAGACCGACGCCGGCAAGCGCGAAGAGGAGATCGGCAAGATCCAGTCGCTGGTCGCGAACGACCTGTCGACGCTGCCGCTGCTCCAGGGCACGCAGATCGCGGTCGTGGGCTCCGACGTCGACGGAGCGACGCTCGACGGTTCGTTCAAGTTCCGCTACGCACCGTTGAACAAGCAGTAACACCTCAGCACGGGCCGGCAGGTCGGGCGCCGGGGCGGATGACGCATCCGCCCCGGGCTCGGCGGCCGGCCCGTGCCACAACCCCCTAAGGCTTACGCATGGTTCTCGCCGCCGAAGAAGCGGTCACCGCAGACCCGCTCGTCTCCGCGAAAGGCAGCGGGCTCTGGCGTTACATCCTGATCCGCTTCTTCCTCATCTTCCCCACGGTCATCATCCTGGTGACCGTCGTCTTCTTCCTCACCCGCATCACGGGCGACCCGATCACGGCGGCTCTCGGCGGCCGGCTGCCTCCCGATCAGCTCGCCGAGCGGGTCCACGAGGCCGGGTACGACCGGCCGCTCTTCATCCAGTACTTCGAGTACATCCTGGGCGTCTTCCGAGGCGACTTCGGAACGACGATCACCGACAACCAGCCGGTCAGCCAGATCCTCCTGCAGTTCGGATCGGCGACGCTCGAGCTCGCGATCTACGCGCTGATCGTGGCATTCATCGTCGGCATCCCGTTCGGCCTCCTCGCCGCTCGCCTGCGCGACCGCTGGCCCGACGCCTTCCTCCGCATCGGAGCGATCCTCGTCTACGCGACCCCGGTCTTCTTCGTCGCGATCCTGCTGAAGCTCGTCTTCGCGGCGTGGCTCGACTGGCTGCCCGTCGCGGGAAGAGCCTCGACCCGCACCGAGCTGCTGCTGCAGACGGTGCCGAACCCGACCGGCATCTATCTCATCGACGCCATCCGGCTGGGCAGCGCCGACGCCGTCGGCGACGTCCTGATCCACGCCATCCTGCCGGGCCTCACGCTCGGACTCCTCACCGCCGGGGTCTTCCTGCGCCTCGTGCGCACGAACGTCATCGGCACGCTGGGAGCCCAGTACGTCACCGCGGCCCGCTCGCGCGGCGTCGGCGAGTACCGCCTCCTCACGAAGCACGCGTACCGTCCCGCGCTCATTCCGATCGTCACGGTCATCGGCCTGCAGATCGGGCTCCTGCTCGCGGGCGCGGTCCTCACCGAGACGTCTTTCGAGTGGAAGGGGATCGGCTTCCACCTGGCGCAGTACATCCTGGCTCGCGACTTCGTCGCGGTGCAGGGCATCGTCATCATGATCGCCGTCATCATCGCCGTCACGAACTTCATCGTCGACATCGTCGCCGTGCTCATCGACCCGAGGGTGAGGTACTGATGTCCGTCGAGCCCATGGATCAGACGACGGATGCCGCGGCATCCGTCACCACCACCGCCGCGCCGCCGGTGCTCACGACCCGGAAGAAGCCGCTGCGGGAGCGCATTCCGGTCATCTCGCAACTGCGTCAGAGCGTCGGGCTGCAGCGCGCGATGCTCGTCGCGGGCCTCGTGATCCTCGCCGTGTTCGTGATCGTCGCGATCTTCGCACCATGGATCGCGCCGTACAGCTGGGCCCAGCGCAGCGTCGACGGCGTGAAGTTCGGCACCCAGCAGCCGCCGAACCCCCTCAACATCTGGGGCACGACGGTCGGCGGATTCGACGTCTACTCGCGTGTCATCTGGGGTGCGCAGACCGCGATCCTCGCGATCATCTGCGCGATCGTCTTCTCGATCTTCCTCGGCATCGCGCTCGGCCTCCTGAGCGGCTACTTCGGCGGCTGGCTGGATCGGATCCTCGTCGTCATCGCGGACGCGATCTACTCGTTCCCGTCGCTGCTGCTCGCGATCGTCATCTCGATCGTGATCTCGGGCGGCCGCTCGACGCTGTGGAGCGGCATCCTGTCGGCGGCGATAGCCATCACGGTCGTCTTCGTGCCGCAGTACTTCCGCGTCATCAGGGCCGACGTCGTGCGGATCAAAGCCGAGCCCTTCGTCGAGTCGGCGCGGGTGATCGGCGTGCCGACCCACCGGATCCTGACCCGCCACGTGCTCCGCAACTCGCTGCGGTCGGTGCCGGTCATCGTGACGCTCAACGCCTCCGAGGCGCTCCTGACCCTCGCCGGCCTCGGCTTCCTCGGATTCGGCATCGACGCGACGGCCGCCGCCGAGTGGGGCTACGACCTCAACCGTTCGGTCGCCGACGCCTCGAGCGGCATCTGGTGGACCTCGATCCCACCCGGGCTCGCGATCGTCTTCGTCGTGCTCGGAATCACGCTCGTGGGCGAGAGCCTCAACGACCTGAGCGACCCGCGGCTGCGCCGCCGTCGCCGTGCAGGAGGTGCCGCATGAGCCTGCAGGCGCAGCAGAACCAGCGCTCGTCCGCCGTCGCCGAGGTCCGCGACCTCCACGTGACCTTCGCGACGGATGCCGAGCCGGTCCAGGCCGTCACGGGCATCAGCCTCGAGGCGCGCGCGGGCGAGGTGCTCGCGATCGTCGGCGAGTCCGGATCGGGCAAGACGGTGACGGCCAACACGCTCCTCGGGCTCCTCCCCGAGACGGCGACGCTGTCGGGCGCCGTGCTCATCCGCGGGCGCGACGGCGGCGAGACCGACGTCGTGCACGCGAGTCACGACGACCTGCGCGAGATGCGCGGGCGCGACGCCGCGATGGTCTTCCAGGAGCCGTCGACCGCGCTGAACCCCGTCTTCACGGTCGGGTTCCAGATCGCCGAGGGCCTGCGCGCGCACGAGAAGCTCTCGAAGTCCGAGGCCAAGGCCAAGGCGGTCGAGATCCTCCGCAAGGTCGGCATCCCCGATCCCGAGAAGCGCGTCGACGACTATCCGCACCAGTTCTCGGGCGGGCAGAAGCAGCGCGTGGTGATCGCGATGGCGCTCGTGCTCGATGCGAAGCTCATCATCGCGGACGAGCCGACAACGGCTCTCGACGTGACGGTGCAGGCCGAGATCCTCGAGCTCCTGCGCGCATGCCGCGACGAGTTCGGCGCGACGATCGTGCTGATCACGCACAACATGGGCGTCGTCGCGGACCTGGCCGACCGGGTCGTCGTGATGTACCGCGGCGACATCGTCGAGCAGGCGCCGGTGCACGAGATCTTCGCCCACCCGCGCGAGGAGTACACCAAGGCGCTCCTCGGAGCGGTGCCGCGCATCGGCCGGGGCAAGAGCGCTACTCAGGATCCCGGTGCGCCGGCGCCGACCGAGGCGCCCGAGGGCAGCCTCGTCGTGGCGAAGAAGGTGCAGATCGGCTACCCCGGCCGCTTCGGCTCGCCGGGAGTCATCGCCGTGAAGGGCGTTGACTTCTGGATCGCGCCGGGCGAAGTGCTCGGGCTCGTCGGCGAATCAGGCTCGGGCAAGACGACGATCGGCCGTGCGATGGTCGGTCTCACCGAGGTGCTCGGCGGATCGCTCACGGTGCTCGGCCAGGAGCTCAAGGGTGCCAAGCCGCGCCACCTGACCAGGCTGCGGCCGGATGTCGGCTTCGTCTTCCAGGACCCCGCGACCAGCTTCAACCCGCTGCTCACGATCGCCGAGTGCATCGCCGAGCCGCTCGTCGTGCACGGGCGCGACTCCTCGGCACGCAACGCACGGGCGCGCGTGGACGAGCTGCTGGATGCCGTTCACCTGCCCACCTCGTACGGCGACCGCTACCCGCACGAGCTGTCCGGCGGGCAGCGCCAGCGGGCGTCGCTTGCGCGGGCGCTCATCCTCAACCCGAAGCTGCTGATCGCGGACGAGCCCACGAGCGCGCTCGATGTGTCGGTGCAGGCGCGGGTGCTCGAGCTCTTCGCCGAACTGCAGCGGGAGTTCGGCTTCGCCTCGCTCTTCATCAGCCACGACCTCGCGGTCGTCGACGAGGTCGCCGATCGCGTCGTGGTGCTGCGGCAGGGCGAGATCCGCGAGCAGGGCACGACGGTGCAGGTGCTGACGAACCCGAAGGACGACTACACCAAGCGGCTGCTCGCCTCGCTCCCGGTGCCCGACCCCGTCGAGCAGGCGACCCGTCGGGCGGTGTGGCAGACGACGCGCACCGCCCCCTGACGCGCACCGCGAGAACGGCCGGCCCCGCACGGGACCGGCCGTTCCGCGTGAACCGCCTACTTGTGCACGGCATACGCCGTCTTCGCGACGACGCCTGACTGCAGGCCCTTCGCGATGACGTTGACGACCTTCACGAGCTTCGCGTCGGGCGCCGTGAACGTCACGGTGATGGTGCCGTTGATGACATCGACCTGCCTGGTCTCGCTGCCGAACGCCACGTTCACCTGACGGTCGCCGTCGAATCCGGTGCCCGTGATCGTGACGGTGTCACCGGAACCGCTGATGCCCGGCTTCAGCTTCGCCTTCGTGCTGAGCGAGGCCGTGTCGAGGTTCAGGCCGAGCGTGTCGGTGATCGTGTTGAAGGTGTCGGTCTGGTCCGTGAGCCCGACGATGTTCGCCGCGCCAGGCCCGTAGCCGGCGATGCGCACCTGCGATCCGGTGTGCTGCTGCGAACCGCCCGCGGCGGCCGTGCCGTACGAGATCTTCATGACCGAGCCGTCGACCGTCGTCAGGGCCGTCGAGAGCGACGTCGGAGGCGTCGAGTCGACGATCTGGCTCGTGTGCGCGTGGTCAGCGGTCACGAGCACGAGCGTGTCGCCCTTCTGCTTCGCGTACTCGAGCGCGACCTGCACCGCCTCGTCGAGGTCGATCGTCTCGCCGATCTGGCCGCAGGCGTCGGCCGAGTGGTCGCGCTTGTCGATGCTGGCGCCCTCGACCTGGAGGAAGAATCCCTTTCCGCCCTTCGCCTTCGCCGAGAGGAGGTCGATCGCCTTCGAGGTCAGCGAGGCGAGCGACAGCTCCTCGGGAAGCCGGTCGGGGCTCTCCGTGCACGTCGTGGGCGTGTTGGCGCCGCCGACGGTGGCGGTGGTCGGCGCGTAGCGGGTCGGGAAGTTGCCCGGCGTGAAGAGGCCGAGGACGGGCGCGGACTGGTCCGCAGCCGAGACGGACGCGAGGCCCGCGGCATCCGTCACCACCTAGTAGCCGCGGTCGGCCGCCTGATCGAGGAGGGTCTTGCCGCTCCACTGACCCGCCTTCGCGGTCTGCTGGAAGCTCGCGAGACCGCCGCCGAGCACGACGTCGGGGCGGGTGTTGAGCAGCTGCTCCGAGATCGAGCCGAGGCCGCCCGCCGCAAGGGCGTCGTCGCCGCAGCTGGCGGAGTCGGGGCCGTAGCAGGAGCGCGCATCGACGTGCGCGACCTGCACGGCGGGAGTGGCGTCCTGGATCTCGGCGGTCGAGACGTCGCCCGTGCGCATGCCGTTGGCCTTGGCGACCTCGAGGATGGTGGGGAGCGCCTGGCCGTCGATATCGACCGAGATCGCGTTGTCGTAGGTCTTGCTGTCGGTCGCCCACGCGGTGCCCGTCGCAGCCGAGTCCGGCACGTAGTCGGGAAGGCCGCGCTGAGGGCCGTCCTTGTAGATCGAATAGGTCGTGTACGAGCCCGTGAGGGGCAGTGCGTCGATGCCGGGAAGCTCGCCTGCGGCGCCGTACTGGTAGTTGCGGGCGACCGTGATCTCGGAGTCGCCCATGCCGTCGCCGATGAGGAGGATGACGTTCTTGGCAGGACCGTTGACGATGGCCTGCTGGACGGCGCTGGTCTGATCGCCGTCGATGCGGTGGGGGTCGGTGACGATGCCGGCGGCGACGGCACCGGTCGAGACGAGCGTCGCGGCGGCGAGCGCCCCGACGCCGATGAACGCGAGCGTGCGCGTGCGCGGCTTCATACGCGGGGAAGACATGCTGGATGGACTCCGGAATCGGTCGGTGGATGCCTCGATCGAGGCGACTCCAGCCGACTCCTCCTCGGTAGCGGCCGGCTGAACTGCCGTCGACGCGGCGTCGACGGGCGGGTGACGCGGACCGCACGGACTCGTTAGCGGAAGATGAGACCCCAGAGGCCCGTCTGGCTCAGGAGCCACATGCCGATGATCACGACCATCGCGACGATCGTCACCCATGACACCCGCCGGTTGAGACGGCGGCCCTGCGGCGCCACTCCCGGCGGCGGCCGCAGCATGCCAGCGGGCGCGGCGAAGGGCGTAGCCCCCGGCGCGGCGACCGCATCCGTCGAGGCGGGATCCGCGGACGGGAGGGAGGCCGCAGCACCGGCGGTCGAGGCATCCGTCACCCAGGGAGTGACCTGCGCCTGCAGACGCTCGTCGCGCCAGCGCGCCCACTGCGTGAGCTTGTCCAGGAGGGCGCCGACGACGGAGAAGAGCCACGCCCACGTCGCGGGATCGAGCGTCGAGAAGTCGCGCCGTCCGTAGAAGAAGAGCCAGTCGTCGACGATCTCGACGTCGAGTGCCGCCGCGTTGTCGATGAAGCGGGCCATGATGTCGGGGGTGAAGAGATACAGCGCGTCTCTTTCATAGCCCTCGGGGCAGTACAGCGCGAAGTGCTCATCGAAGTCTCCCTCGAGGCGCAGTCGCTGCGCGCGGTCGAAGCTCGCCGGCAGGTTCGTGCCCAGGAGCGAATTGTTCCCCGTCGCATCGAGCACGATGTTGGGCAGCGGCACGTCGAGCTTGACCGCGACGTACCCCCACCGGTGGGTCGTCTTGTTCTTGCCCGAGCCCGTCGTGTACCGGTAGTTGGCGAACTCGACGAACCGCGGGCGCTCGCCGCGGACGACATCGGTGGCCTCCCTTCCGCTGCCGATGCCGAAGATCATGCCGGGGAGCGCCGGGCTGCCGATGGTGGGCAGGTAGGTCATGCGGTTCGCCTGCGCGAACCGGCCGAGGCGGTACCAGCGCTCGTCGCGCAGCCGGAGGGAGGCCACGATCCCGATGATCGCGAGCGCGGTGACGATCGCCACGATCACGAGCGGAGCGACGGCGATGAGGGCCGTGCCCGGCGCCGAGGCGCCGCCCGACGCGGCGATGCTCGCGAAGATCGACACGAACATCGTGAGGAACGCGCCGCCGAACACCACGACGACGAACACCACGACCACCACGGCGATGATCGAGGAGGCAGCACCGAAGCCGCTTCCCGCCGGTCTCGCGGCGCGCAGCCGGGCGGCGTAGTTCCGCACCGTCGCCCGATCGACGGGCTCGGTGAGCGGGCGGGCGTCGAAGGGGACGGATGCCGCGTCCAGCGTCATGCGCCCACGCTAGCGTCGCCGCACCGGGTCAGCCGGCTTCGCCGGCCGGGGCATCCTCGTCTTCCGGCCCCTCCTCGACGACCTCGGGTCGCAGGAGCAGGAAGTGACCGCCGTAGGGCTCGAGGTGCAGCGGGAAGCTCTGGAGGTCGTCGACGCGGGCGATGACCTCGCCGCTCACGGCATCGATGACATCGGAGCGCGCCTCGAGCTGGTCGCTGCGCACGGTCCCCGTCACCTCTTCGTCCGTGAAGTTGAGCACCGTCAGCTGAAGGACAGGCAGTTCGTCGCCCGCGCCGTCGAGCCGGTGCACGAGCACGAGCATGCCCGGATGGGCGACGTCGGGCACGTCGATCTGGGTTGCGACGGCGATGGAGTGCTCGCGCCGCACGGCGATGATCTCGGCCAGGCGGGACGCGAACGACTCCGGTGAGGCCAGCTGGGCGGGCAGCGAGCCGTAGAGCGACCGCGCGCGCGGCATGCCGGATGCCGACCGCTCGGCCTCCGGCGCCGCATCGACGAGATCGTGCGCTCCGCGCTCGATCCAGCGGGTGTCACCGCGAGCGATGAGGTCGCTCACCTGCTCGCGCGGGAGCGTCAGCATGCCGGTCAGATCCCATCCCGAGAGGGCGAAGACGCCGGGCTGCCAGGCGTTGTACTTGCACAGCAGAAGGTGCGCGTCCCGGATCGGAGCGACCTCCTCGTCCGACACGTCGTCGACGGTCGTCGCGCCGCGCGTCGCCGCGATGAGTGAAGCCATCGTGCATGCGATGCCGTTCTGCGTGAACACCATATTGAGCTCGGAGGAGTCGGTGAGCTTCCCCGTGAGGTCGGCCCGGATCTGCTCGGCGAGCTCCTCGCCGGTCACCTCGGCGCCACGGAAGATGAAGACGTCCTCGCGGTGCTGGGCGGCCCAGTGCACGAGCTCGTAGGTCAGCTCGTCGTGGTTCTGCAGTCCGTGGACAAGCCCGACTGGCTCGACGCCGAGGTCGAGCGACTGCCGCAGGGCGAGGCGGAGGAACTCGGTGTCGCCGGTCGCGAGGGCGTGCTGGTAGGCCGGGCGGCTCACGAAGTCGTACGAGAGATCGGCGCCGACGGCGCCCGTGTCGCGGATGTCCTCGATCGCGAGGTTGAGCTCCTGGAAGGTGAAGCCGCCGACCTTGCGCACCATGCCGGCGATGATGTGGTTCGCCGCGTGGGACAGCGGGTGCCCCTCCGACCAGGCCGGCATCCCCTCGGCGCTCTTCTCGACGCCGAGGAACCCGTTGGCGTCGAGGCGGAGAGCGCTCGACCCGAGGTCGCCGAGCGAGTGCAGGGCGTCGCCGATCACGAGTCGCATACCCGCGAACGTCGGATCGAGCCAGTTGATCGAGGGCTGGCCCTCTTTGAAGTAGTGCAGGTAGACCCAGCGCCGAGCCTGTCCGTCGACGCCGGTCACGGCATCCGTCGCACTCCAGTTGGTCTCCTTCACGCCCGGTGTGTAGAAGATGACCCGCTGCAGCTCGCCGATGATGTAGCCGCGATCGGCGAGCTCCCGCTCGGTCGCGGGGTCGAGGTTGACGGCGTCGCGCCCCGGTGGCACGTCGGGAAGGAGATGCCAGTCCTCGGGCGGGATCTCGATCATGTGGTAGATCCCGGGGTAGTCCTTGAATCCCATCTCGGCGAGCCTGAAGTCGGCGCCCTTGCCCGTGTGTCCGGGGACGATGTCGTCGATGACGCTGCCGCCGTGCGCGTCGGCGACGTCGGTCAGCCGGCGGAACGCCTCTTCATCGCCGAACAGCGGGTCGATCTGGGTAGAGATGCGGTCGAAGTGACCGTCGACGCTCGGCGTCTCCTGCCACCCGAGGATGCCGCCGGCACGCTTGACCGGCCCGGTGTGCACGGCGTTGATCCCGATGGCCTGGAAGGCGTCCCACAGTTCCTGCTGGCCGAGCGCCTCGAGGAACGACTGCCCCTGACGTGTAATGAGCGAGATGGGGTAGGCCGTGAACCACACGTCGGCGGTCTCGATCGCCCGGCGTGCGTCGGGACGGGCGTAGGGGTTGCGCCACATGCTGGGCTGCCCCGAGAGCTGCCGGCTGAGGACGTCGGAGTCCTTGAGCATCGACTGGCGCACGAGCCATTCGACGTACGAGGGGTTCGTGCCGATCGCGCTCCGCGGATCGGTCGAGATCCGCCGCAGGTTGCTGCGGCGCAGCTGATCCCGTGGCCTCAGCCGTCGGGGCCGGGCAGGATACAGCTGCTCGTCGAAGCTGATCTCCGGGATCGACGAGGTCGTGGTGGGCGGCTCGCCCCCTGCCTCCGTCGACGGTGTGTGGCTCTCGCTCGTCCCGAGCGTCTCGGTCACGGGCTCGTCCATCGGACCTCCTCGATGGTCGTGCGGAACAGCGCGTGGGTCACACGTTACGCAGGCCCGCGGTCGGCCACACCTCCTTCACTCGACACCCAAGTCGTGATAGCGAGGAGTCGGAGCCAGGGTCCCGGCCGAGCGCCTCTCTACCGGTTGACGTCGTCGGCGTCCCAGCCGAGGTCGGCGCCTTCGCGGATCGGCAGCGCCTCCAGGCCCGGGTCGGTGCAGAGCGCCCGCACGAGGGCGTGCGAGCCGCCCACGAGCGTGGAGTCGTAGTCCACCTCGCTCACGAGCACCCAGGCCCGATCGTCGGGCCAGACGAGGCTGGGCGACTCCGCCGACGCGCCGAACCCGGCCGATTCGGACTCCCGGTCGCGCCACGGAACGTGTTCCACCCACGTCGGGTCGGCGAGCTCCGAGACGCCCCCGCGGAACAGCACGTGGTCGCGGCCGGGAAGGCGCAGGCGCGGGCCGCGTGAGACCTCGTCGGACAGGATGCCCTCCTGCCACGTCGGCTTGCGGAAGGCGTTGTTGAGCTGATCGCGCCCCGAGTGCTCGAGGAAGTCGACGTGGCGCGCCTCGATCGCGTCGCGCGGAGTGTCGGTGGCCGAGAGGGTGAGCAGCGCGCGCGACGGTCCGTAGCCCAGGGCGCCGACGAGCCCGCCCCAGCCCTCCCACACGGCGACGAACCCGTCGGCGGGGGTGGTCGTGTGCCGCGCGAGCGTCGAAGCCACCATCGCAACGAGGTCCGGGGCGAGCTGACCTGTGGCCGGCCGGCCGTAGCGCCAGCCCGCGGCATCCCTCGGTCCGTCCTCTCCGGGCACCTCCTGGAACTTGTCGGCCAGATGGTGCCACTGCGCGAGCACGTGCATCGTCGTGCCGAAGGCCTCGGCCGCCTGTCGCCACGTCACCCGTTCGGCCTCGAACCGGGGGTTCGCCAGCTGGAACGCCTCCCACTCCCGCCGGTGCGAGGAGTAGGGAAGCGGAGGCCAGTCGCGCCCGACGGGTCGTTCCCGCTCGACGGGATGGAACACCCGTGCGTACGCCTCGAACCCCCTCGGCACGACGTCGTGCATCGTGCCCCGCCAGGGGTCGTCGATCCGCTCGCGGATCCAGTCGCCGACCGCGACATCCGCCGTCCACTCCATTCGTGTCACGCTACCCGTGCGGGCCGGGGGCCCGGGACGCGAAGCGCCACGACGACGAGGCCGAGTGCGACGAGCTCGGCGCCGACGAGGACGCGTTCGCCGAGCCCGATCGGGAAGAGGATCCACCACGGCGTGCCGGTGGACTCGGCGATGGCGATGAGCACTCCCGCCACGACGATCGCCAGGAGGATCGCCGAGCCGAGCACGAGCGCCATCGTGAGCAGGCGGTGATCGAAGCCCGAGTCGCGCCGCAGTCGGCCGCGGCGACGGGCCTCCCGCGCCGCGAGCGCGAGGATCGCGATCGGCAGCGCGAGGAATGCGATGACCGACGCGCTGCGGTGGAGATACCCGACCCACGTCGCCCCCGCCGCCCAGTCGGCCTTCGGGAAGAGGGCGACCCCCAGCATCCCGAGCACCCAGAGAGCCATCCCCACGCTCGGCACCGACAGCGGGCGGCACACGCCCGTACGGACCAGCAGCACGAGAGTCGCGGCCGAGCCGACGGCGATGAGGATGACGCCGGTAACGAACTCCGCCGCGAGCGGCGACCGGCCGTACTGGCTGATCGTGAGGCGCAGCGGATCGATGCCGTTGGTCGGCGCGACGACGTGCAGCACCCCGATGAGCAGCACCCCCAGGGCGAGGCAGGCGAGCTCCACCGCGCGGAGCGCCCGGGTGACCCGGTCGGCGTCAGGAGCGACGGATGCCTCGGCCATGCGTCCACCCTAGGCATCCGTCGCTCTGCGCGGCTGGGAGAACGATTCGGGCTGGCCCCCGGCATCCGGTACCATAGGAGGGTTGTCCGCACGCGGGTCGTCCTGCGTGAACTCCGGACACGTGCAACACACCCTCCTGCTGTCGGGAAATGCCCGTCAGCCGTTCTAGTCCGAAGGAGGTGGGTAAGTGACGCACCAGTACGAACTCATGGTCATCCTCAACCCTGAGATCGACGAGCGCCAGGTCGCCCCGAGCCTCGACAAGTTCCTGAAGGTCATCACCGCTGATGGTGGCTCGATCGACAACGTCGACATCTGGGGCAAGCGCCGTCTCGCCTACGAGATCCAGAAGAAGAACGAGGGCATCTACGCCGTCGTCAACTTCACGGCCACCAGCGCCGCGACCCAGGAGCTCGACCGCCAGCTGAACCTCAGTGAGCAGATCATGCGCACCAAGGTCCTCCGTGCCGAAGAGGCGCAGGCTATGGTCGCTGCCGAGGCCAAGCGCTCCGAGGAGAAGGCCGCCCGCAAGGCAGCCCGCCCCGCGAAGCCCGCGAAGCAGGACGCGTAACGACGATGGCCGGCGAGACGATCATCACCGTGGTGGGCAACCTCACGGCTGATCCCGAACTGCGGTACACGCAGAACGGTCTCCCCGTCGCGAACTTCACGATCGCGTCGACGCCGCGCAACTTCGACCGCCAGGCGAACGAGTGGAAGGACGGCGAAGCGCTGTTCCTCCGTGCGAGCGTGTGGCGCGAGTTCGCCGAGCACGTCGCGGGTTCGCTCACGAAGGGCTCGCGAGTCATCGCGACCGGTCGCCTCAAGCAGCGCTCCTACGAGACGCGCGAGGGCGAGAAGCGCACCTCCATCGAACTCGAGGTCGACGAGATCGGCCCGTCGCTGCGTTACGCCACGGCTCAGGTGACGCGCGCGGCCGGTGGTGGCGGCGGCGGTGGCGGACAGTCCCGTCCGCAGGTCGCCGACGAGCCGTGGGCGACCCCCGGTTCGTCCTCCAGCGCCGGCTCGACCGATGCGTGGAGCGCGCCGGGCACGTCCTACGGCGACGACACCCCGTTCTGAGCCGTTCGATCTCAGAGAACAGATTCCGGATGCCTCTGGCCGAGGCATCCGATCACGAAAACTAAGGAACAACCATGGCTGGAAAGTCGAGCGGCGACCGCCGCAAGCCGCGGAAGGGCGCGAAGAACGCGGCTCCCGCGAAGGCGATCCGCGTCGGCGTCATTGACTACAAGGACGTCGCCACGCTTCGCAAGTTCATCTCGGAGCGCGGCAAGATCCGCGCCCGTCGTATCACCGGTGTCTCGGTGCAGGAGCAGCGTCTGATCGCCAAGGCGATCAAGAACGCGCGCGAGATGGCGCTCCTGCCCTACGCCGGCGCTGGCCGCTAAGGAGCACCGCAATGGCAAAGCTGATTCTCACGAATGAGGTCGCCGGGCTCGGTAGCGCCGGTGACGTTGTCGAGGTCAAGAACGGGTACGCCCGCAACTACCTCATCCCCCAGGGCTTCGCTGTGGCCTGGACCCGCGGTGGCGAGAAGCAGGTGGCGTCGATCCGCGCCGCCCGCGAGTCGCGCGCGATCCACGTCCACGAAGAGGCCGTGGCGCTGAAGGACTCCCTCGAGTCGAACAAGGTCCGCCTGGCCGTCAAGGCCGGTGCCGAGGGCCGCCTGTTCGGCTCGGTCAAGACGGGCGACGTCGCCGACGCCGTCAAGGCCGCCGGCCTGGGCGAGCTCGACAAGCGCAAGATCCACATCACCTCGCCGATCAAGGCCGTGGGCGAGCACGAGGCGACTGTTCGCCTCCGCGACGACCTCACCGCCGTGATCACCCTGCAGGTGGTCGCCGCCAAGTAAGGCGCATCGCACCACGCCGAATGCCGCGAGCCCCAAGGCTCGCGGCATTCGTCGTCTCGGGCGGGGCCGTTTCGGATCGGCTCTGCCGGGAATGACGGATGCCGCGGACCGGACAAGTCCGCGGCATCCGCATTTCCGCGTCGCGCGGCGGGGGCGGATCGGGCCAGGCAAGCTCGGATCCGCCGCCCGGCTCACACGTTGCGGCGTCGCAGCATGAGCGACAGCACGCCGGCACCGGCCAGGACGAATCCCAGCAGGAGCCCTGCGAGCCCGCTCTCCCCCCCGGTTGCTGCGAGCGTCTGCGAACCCGTCGCAGCCGTCATGCCGACCATCGCGGCGTCGCCACCGGTCGGGTCAGCGCTCGGGCCGGTGGGGCCGGTCGGACCGGTCGGGTCCGTCGGGCCCGTGGGACCGCTCGGGTCCGTGGGATCGGTCGGGTCCGTGGGATCGGTCGGATCGGTCGGGTCGGTGGGATCGGTCGGATCGGTGGGATCCGTCGGGTCCACCGGACCGGCCGGCGGGCCCGCGACCGTGCTGTCACCGATGACGGAGATGGCGTTGCCGCCGATCGTGACAGGCAGGTTCAGCACGGGGACGATCTGGGTTCCGCCGAGGATTCCATCCTCGCCAGACGTCCACGGGGATCCGACGATGGGGGCCGTCGATCCAGTCGGTGCACTGGGAGATGCACCGGTCGTCGTGCTGTCTCCGATGACGGAGATCGCGTTCCCGCCGACCGTGATCGGCAGATTGAGCACCGGGACGATCTGGGTTCCGCCGAGGATCCCATCCTCGCCAGACGTCCAGGGGCTGCCCACGCTGGGGTTCGTGGTGCCCGTCGGTGCCGTTGCCGATCCGGTGGGGGCGGCCGAGGTGACGCTGTCGCCGACGCCCGAGACGGCGTTGCCGCCGACGGTGATGGGCGCGTTGACGACGGGGATCACCTGGGTGCCGCCGAGGATGCCGTCCTCACCGCTCGTCGAGGGGGAGCCGATGCTGGGGGCCGAGCCCATCATCCATCCTCCCGACGATCCGGTGGGGGCGGCGGACGTGTTGCTGTCGCCCAGGACCGAGACGGCGTTGCCGACGGCCGTGATGGGCGCGTTGATGACCGGGATCACCTGGGTGCCGCCGAGGATGCCGTCTTCGCCGGACGTCCACGGAGAGCCGATGCTCGGCGCCGAGGCGGCAGCAGGCGCCGCCGGCGACGCCGTCGTGCTGCTGTCTCCGATGCCGGAGATCGCGTTGCCGCCGAGGGTGATCGGCGCGTTCACGACGGGGAGGATCTGCGTTCCGCCCAGGATGCCGTCTTCGCCACTGGTCCACGCCGAGCCGGCGCCCGCGGTGGGCGTGCCCGCCGAGGGTGCGGCCGCGGCCGGGGCCGCAGTCGTCGTGCTGTCGCCGACGAGCGAGATCGCGTTGCCGGCGATCGTGACCGGGGCGTTCACCGACACGAGGGCCTGCGTGCCCGAGGCGATGCCGTCCTCGCCCGAGGTCGAAGGTGCGGCCACGGTGACGGGGGCGGGAGCCGGTGCGGCCGGAGCCGGCGCCGGTGCGGACGTCGAGTCGCCGACGCCGGAGACCGCGAGGCCCTGGACGGTGACGGGGACATTGACGTTGACGATGGCTTGCGTCCCCGAGGCGACGCCGTCTTCACCGCTCGTGGTGGCCGGGGCCGCTGCGGGAGCGGGGGCCGGGGCGGCGGCCGGCGCGGGCGCCGGGGCGGTCGTGCTGGAGTCGCCGATCACCGAGACGGCGTTGCCGCCCACCGTGACCGGAAGGTTGACGTCGATGATGGCCTGCGTCCCCGAAAGGATGCCGTCCTCACCGTTCGTCTCCGCCGCGTTGGCCGCGGCGGCGCCGAAGATCGTGATGCCTCCGGCGATGAGCGCTGCCCAGAGGGCGCGCGACATGAAGGTCTTCATTGGAATGCTCCTTGACTGGAGAGAGGATTGCGCGCGAGCGCGCGCGGATGGTCGTGTCGCCCAGAGGGCGACCGATCCTCACTCAGTCGGGAGCGACGTCGGTGTCGTACGTGGGCGCCGGGGGCGCGACGTCGTCATTCCATCCGCTTCGACGCATCCAGGCACGGTATGCGAAGAGCGGAGCGAATGCGGCGAGCGCGAGAGCGCCGGGGCCTGCACCGCCAGACCCCATGGGAGAGCTCCCGCCCGGCGCGCAGACGCCGAGAACGAGAGCCGAAGAGAGGATGCCGCCGACCTGCGCACCGGTCGACATGAGGCCGGCAGCAGCCGAGCTCGCGGACGCGATGGCGGTGAAAGCGGGAAGAGCGTGGGTATAGACGTCCCAGACGGCCGGAGCGGCCCACGTCGGGACGAGCGCGCCGGCAGCCGTGACACCGGCCAGAGCGGCTTGAGCGGACTGCTCGTGGGAGACGGACGGAGCGCCGAACGGCGGGATCACATCCGGCACGTTCACCAGCGGCGGACGGGTTCCGCCCAGGCCCGAAGCGGTGTCGTCGACGGTGGTCAGGACTCCGTGGACCGTGGTGTCGGCGGTGGCCGCGACATCCGTCAGCGCCTCGTCGAGACCGACCGCCTGGACGACCTGGCCGACGACCGGAACGGCGTTCACGACCTCGACGACCGGCTGGACGACACTGCCGACCACGCCGGTGCCGGTCACCTCTGCGACGGGCTGCACGACCGCCTGAACGGTGGTGGTCACGGTGCTGACGACCGGCTGGACGACCGGCTGCACCGGTGCAGGCGCGACCCGCGCGACCTGCTGAACCGTGGTGGTGACCGCCTGCGTCGTGCCCTGCACGACGTCGGTCACTCCGCCGACCGTGGTGCTGACGACGTCTGTCACGCCGCCCAGAAGACCCCCTCGATCGCTTCCGTCGTCAGCCCGCGCATCCGTCGAGCCGAAGCCCAGGAAGAGTGCGAGCAGGAGGTACGCGAACGAGACGGCGATGCCGATGGCGAGAAGCCTGATGACGGGCACCCGTGCGGGGTGTGCTGCAGCGTCCACGTTCACCTCCTTTTAGCGACGTCGATCGTCGGGCGGAATATTCGTTGCCGAATACCGCCTGAGGGTGCCTGGACCCCTGACCATACTCGCGCACTTCGTCCGTGTCCAGGGGTCTGCTTCGCTTTTCGGACACGCCGGCGCGTTGACGCATGCCGAACTGTGCACAACCGGGCCTAGCAGATGCAACCTTCAAGCCCGACTTCAAGCACATCTGGATCCACAGGCTGTGAAACGGAAAATCGCAGATCAACGTGTAGATAATCGGCGACCGGGTGAGTAATCCCAAGGGTTGTCCACAGAAGCTGTGCACAGGCTGTGCGGCGTTTCGCGCAGACTGTCCACACAGTTATCCACAGGTCATGTTGCGACGCCAAGTGGCCCTGCCTAGCGTGGTGTGCGGCCCGTGGGGTGCCCCGTGTCCGAAGGCGGATGTCGGAGGTAGGTGCTCTGCTTACGCGGGGACGGGACGGATGCTGGGGCTCGGTCCTGGTCCATGCCGCATGCCCACGCGCCGACACAGCAAGGCCCGACGCACACCTGGAGGACACCGTATGTCGATCGCCGACATCTCCGACGAGCGTCTCGGTGGACACCGCGAACCGGAGCGGACTCCTCCTCACGACCTGCTGGCCGAGCAGAGCGCACTCGGGGGCATGCTGCTCTCGAAGGATGCCGTGGCCGACGTGATCGAGACGCTCCGGGGTTCGGACTTCTACGTGCCCAAGCACGAGCTGATCTTCGAGGCGATCCTGACGCTCTACTCGCACGGAGAGCCGACCGATGTCGTCGCCGTGACCGACGAGCTGATCAAGAACGGCGAGCTGCAGCGGGCGGGCGGCGCCGACTACCTGCACAGCCTCACCTCGATCGTGCCGACGGCCGCCAACGCCGGCTACTACGCGTCCATCGTCAACGAGCGCGCACTCCTGCGCCGTCTCGTCGATGCCGGCACGCGCATCGTCCAGATGGGGTACTCGGGCCAGGGCGAGGCGCTCGACCTTGTGAACAACGCTCAGGCCGAGATCTACTCGGTGACCGGCGCCGAGGCCGCCGAGGACTACGTGCCGCTGACCATCGCGGTCGACGCCGCCGTCGACGAGATCGAGGCGGCCCGCGGTCGCGACGGTCAGATGACCGGCATCCCGACCGGCTTCGCGGGACTCGACCAGCTCACCAACGGGCTGCACGCCGGCCAGATGATCATCATCGCGGCGCGACCGGCGATGGGTAAGTCGACTCTTGCGCTCGACTTCGCGCGCGCCGCCGCGATCAAGGCCGACATGCCGACGATCTTCTTCTCTCTCGAGATGGGCCGCAGCGAGATCGCGATGCGCCTTCTCAGCGCCGAGGGATCCATCCCCCTGCAGGCGATGCGCAAGGGCACGCTCGACTCCCGGGACTGGACCACGATCGCCGCCACGCGCGGCCGCATCAACGACGCTCCCCTCTACATCGACGACAGCCCGAACATGACGCTCGTCGAGATCCGCGCCAAGTGCCGGCGGCTCAAGCAGCGCGCCGGTCTCAAGATGGTCGTCATCGACTACCTCCAGCTCATGACGAGCGGCAAGCGCGTCGAGTCGCGGCAGCAGGAGGTGTCCGAGTTCTCTCGGGCGCTCAAGCTCCTCGCGAAGGAGCTGCAGTGCCCGGTGATCGCCCTGTCGCAGCTGAACCGTGGTCCGGAGCAGCGAGCCGACAAGAAGCCCGCGCTCTCCGACCTCCGCGAGTCGGGGTCGATCGAGCAGGACGCCGACATGGTCGTGCTGCTGCACCGCGAGGCCGCCTACGAGAAGGACTCCCCGCGGGCGGGCGAGGCCGACCTCATCGTCGCCAAGCACCGCAACGGTCCGACCGACACGATCACGGTCGCCTTCCAAGGCCACTTCTCCCGCTTCGCCGACATGGCCGTGGGGATGTAGCAGCGCTCGCAGCTGCCGACGACGCCAGAAACGCGACCGGACCGACTGAGGGTCGAAGCTGACACCGCTCCGGCACGCGCACGCGGAGCCGTCTCGGGCACGTCTCAGGTGGGCCGCACTCCGCTCGCTTAGACTCGGGGCCCTCAGGGGGAGTACTCCACCACGATCGGCTCGTCACTACGGATGCCTGCGCGTCCCGGGCCATCGGTTCCCGGACCGGGAGCGGAAGAGACCTTGGCTGTGTATCTGTCACGCCGAGGATCGGAGCATCCCTGCTGTGGCTCGCCTATCGGCAGGCCTTCTCGCATGGCGAGTCGAATCCCGCCGACGGTCGCTTCATGGGCCTGGTGCGCCGCATCCTGCCCGTGAGCGATGAGTACAACGGCGACAAGCTCACCGTCCGCAAGGACGGACGTCGCTTCGTCACCCCGATGCTGCTCATCATCATCGCCATCGGCTTCGTGGACCTCCTCTTCGCCGTCGACTCGATTCCTGCGATCTACGGGCTGACGAACGAGGCGTACATCGTCTTCACCGCCAACGCGTTCGCCCTCATGGGTCTGCGGCAGCTGTACTTCCTCATCGGCGGCCTGCTCGAGCGCCTCGTGTATCTCGCGCAGGGACTCGCCGTCATCCTGGCGTTCATCGGCGTCAAGCTGGTGCTCCATGCGATGCACGTCAACGAGCTCGCCTTCATCAACGGCGGCGAGCCGATGATCTGGGCGCCCGAGATCCCGATCTGGTTCTCGCTCCTGTTCATCGCCGCCACGATCGCGGTGGCGACGATCGCGAGCCTCCGCAAGACGCGCGGCGACCGGCAGCGCGCCTCCGCGGCGAGCCGATCCGAGCCCCGGATGCCCCTGCAAGACTGAGAGCGTGAGGGATCTCGAGCTCGCGCGCATCCCGGCCGGGACCGTGACACTCCACGACGCGCGACGCAACGCGCGGTGGACAGTCGAGCTCGAGCCGTTCGAGATCGGCGTCTTCGCCGTGACGCAGGACCAGCTCGCCGAGCTGCTCGGGGAAGCGGCGTCCCATCCCCGTCGGCCGGCGACCGAGGTGAGCTGGCAGCGCGCGATCCGCTTCTGCAACGCGGCGTCGGAGTGGGAGGGCCTGGATCACGCGTACGCCTTCGACGGGGAGGTGATCACATGGGATGTCGAGGCCGACGGGTACCGACTGCCCACCGAGGCCGAGTGGGAGTACGCCTGCCGGGCCGGGTCCACCGGCCCGCACTACGGGCCGCTGCCCGAGGTCGCATGGACGGCTGCCGACGGCGTGGGCGCTCCGCAGAACGTCGGGGGCAAGCTGCCGAACCTCCACGGACTGTTCGACACCCTCGGCAACGTCTGGGAGTGGTGCTGGGACCTGCTCGACCCCGCACGCTACGACGACTACCGGGTCTTCCGCGGTGGCGGGTTCGCGGATGACGCGTGGAGCGTGCGCGCGTCGGTCCGGCGCGGTGGCTCACCGCGTCTCGCCCAGGACGATCTCGGGTTCCGCGTCGCCCGCGGCGCCTTCCCGACACCCCGGCGGGCGCAGGGCTGGTCGGAGGAGGCCGACCGCGAGCGGGCCGCCTACGACGGACCGCTTCCGCCCGGATGGACACCGCGACGGTGAGCCCGGGCCGCGCGCTCGTCGCGCAGCACGGTGGTGCGGGCGCGACAATGGGGCACATGACCCAGAGCGCCCTGCCGATGACCGCCGTGCCGGATCCGCAGTACGTGATGTCCGCGGAGGGTCACCGTATCGCGACGTACTCATGGGGCGACGAGGTGGCCGACACCGTGCTGGTCGTGCACGGGTTCGCGTCGAGCTGCCGCGACAACTGGGTCGACACGGGATGGGTGCGCGACCTCACGCGCGCCGGCTTCCGCGTGCTCGGAGTCGACCAGCGCGGGCACGGGCTCAGCGACAAGCCGCATGACCCGCACGACTACACGATGTCGGCGCTCGTGGGCGATCTGCTCCTGGTGCTCGACACCTATCTGCTCGACTCCGTGCACTACGCCGGGTACTCGCTCGGAGGCCGGGTGGGCTGGCAGCTGCTGGTCGACGCGCCGCACCGCGTGTCGCGCGCCGTCCTCGGCGGCATCCCCGACGGGCGGCCCCTCGCACGCGTGAAGATCGATCAGGCACGCGCATACGCCGAGCACGGGACCCCCGTCGAGGACCGGGTGACGCAGAACTACATCGCGCTGGCCGAGCGCGTGTCGAGCAACGACCTGGGTGTGCTCGTCGCGCTCGCCGAGGGCATGCGCCTGGGGGATGCCGATCCCGACCCGTCCCGACCGCCGCAGCAGCCGGTGCTCTTCGCGACCGGCTCCGAGGACGCGATCCTCGAGCGATCACGACGGCTCGCGTCGTCGGCGCCGCACGGCGTCTTCTTCGAGATACCCGGCCGGCACCACTTCAATGCGCCGGGGTCGCGTGCTTTCCGGCAGGAGGCGCTTGCCTTTCTGGGCGCGTGACGTCTACTGGCGGGGAAGCACCGTCAGCACGCGCTGGATGTGCTCGCGGAACTCCGCCATGAACCCCCGCAGGAAGTCCTGGGTGCTCTCGTTGCGCACCGTGCCGTCGTCGTCGTAATCGTCGGCGTTGAACTGCACGTAGGCCTCCGGCGCCGTCATCTGCCGCGCATTGCAGAAGCTCAGCACCGCACGCAGGCTCTGCTGCGCGAGCGCGGTTCCGAGCGACCCGACCGATGCCCCGATCACGGCGGCCGGGATGTGGTCGAACGAGTTGTGCCCGTACGGCCGGGATGCCCAGTCGATCGCGTTCTTCAGCGCGCCGGGGATCGACCGGTTGTACTCCGGGGTGACGAAGAGGACGGCATCCGACTCGCGGATGGCGTCCTTGAGAGCTCGCGCCTCCGCCGGGTAGTCCTGGTCGAAGTCGGGACTGTAAAGCGGAAGGTCACCGATGGCGATCTCCGTGAACTCGAGATCGTCGGGCGCCAGCTTGATCAGCGCCTTCGAAAGCTTGCGGTTGATGGACGTCGACGACAGGCTTCCGACGAAGTACCCGACGCGGTATGCCATGGTGGCTCCTTCCGGCAGTGGTGCTGGAAGACAGCATCACCCCGTGCCGCGCGCCCCGGCACCCCCTTGCGCATTGGGGGAACCGGTCTCCCCAGTTCTCGAGGTCGGTGTCGCGATCGATAACATTGCGAAATCGAACGAAAATCGATAGATTTCTCACGTATTGCACATCATTGATCAGGAGCACGCCATGGGACGAATTACCATCACGGCACTGCGCATCGTGATCGCGCTGTGTCTCATCGGCTCCCTCTTCGCCCAGACGGTCATCGTGCCGCTCTTCTGGGCCGACCTCGAGGGCGAAGCCCTTTGGGGCCGAATCGCGCTCGTCGTCATCATCGTGCTCGGCATCCTCACGATGCAGGTGAGCGCCGTGTGCGTCTGGATGCTGCTCAGCATGGTCCGCAAGGGCTCGGTGTTCTCGACGGCCGCGTTCCGCTACGTCGACGTCATCTTCGGCGCGGTGGTCACGGCATCCGTCCTCGCGTTCATCCTCGCCGCAGCGCTCGCACCGGGCGGAATCGCACCGGGGGTCGTCGGGCTGATCGCCGGGCTGGCGCTGGCGATCGCTGGGGTCGCCCTCGTCGTGCTCGTCCTCCGCATGCTCCTCGCGCAGGCCATCGCCCGCGATGTCGAGGTGGGGCGTCTGCGCTCCGAGCTCAACGAGGTGATCTGATGCCCATCGTCGTCGACATCGACGTGATGATGGCGCGCCGCAAGATGGCGGTCGGCACGCTTGCCGAGCGCGTCGGCATCTCGCCGGCGAATCTCGCGGTGCTCAAGAACGGACGGGCGAAGGCCGTGCGGTTCACGACTCTCGCGGCGCTCTGCGAGGCCCTCGACTGCCAGCCGGGAGACCTCCTGCGCTGGGAGGCGGACGAAGCGGCGACGGATGCCGCGGCCCCCGCGGCGGAGAAGAGCGCCGTGACCGACTGATCGGCGCACGAGGCTCGGTCGACGAGAGGCATCCGTCGTCGACGCGTCGTTCGCCCCGGCGATCCGATCGGTCATGCGCAGCTCCTCGTGGCCAGCCGTCGTGGCGATGCTACTCAGGCGCCCGCTCGACCTCCACGCGATCGCGCACCTGCGAGCCCCGGCTGCACCCGCGTGTCAGGGCCGACGGCTAGCGTGACTGCCATGACGGATGCCTCGTCCCCGACCACCGCGGGCCGGCTGGAGTACGGCGGGCCGGGCGCGGGCGCGATCGAGCCCTTCCGCAGCGAGACCTCGCGCGACGCGATCGCCGATCTGCGAGCGAGGCTCCGCGCGACGCGGTGGCCGGACGCACCCGAAGACGCGGGGTGGGCGTACGGCACCGACCCGGATTATCTGCGCGAACTGGTCGCGTACTGGGCCGACGGCTTCGACTGGGCGACACGGGAGGAACAGCTCAATCGCCTGCCGCGTTTCCGGGCGCGGGTCGGCGGTCTCGGCATCCACTTCCTCCATGCGCGGGCCGTGGCTCCGACGGCGCCGGTCGTCCCGCTCGTCTTGAGCCACGGGTGGCCCGACTCGTTCTGGCGGTATACCAAGGTCGTCTCGCTTCTCACCGATCCGGCGGCGCACGGCGGTGATCCCGCCGACGCGTTCGACGTCGTCGTGCCCGACATGCCGGGGTACGGGTACTCCGAGCGCCCGTCGGGTGCGCCGCTCGACGCGATCGCCGTCGCAGAGCTCTGGGCCGCACTCATGTCGACGCTCGGCTACGAGCGGTTCGGCGCGGCCGGCGGCGACATCGGCAGCCACGTCAGCCGCTACCTCGGGCTCGATCACCCCGACCGTCTTGTCGGCGTGCATCGCACCGACGCCGGGATCCCCGTGTACCCCGGCGATCCGTCCGACCTCACGCCCGAGGAACGCGAGTGGATGAAGGATGCCGCGGCCTGGGGCGCGACCGAGGGCGCCTACGCGGCGATGCACCGGACGAAACCGCAGACCGCGGCGGTGGGACTCAACGATTCGCCGGCGGCGCTCGCCGCTTGGATCGTCGAGAAGCTGCGGGCATGGAGCGACTGCGGCGGAGACGTCGAGAGCAGTTTCACCAGGGACGAGATCCTGACGAACATCTCGATCTACTGGTTCACCGAGACGATCGGATCGTCGATGCGCCTGTACAAGGCCAACGCGGCGATCCCGCCCGCGCAGCATGCGCGCCGGGTGGGGGTGCCATCGGGGTTCGCGCTGTACCCCGCCGACATCCTGCGACCGCCGCGTGCGTGGCTGGAACGGACGGCGAACGTCGTGCGCGTGATCGAGGCGCCGCGCGGCGGCCACTTCGCCGCCTTCGAA
Organism: Microbacterium sp. 4R-513; assembly: GCF_011046485.1. Taxonomy (NCBI): domain Bacteria; kingdom Bacillati; phylum Actinomycetota; class Actinomycetes; order Micrococcales; family Microbacteriaceae; genus Microbacterium; species Microbacterium sp. 4R-513. The sequence continues at coordinate 1,264,075 of NZ_CP049256.1, forward strand.
GAGCCCGAGCAGTACGTCGACGAGCTGCGCGCCTTCTTCCGCCCGTATCGCGCCGACCTTCCTTAAGGCCGTATGGCCGGGCCGTGCGCCCACCGCGAACAGCGACCTCCGCGTGGTCGGGCGGATCCAAGATGGCCTCGTGGACGACGACGGCTCGGTGCTCGACGCCTACTCCCGTGCGGTGACGGGGGTGGCGGCATCCGTCCTCCCTTCCGTCGCGGCCGTCTCGGTGCGCACTCCGCGGGGCTCGGGCGGCGGGAGCGCTTCTGTCATCTCCACCACCGGTCACCTGCTCACGAGCGCGCACGTCGTCGAGTCCGCCGATCGGGTCTCGGTCGCCTTCGCCGACGGCACCGATCTCTCCGCCGTCGTCGTGGGCAGCGACCCCCTGTCGGACCTCGCGGTTCTGCGCGCGGACGGGACGACACCTCCGCCTGTGCCGTGGGGCGATGCGTCGGCGCTGAAGGTCGGACAGCTCGTCGTCGCGCTCGGCAATCCCCTGGGGCTCGCCGGGAGCGTGACGGCCGGCATCGTGTCGGCGCTCGGGCGCTCGCTGCCGACCCGTGCGGGTCGAGTGATCGACGAAGTCATCCAGACGGATGCCGCGCTCAACCCGGGAAACAGCGGCGGGGTCCTCGCCGACAGCCGAGGGCGCATGGTCGGCGTCAACACGGCGGTCGCCGGGATCGGACTCGGGCTCGCCGTGCCGATCAACCCGACGACCCGCGACATCATCGACTCGCTCCTGCGGAAGGGCCGGGTACGGCGGGCCTGGCTCGGCGTCGCGGGTGCCCAGGTGCCGCTCGCCCCGCCCATCGCGGCCAAGGTCGGGTCGCAGAAGGGCATGCAGGTCTCGTCCGTCGTCGAAGGCAGCCCCGCCGACCACGCCGGCGCACGGCGCGGCGACATCGTGATCGCGCTCGACGGTCAGCCGATCACGACGGTGACGGGAGTCCAGCGCCAGATGGTCGAGCACGCGATCGGGCGGCGGATGGAGATGACCCTCTGGCGCAACGGCGCCTTGGTCGACGTCGTCGTCGAGCCGGAGGAACTGCGGATGCCTTGACCCGAGTCGACCCCGCCGTTTCACGTGACACATCGCCCCGACTCCCCCGGTGCCGGCTCGACGCGCGCGACCCTCGCGCCTCGGCGTCGATGGAGCCGCGCATTGACCCGGCCGCGTGCCTCCTATAGAAGAGGACGATGGCGAGCCTCACGATCGACCGCGACTTCGACGCCGACCCCGCACGGGTCTGGCGCGCACTCACCGAAGCGAGCGAGCTGCAGAGGTGGTTCTGGCCGCCTCGCCTGTCGCCGTCGATCGAGACGGACCCGCGACTCGGCGGCAGCTACCGGATCGCATCCGACGCCGCGCAGATGGGCGTCACAGGCGAGTACCGCGTGTTCGATCCGCCGAGCGCCTTGTCGTACTCGTGGCGTTGGGACGGCGAGGACGAGGTGACCTTCGTCACGATCCAGCTCTCCCCCGACGGGGACGGGACGCACCTTCGGCTCACGCATGACGGCTTCAGGACGAGTGAAGGGCGGGACGAGAATGCGAAGGGGTGGCAGGACTGCCTCGAACGCCTGCCCTCGTTTCTGGAGTCGCCTGGGCCACGCGACGAGAAATGAGAAGCCGCGGCCGCAACGCCCGTCCCATCGACGCTCTCAGACGGGTGCCGTACCGTGGATGTTACGTAACACAGCTCGCCGTCGCGCCTCGCGCGCGTACGCTTTGCTCGTGCTGACCTGTCGCTGTTGTCGCTGAGTGCTTCGCACTGCTCACCGACCCCGACAGCTCCCGCGCGACCTGAAGCGCGGCCTCACACCTAGGACATACCCGTGCGATACGCGCAGAGCGTCGCCGACCTCGTCGGCAACACCCCCCTCGTCCGCCTCAACCGCATCACGGCCGGCATCGGCGCGACCGTGCTCGCGAAGGTGGAGTACTTCAACCCCGGCGGATCCGCAAAAGACCGCATCGCCGCGAACATCATCGACGCGGCCGAGCGCGAAGGGCTGCTGAAGCCCGGCGGCACGATCGTCGAGCCGACGAGCGGCAACACCGGCGTCGGTCTGGCGCTCATCGCTCAGCAGCGGGGGTACCGCTGCGTCTTCGTCGTGCCAGACAAGGTCGCCGAAGACAAGCGCGCCGTGCTGCGGGCATACGGCGCAGAGGTCGTGGTCACCCCGACCGCCGTCGAGCCCGACGACCCGCGCTCGTACTATTCGGTCTCGGATCGCCTCGTTCGCGAGATCCCCGGTGCGTACAAGCCGAACCAGTACGCCAACCAGAACGGCCCGCGGAGCCACTACGAGACGACGGGTCCCGAGATCTGGCGCGACACCGACGGGCGCGTGACCCATTTCGTCGCCGGCGTCGGCACGGGCGGCACCATCACAGGCACGGGACGCTTCCTCAAGGAGGCGTCGGCCGGCGAGGTCCGGATCGTCGGGGTCGACCCGGTCGGCTCGATCTACTCCGGCGGGCCCGTGCACGGGTACGACGTCGAGGGTGTCGGCGAGGACTTCTGGCCGGCCGCGTACGATCCGACCATCGTCGACGAGATCCACCGCGTGAGTGATGCTGAGTCGTTCGCGATGACCCGGCGGCTGGCGCAGGAGGAGGGACTGCTCGTCGGCGGATCGAGCGGCATGGCCGTCGTCGGCGCGCTGCGCGCCGCGCGCGACCTCCCCGAGGATGCCGTCATGGTCGTGCTGCTCCCCGACCACGGTCGCGGGTATCTGAGCAAGGTCTTCGACGACGACTGGATGACTTCGCACGGCTACAGCCTCGACACCCACATAGACGCGATGACCGAGGCTGCGGCCGACCCGAGCGCAAGGAGCAATGCGTGAGCGACCCGACCAACGAGTCCCCCGCGCCGGCGCGCGGATTCGACAGTCTCGCGGTGCACGCGGGTCAGGCCTACGATCCCACGACGGGTGCCGTCATCCCTCCGGTCCATTTCTCGACCACATATGCACAGGACGGCATAGGGGGTCTCCGCGGCGGGTATGAATACGGCCGAAGCGGCAATCCGACGCGGACGGCGCTCGAGAAGCAGCTCGCCGCGATCGAGGGCGGCACGCGCGCGTTCTCGTTCGCCTCCGGGCTCGCCGCTGAGGATGCGCTCCTGCGCGCCGTCCTCAAGCCGGGTGACGACGTGCTCCTGGGAAGCGATGTCTACGGCGGCACGTACCGCCTGCTCGCGAAGATCCTCGGACCCTGGGGCGTCGGCCTGCGAGTGGTCGACATGAGCGATCTCGATGCCGTCGCCGCGCGACTCGGCGAGGGCCACGCGCCGATCCTCTGGGTCGAGACGCCCAGCAATCCGCTCCTCAAGATCACCGACATCGCGGGCCTCGCGCGGGTCGGCCACGAGGCGGGATCGCTCGTGGTCGTCGACAACACGTTCGCGTCGCCCGCCCTGCAGCGGCCCCTCGACCTCGGCGCCGACGTCGTCGTGCACTCCGCCACGAAGTACCTCGGCGGCCACTCCGACGTCGTCGGCGGCGCGCTGGTACTGAAGGACGACGCCCTCGCCGACAAGGTGAAGTTCCTCCAGTTCGCGGTGGGCGCCGTCTCCGGACCCCTCGACGCGTTCCTCACGACGCGAGGCATCAAGACGCTCGGACTCCGGATGCAGCGGCACAGTGAGAACGCGGCATCCGTCGCTTCATTCCTCAACGGGCATGGAAGAGTCGCGAAGGTCTACTACCCCGGTCTCCCGGAGCACCCGGGACACGAGATCGCGGCGCGTCAGATGAAGGCGTTCGGCGGGATCGTGTCACTGGCACTCGCCGACGGGCCGACCGCGCGCAGGTTCGCCGAGTCGACCCGTATCTTCCAGCTGGCCGAATCGCTCGGCGGAGTGGAGTCTCTCGTGAACTACCCCCACGAGATGACGCACGCATCGGTCCGCGGTACGGAGCTCGCGGTGCCGGACGAGGTCGTGCGCCTGTCCGTCGGCATCGAGAGCGTCGACGACCTCATCGACGACCTCGAGCGGGCGCTGGGGTCGCTCTAGGCGGGACGTAGACTGGAGGCATCCCTTCCGCTTTTCCCAGGTCAGTCGTGTCAACATCCCCTGCCCCGCGCACCTTCGAGGTGCGGCACGTGCAGCTCGCGCGCGCCGTCTTCGCGGCGCTGGCGGCCGTGATGATCACGTTCTCGCCCGACCACTCCGCCGCCGTCGGCATGTCGGTCTTCAGCGGCTGGGCCATCGCGACCTCGATCGTGTTCTTCGTCTCGATCTGGCTCGTCTACCCGTCGGGGCAGCGGTGGCCGTCGGTGCTGCTCGGCATCGTGACCGTCATCGCCGGCATGGCCGGTGGCGTGACGGCGTGGCGGACGACCCTCGTCTTCTTCATCGCGGTGATCGCGTGGGCGCTCCTCGCCGGAACGATCGAGACGGTGGCCGGGGCTCGCGCACGCCGCGCGCTCCGCGACTCCGCCGATGCCCAGGCGCGGGGCGAGGCCCGCGACGCGCTCACGATCGGCATCATCACGATCGTGCTGGGGCTCGGACTGCTGTTCGTGCCCACCCAGTACGCGCTGAACTACTACATCGAAGACGCCGGTCGCTCGTTCACCCTCACGGGCATCACGATCGGCGTCGGCATCTTCGGCGGCTATGCCGCGATCATCGCGGTATATCTCGCGATCGCCGGCTTCTCGCCGCGCAGGGCCTCCGTCGCCGAGGACGGTGCACCGGCGCCCGTCGAGAACGCGCCGACCGCATCCGACCAGGGAGGTGCCGCGTGAGTGCCGACAAGCCGACTCGTCGCGATCTGATGAAGCCCGTGCAGCTGTTGGGTCTCGCCTTCGGCGCAGCCCTCTTCACGGGCATCGTGACCCTCGTCTCGATGGGGTTCTTCCAGCAGAAGCCGGGCGACGAGCTCCAGCGGGCCCTCGTGGTCGCCGCGATCGCTGCGGGCGTCGCCTTCATCGCCGTCCTGCTGATCGTGTCGCTGCTGCTGCTGGCCGTCGACCCCGCGCAGGTGCAGAAGACGGTCGACCGCCCGGTGCTCCTTCCTGAGGACGAGCAGCACGACGGCGACGGACGACCGGATGCCGCGGCATCCGGTGACGACAAGCGCTGACGCCGCTCTGATCGCGCCCGCGGACGGGCCTCGAGGTCAGTCCTCGTCGTGCCCGTCGTGGCGCGCCTCGTCGAGAACGTCGACCAGCTCGGACGCGATGCCGGTGTAGGTGGCCGGGGTCAGCGCAAGGAGGCGGTCCTTCGCCTCGTCGCCGATGTCGAGCCCGCGGATGAACTCGGCCAGGTCGGAGGCGCCGACCCGTCGGCCCCGGGTGAGCTCCTTGAGGAGGGCGTAGGGGTCGGTGATCTGCGAGCGGCCCTCGACGACCTCGGCTCGCACCGCGGTCTGGATCGCCTCGCCGAGCACCTCCCAGTTGCCGTCGAGGTCGGCGAGCAGCACATCCTCGGCGAGGGAGATCTCTCGAAGCCCGCGCTCGAGGTTGTCGAGAGCGAGGAGCGAGTGCCCGAGGGCGACGCCGATGTTGCGCTGCGTGGTCGAGTCCGTGAGGTCGCGCTGCAGCCGCGACGTCACGAGCGTCTGGGCAAGTGTCGACAGCAGCCCGCCCGAGATCTCGAGGTTTGCCTCGGCGTTCTCGAAGCGGATCGGGTTGATCTTGTGGGGCATCGTCGACGAGCCCGTCGCGCCGGCGACCGGGATCTGGGTGAAGTAGCCGATCGAGATATAGGTCCAGACGTCGGTCGCCAGATTGTGCAGGATGCCCCCAGCATGGCGGATGCGGTCGTAGAGCTCGACCTGCCAGTCGTGGGACTCGATCTGGGTCGTCAGGGGGTTGAAGCCGAGGCCGAGAGATTCGATGAACTCCTCCGACACGATGGGCCACGCGACATCCGGCTCCGCCGCGAGGTGCGCCGACCACGTGCCCGTCGCACCCGAGAACTTCGCGAGGAAATCGGATGCCTCGACCTGCGCCGCGACGCGCTCGAGGCGCCACGCGAACACCGCGAGCTCCTTGCCCATTGTCGTGGGGGTGGCCGGCTGCCCATGCGTGCGCGACAGCATCGCGGCATCCCGATGCTGAATCGCGAGAGCACGGAGCGCGGCGATGACGGTACGGAGCTTGGGAAGCCAGACGTCTTCGACGGCACGCTTGACCGTCAGGGCGTAGGCGGCGGAGTTGATGTCCTCACTCGTGCACGCGAAGTGGGTCAGCTCGGCGATGGCCTCGAGGCCGAGCTGCGCGAGCCGGTCCCGCACGAGGTACTCGACCGCCTTGACGTCGTGGCGGGTCACCGCCTCCCGCTCGGCGAGCCACTGGATCTCGTCTTGGCCGAAGTCGAGGTAGAGCACGCGAAGCCGGTCCTTCTCGGTCTCGCCGAGCGGGGACGTGCCGAACAGGGAGCGGTCCGTCAGCGCGATGAGCCACTCGACCTCCACCTCGACGCGGGCGCGGTTGAGGCCGGCTTCCGAGAGGTAGTCGCCCAGTTCCGCGACGGCGGCGCGGTAGCGGCCGTCGAGAGGGCTGAGGGGCTGGATGCCGAGGGCGGAAGAAGAGGACACGGAACTCCCGTCAGAAGCGCTGCGCGCGGGGCCGCGCCGTGTCACACGGCGGGCCGGATCGCGGGTTCGAGCTGCCGGAAGAGCGCCCGGCTCGCGTTCTCGATCATACCGAGCACCTCGTCGAACATTCCGGGGCCCGCGTAGTAGGGGTCGGGAACGTCGAGCGTCGGAGCCGACGCGTCGAATGACATGAGCAGAGCGATCTTGTCCGTGTCGGCCTCGGTGCGCGCCCAGCCGCGCAGGATCCGCTCGTGGCTGCGGTCGAGAGCGACCACGAGGTCGTTGTGCTGGAAGTCGGACAGAGTGAACTGGCGGGCGCGGTGGTGCGCCCCGTCGTACCCCCGGCGCTCGAGCGCCTCGATCGTGCGCTGGTCGGCGCGCTCGCCGACATGCCAGTCGCCCGTGCCGGCGCTGGTCGACCCCACCCGGTCTCGCAGGCCCGCGGCATCCGCGAATCCGCGGAAGACGACGTCGGCCATGACGGACCGGCAGATGTTCCCCGTGCATACGAAGACGACGCGGAAGGGCTCCACGGCGCTCGCGGTCATGGCCTCCATTCTCTTCCTTCCGGCGCGCGGGGCAACTGCCGGTTGTCCTTCGCCTTTCGTTCACGGCCACGCCACTGCGGCATCTTCCTTTGTGGGCGGGGGTTGCCTAGGTTTGTGCCGGGAGGCTCACGAAGCCTCCTTTCCATGTGCTCGATGAGGAGGCCCTGTGCATCGCTCCGTCCGTCCGCTCACCTTCGTCGTCGCCGGGGCTCTCGCCTTCGGCGCGCTGGCGGCAGCGCCACCCGCATCGGCCGCCGCTCCGGTCGTCATCAACGAGTTCTCAGCCAGCACGGCCGGCACCGACGTCGAGTACGTCGAGCTCCTCACGGCACCGGGGACGGATCTCTCCGGCTATCGCGTCCTCGAGATCGAGGGCGACGCCCCCACCTTCGGGGTCGTCGACGGGGTGTTCGCGCCCGGAGCGCCGGACGCGTCCGGGCGGGTCCTTCTGAGCCTGCCGGCCAACGAGCTGGAGAACGGCACGCTGAGCCTGCTGCTCGTCACCGGCACGATTCCCGCGGCGAACGCCGACATCGACGCGAACGACGACGGGGTGATCGACGCGGCCGGCCTCACGGTGGTCGACGCGGTCGCCGTGAACGACGGCGGCGCCAGTGATCGCACCTACGGCGGCGTGACCCTCGGCGTGGCGTACGACGGACAGGCGTTCGCGCCCGGCGGCGCTTCTCGGATCCCGGACGGCACCGACACCGACGCGCCGGCCGACTGGGTGCGCAACGACTTCGACCTGGCAGGCATCCCGGGCTTCTCCGGGACCCCCGTCTTCGGCGAGGCCGTCAACACCCCCGGTGCCCTGAACGCGACCGTTCCCAAGCCGGAGACCCCGGTGGGGCAGGCCGACTGCACGGCGACGAGTGCCACCATCGGCTCCGTCCAGGGCTCGGGCACCGCGTCGCCCGTGAGCGGATCGGTCGTGCGCATCCAGGGAACGGTGATCGCCGACTTCCAGACGACCGACCTCGACGGGTTCTACCTGCAGGACGCGGGCGACGGCGATCCGGCCACCTCCGACGGCATCTTCGTCTTCCAGCAGGACGCCGACAACAACCCGGGCAACGGCGACGGGATCATCGACGTTCACGTCGGCGACGTCGTCAACGTGGCGGGCTCCGTCTCGGAGTTCCAGAGCCTCACCGAGGTCTCGGCGGCCGACACGGAGGTCTGCGCGACCGGCGCGGCACTCCCGCAGCCGACGACCCTCGCCCTCCCGCTGAGCGACCCGGCGCGCGAAGCCGTCGAAGGCATGTACGTGACGTTCGCTCAGCCGCTGACGATCGCCGAGTACTTCGAGTTCGGGCGCTTCAACACCGTCACGGTCTCACTCGGACGTCAGTTCCAGCCGACCGCCACCGTGGAGCCCGGCCCCGACGCGCAGGCGGCCCTCGCCGAGAACATCGCGGAGCAGATCATCATCGACGATGCGCGCGCGCGTCAGAATCCCGATCCGCTGCTGCACCCGGACGGGCAGCCGTTCACGCTGAACCACCTCTTCCGCGGCGGCGACGTCCTGACCGGCGTGACGGGTGTCCTCGATCAGCGCGTGCGCACGGGAGACAGCCCTCAGGTCTCGTCCTACGGGATCCAGCCGACGCAGCCCGCCGGCTATCGCGTCGAGAACCCCCGGCCCGCCGTGCCGGAGGTCGGCGGCGACCTCAAGGTCTCGAGCTTCAACGTCCTGAACTACTTCACGACGCTCGACGACCCGACGACCGACGAGGACGACGACATCGCCCGGGGCGCCAACAGCCCCCTCGAGTTCGAGCGGCAGCAGGCGAAGATCGTCGCGGCCCTCGCGGCGATCGACGCGGACGTCTTCGGTCTCATGGAGATCGAGAACAACGCCGGCTCGCAGACCGCGGCCCTGCCGGCTCTCACGCGAGCGCTCAACGCCTACCTCGGTGCCGATGTCTACTCGTACGTCGACACCGGCGAGCCGATCGGCACCGACGTGATCGCGACCGCGTTCATGTACAAGAAGGCGACCGTCGAGCCGGTGGGCGACCCGGCGTGGGAGATCAAGGACCCGCGCTGGGCCGCGAACCGCAACCGCCCGCCGCTGACGCAGACCTTCCAGCCGGTGGCCGGGGGTCAGCCGATCACGATCAGCGTCAACCACCTGAAGTCCAAGGGCTCCGGCTGCGGCGCGGCCGATCCCGACACGGGCGACGGCCAGGGCAACTGCGCGCTGACCCGCGAGAACGCGGCGAAGGCACTCGTGGACTGGCTCGCGAGCGACCCGACCGGTCAGGGCACCGGCGATCGGACGCTCATCATCGGCGACCTCAACTCCTATGACAAGGAGAACTCGATCGACGCGATCCGTGCCGCCGGGTACACCGATCTGCTCTTCCGCTTCCAAGGGGAGTACGCGTACTCGTACGTCTTCGACGGCCAGCTCGGCTACCTCGACCACGCGCTCGCCGGCCCCGGGCTGGTAGGCGATGTCACCGGGGCGTCGACCTGGTCGATCAACGCGGATGAGCCCCAGGTTCTCGACTACAACACCGAGTTCAAGCCGGCGAGCCAGGTGACGGGGCTGTTCGCACCCGATCCGTACCGCTCGAGCGACCACGATCCGGTGCTCGTGGGCATCGACGTGGACACGACGCCGCCGACCCTCACGGTCACCCCGTCGGTCGAGCGGATCATGCCGCCCGACAACAAGCAGCGCGAGGTCACGATCCAGGTCGCCGTCGAGGACGAGAGCGACGTCACCGTCGAGCTCGTGTCGGCCGAGGCATCCGGATCCAAGAAGGCGGCCGTCACCACGCTCGACGACACGACGTTCCGCGTCGTGGCGGCGAACAAGGCCGTCTACACCTTCACCTACAAGGCGACGGATGCCGCGGGCAACACCACGACGGCGACCGCCACCGTGGTCGTGGGCCCGGTGACACAGCCCTGATCGGTGGAGGACGGGTGTGCCCCGTCCTCCACAGCTCGACACGCGCGGCGCGTTCTCCCGATGGTGCGGGAGGGCGCGCCGCGCTGCTGTGCCCGACGGCGATGCTCGGTGGGTGAATGCGATCTGGACGACGACAGCGACCGGCTCGGGGCTCCTCCCCGAGGCCCGACACCGGCTCTCCGCCGTGATGGGGGCGCTCGGCGGGCTGCAGGCCGAGACGGCTTGGGAATGCCGGGCAGCGGAGGAGTACCGCGCCGCGCTCGAGCGGCTGATCGGCCACGTGCGCGAGCTCTGCGAGGTCAGTCGCGACGTCGAGTGCGACCTGCGGTCCGCATGGCACCGGGCCGCGTCAGCGGGGGCGTGGTGACGGTGGGCGATCTCGATATCCGCAGCGGCGGAGTCGTCGCGGTCGACACGAGTGCGCTTCGGGCGGCCGCCGAGCGGCTCGCAGGGCTGGGGGACGATCTCGACGACGTGGGCGGGACGTTCGGCCGGGCTGCGGGAGCGATCGAGGTGCTGCCTCGGGCGGAGACGAGCGCGGCGCTCGCGCGCACGCACTACGCGCGGGAGCGGTCGGCGCGACTCGCCGATGATGCGAGGCGGATCGCGTCGATGCTCACCGAGCTCGCGGCCATGTTCGAGACCGTCGAGCTGCGCGCCGAACGGTCCGCAGCCGAGGCCGCGGGCGACTGGGCCGCCGTGGAGCGGATCGACGGACGGCTGGCGCAGCTCGAGCGCGAGCATCCGCTCGCGGCGATGCGGGCGTCGTGGGCGGGGCTCGGGCGCGACGCGCTGTGGGCTGGTTCCCTCATCGGGCAGGGCGCGGTGGTGGGCTCGTGGCTGCTGCCGGGAGGCGGGCTCGCGGCGGGCGTGCTGCTGTCCGGCCTCACGGGCTCCGTCCGCTCCGCGGGGGGTGGCACGGTCGAACGGGGGTCGGCGCTCGCCGGCGCTGTGCCCCCCCGTAGCGCTGCGCGAGATTGCGGGGGTGAGCGACCGGAATGCGCCCGCCACCCTCGCCGCCGCGGCCGGGCGCATCCCGAGCGCGGAGGGGAGCCGCATCCGGGTCGAGCGCTACACGATGCCGGACGGCACGCGCCAGTACGCCGTGTACATCCGCGGCACCACGGGCGACGGTGACGAGGGCGAGGCCTTCGACATGACGTCGAACCTGCAGCTCTACGCCGGCGAGCAGGCGGCGTCGTACCAGGCGGCGGTCGCCGCCCTGCGAGAGGCGGGTGCGCAGCCGGGTGACGTCGTCCATGCCTTCGGGCACTCGCAGGGCGCCATGGTGGCCGCGCACCTCGCCCTCGAAGGCGGGTTCGACACGCAGACCCTCGTGACCTTCGGATCTCCCGTCGATGCGCAGGTCGGTGAGGGAACGCTCAGCGTGGCCCTCCGCCATCGCGACGATCCGATCGTCGCCCTCGCGGGCGGCGGCTTCGATGCCGGGGTGGGAGCCGCGGGGAGCTTCGTCGCCGAGCGGACGGTCGATCCGGCGGTGAGCCCGAACGACGCCGACCCCATCCGTCCTCACGGCATGACGGCCTATGAGGAGACGGCGGCCATGCTCGACTCGTCCACCGATCCCCGCATGGGGGCGGTCCGCGACCGGCTGGCCGAGCTCGCGGATGCGACGTCGGTCAGCGTGAGCGAGTACGCGGTCGAGCGCCTGCCGGCGGCGCCGTCCGAGTTCGAGACCTGCGGATGAGCCGGCCGGCGGCGACGAGGGTCAGTCGCGCCGCTTGGGGCGCAGGATGATGCCCGCGATCCAGTTGATGATCGTGATGATGAGCGCTGCGACGACGCCCCACCAGAAGTCCTCGACCCGCAGGCCCCAGTTCCAGAAGCTCGTGAGCCAGGCGGTGAGCCACAGGAGGAACGCGTTGATCAGCAGGCCGATGAGGCCGAGCGTGAGGATGTACAGCGGGAACGCCAGCACCTTGATGACGGTGCCGATGATGGTGTTCACGAGCGCGAAGATGGCCGCGACGATGAGCAGGGTCAGCACGAACTGCAGCGTGTCACCCGGAGGGAAGGCGATCACGCTCACCTGCAGAGCAGGCATGAGCGTCACGACCCAGATGGCGAAGGCGTTGACGACGACGCGGATGAGGAAGCCCATAGTGCGGCCAGTCTCCCACGCTCCGCCGCACGGGTGAGAGAGCTCGCCGGGCGAGGGCGGCCGTGTCGCGGCATCCGTCGCCCTCTTAGACTCGGGAGGGTGACCGACGCCCCCGTCCGCATCCGACCCGAGATCGCCGCGCTGCCGCCCTACAAGCAGGGCACGCAGGCCGGCCCGGGCGCGTACAAGCTCTCGAGCAACGAGAACCCGTTCGATCCGCTGCCCGGGGTGCTCGAGGCCGTGCAGGGCGCGACGGCTCTCAATCGGTATCCGGATGCCACGGCCACCCGCCTCCGCGAGCGACTCGCCGACCGCTTCGGCGTGAGCCTCGACGAGGTGCACGTCGGCGCGGGCAGCGTGTCGATCCTCGCGCAGCTCATCCTCGCCGCGGCCGGTCCCGGCGACGAGGTGCTGTACGCCTGGCGGTCGTTCGAGGCCTACCCCGGACTCGTGCTCATCGCGGGGGCGACCCCCGTGCAGGTGCCGCTCGCCGCGGGCGCGCGGCACGACCTCGACGCCATGGCCGCTGCCGTGACCGAGCGCACGCGGGTCGTCATCGTGTGCAGCCCGAACAACCCGACCGGCCCGATCGTCGGGCACGACGAGTTCGAGGCGTTCCTGGCGAAGGTCCCGAGCGATGTGCTCGTGATCCTCGACGAGGCCTATGCCGAGTTCGTCACCGATCCAGGCGCCGTCGACGGCCTCCGCGTGCTCGGCGGTGAGGGCCACGCCAACGTCGTCGTCCTCCGCACGTTCTCGAAGGCGTACGGGCTCGCGGGTCTGCGCGTCGGCTACGCGATCGGACACCCCCGCATCCTCGATGCGGCGCGCACGACCGCGATCCCGCTGTCCGTCACGGCACACGCCGAGTCGGCGGCCCTCGCGAGCCTGGACGCCGAGCCCGAGCTGCTCGAGCGCGTCAGGGTCATCGCCGAACGCCGAGATGCTCTCGTCGCGGGCCTTCGCGGCGCCGGGTGGACAGTGCCCGAGGCGCAGGGCAACTTCGTCTGGCTCTCGACGGGCGCCGAGACGCTCGACATCGCCCAGCGCTTCATCGAGGGCGGCCTGGTGGTCCGGCCGTTCGCGGGCGACGGCATCCGTATATCCGTCGGCGAGCATGAGTCTGTGGACAAGGTCCTAGGGATCGCGGCATCCATTGTCCAGACCCTCCCAGAAGGCCATCCAGGGCGAGGGTTAGCGTAGAGAGGTGACCACGACCGAAGACTCGGTTCCACTCCACCCCTCTGCGATCGCGGACTCCGCGGTCGTCCGGATCCTCGCGGCCGACGGGACGTTCGCGCCCTCTGCGGCCGCCGAACCCTACGTCGAGCTCGTCCGGTCGCTGAGCGATCCGGAGCTCGAGGGCCTCTACCGCGACATGGTGCTCATCCGGGCATTCGACCGGCAGGCGACCAACCTGCAGCGGCAGGGGCAACTGGCCCTCTGGCCGCCGAGCCTCGGTCAGGAGGCCGCCCAGGTCGGCTCCGCTCGCGCGGCGCGCCCCCAGGACCACTTCTTCCCGTCGTACCGCGAGCACGTCGTCGCCCGCATCCGCGGGGTCGATCCGATCGACATCATCCGGGTGATGCGCGGGCTGACGCACGGCGGCTGGGATCCGACGGATCCCCGCAACGGCAACATGCACATCTACACGCTCGTGCTCGGCTCGCAGACGCTCCACGCGACCGGCTTCGGCATGGGCCTCGTCTTCGACGGGCGCTGCGGCACGGGCGACCCCGAGCGCGACGAGGCGGTCGTCGTCTACTACGGCGACGGCGCATCGAGCCAGGGAGACGTGCACGAGGCGATGGTCTTCGCCGCGAGCTTCCGCACGCCCGAGGTGTTCTTCCTGCAGAACAACCAGTGGGCCATCTCGGTGCCCGTGTCGACGCAGTCGCGCTCGCCGCTCCACAAGCGCGGCGAGGGATACGGGATGCCGAGCATCCCGATCGACGGCAACGACGTCCTCGCGAGCTACGCCGTCACGAAGGTCGCCCTCGACGAGGCGCGCGCCGGCGACGGCCCCCGCGCGATCGAGGCTCTGACCTACCGGATGGGCGCCCATACGACGAGCGACGACCCGACGAAGTACCGCACGTCGGACGAGGAGCAGTCGTGGGCTCGCCGCGACCCCATCGACCGGATGCGCGCCTTCCTCCGCGGTCGCGGCGCCTCGGACGCCTTCTTCGCCGACGTCGAGGCCGAGGGTGAAGCGGTCGCCGACGACGCCCGCGTCCGCACGACGCAGCTCGGGACGATCCCGGCCGACACGATCTTCGACAACGTGTACTCCGAGGCGCATCCCCTCGTCGAGCAGCAGCGTCAGTGGTACCACGAGTACGAGGCATCCTTCGGGGAGGACTCATGACCATCTCTGAGACACAGCCGGCCACGACGCCCGCCCCCTCGGGCCTCGAGACCCTCCCCTTCAGCCGTGCCCTGAACGCCGGCCTGCGGCGGGCGCTCGCCGAGAACGACCGCGTCCTGCTCATGGGCGAGGACATCGGTCCGCTCGGCGGGGTCTTCCGCGTGACCGAGGGCCTGCAGGCCGAGTTCGGCCCCCAGCGCGTCATCGACACGCCGCTCGCCGAGTCCGGCATCGTCGGCACCGCTATCGGCCTCGCGATGGCCGGCTTCCGGCCCGTGTGCGAGATCCAGTTCGACGGCTTCGTCTTCCCCGCGTTCGACCAGATCACGTCGCAGCTCGCGAAGATCACGTACCGGCACGAGGGCGCGCTTCAGATGCCCGTCGTGATCCGGATCCCCTACGGCGGGCACATCGGCGCCGTCGAGCACCACCAGGAGAGCCCCGAGGCGTACTTCACGCACACGCCGGGCCTTCGCGTCGTGAGCCCCTCGACACCGAACGACGCGTACTGGATGATCCAGGATGCGATCGCGTCGCCCGACCCGGTCATCTTCCTCGAGCCGAAGAGCCGCTACTGGCCAAAGGGCGAGGTCGACACCACGGCGCGTGCGCTCCCGCTGCACGCCTCGCGCGTCGTCCGCCGCGGCACGGACGTGACGCTCGTCGGGCACGGCGCGATGGTCACGACGCTCCTGCAGGCGGCGGCGCTCGCCGAGTCGGAGGGCACGAGCTGCGAGGTCATCGACCTGCGATCGCTCTCGCCCGTCGACTACGGCCCGATCCTCGACTCCGTCCGCCGCACGGGACGCATGGTCTACGCACAGGAGGCGCCCGGCTTCACGAGCCTCGGCTCCGAGATCTCGGCGACCGTCATGGAGAAGGCGTTCTACGCGCTCGAGGCACCCGTGCTGCGCGTGTCCGGCTTCGACACGCCCTTCCCGCCGGCGAAGCTCGAGGGCAAGTACCTCCCCGACGCCGACCGCATTCTCGAGGCCGTCGACCGCGCCCTCGCCTACTGACCAGGAGACCCGGATGACGACCCAGACCTTCCTCCTCCCCGACGTCGGCGAGGGTCTCACCGAGGCCGAGATCGTGCAGTGGCGCGTCGCGCCGGGCGACCCGGTCGCCGTCAACGACGTCATCGTCGAGATCGAGACGGCCAAGTCGCTCGTCGAGCTTCCGTCGCCGTTCGACGGCACGGTCGGCGATCTGCTCGCGGCCGAAGGCGAGACGGTCGCCGTCGGTGCGCCGATCATCACGATCGCGGCGGGGGCTCCGCAGGGGACGGATGCCGCGGCCCCCGCGGGTCCGAGCGTCGTGGGTCAGAGCGAGCACGGCGCGCCGATCGAGCCAGAGGCCGGCGGCGCGGTGCTCGTCGGATACGGCACGGGCGGGCAGGTCCAGTCGCGGCGGAAGAAGCCCGCGGTCACGGCGCAGCAGCGGGTCGAGGCATCCGTCGGCGTCGTCGCGAAGCCGCCCATCCG
Organism: Microbacterium sp. 4R-513; assembly: GCF_011046485.1. NCBI lineage: Bacteria > Bacillati > Actinomycetota > Actinomycetes > Micrococcales > Microbacteriaceae > Microbacterium > Microbacterium sp. 4R-513. The sequence continues at coordinate 1,280,087 of NZ_CP049256.1, forward strand.
CAAGCTCGCGCGCGACCTCGGCGTCGACCTCGCCGCCGTCACGCCGTCGGGTGCTGCGGGCGAGGTCACACGAGACGACGTGGTGAGGCAGGCGTCGCAGGCGAGCGTGTTCCGCAACATCGAGACGCCCGCGTGGCCCGAAGTGCGCGAGGAGACGATCCCCGTGCGGGCTCCGAGCGCTCCGGCTCCGGTCGCGACTTCGGAGCGTCCCGCCGAACCGGCGGGCGACCGTGAGGAGTCGATCCCGGTCCGCGGCGTCCGCAAGGCCACGGCGAACGCGATGACCTCGAGCGCCTACACGGCTCCGCACGTGTCGGTGTGGGTCGACGTCGACGCGTCGCGCACGATGGAGCTCGTCAAGCGCCTCAAGGCCTCGCCGGACTTCGCCGACGTCAAGGTCTCGCCGCTGCTCATCATGGCGCGGGCCGTCATCTGGGCCGTCCGCCGCACGCCGATGGTCAACGCCGCGTGGATCGACACCGACGACGGGGCGCAGATCCGCGTGCGGCACTACGTCAACCTCGGCATCGCCGCCGCGACGCCCCGCGGCCTCCTCGTGCCGAACATCAAGGACGCGCACGACCTCAACACGCGCGAGCTCGCGCGCGCCCTCGAGAAGCTCACGCTCACGGCTCGCGAAGGCAAGACGACGCCCGCCGACCAGCAGGGCGGGACGATCACGATCACGAACATCGGCGTCTTCGGCGTCGACGCGGGCACGCCGATCATCAACCCGGGCGAGGTCGGGATCGTCGCCCTCGGGGCGATCCGGCAGAAGCCGTGGGTCGTCGACGGCGAGGTGCGCCCCCGCTGGGTGACGACCGTGTCCGGCTCGTTCGACCACCGCGTCGTGGACGGCGACGGCGTCTCGCGCTTCATCGCCGACATCGCGTCCGTGCTCGAGGAGCCCGCGCTCCTCCTCGACTGACCGCCGCCGCACCTTCGGCGGCGCCGGCAAGGGCGACGCCGGCCGGCGGATGCCCGCAGTCGCCGTTTTTCGAGGCTCCGGTTTGAGAACGATTATCAATAGCCTTACGATGGGTGCATGCCCCGCCGAGTGACCGCCGCCGCCGCGCTGGCCGCGGCATCCGTCCTCGTCCTCACGGGATGCTCGTCGGCCGGCTCCGCCGCGGGGGACGGCCGCGTCCAGATCGTCGCCTCGACCAACGTGTACGGGCAGATCGCGGAAGCGGTCGGCGGCGACGCGGTCGACGTGACGTCGATGATCCGCTCCGCCGCGCAGGATCCGCATTCCTACGAGGCGAGCGCGCGCGATCAGCTGACCGTGAGCCGGGCCGACCTCGTGATCGAGAACGGCGGCGGTTATGACTCGTTCCTCGACGGGCTTCTCGATGCGACCGAGACGGATGCCCCGGTCCTCACGGCCGTCGAGTTCTCGCACGACTGGCCCGGTGGCAGCGCCCACGACCACAGCGCCGACGACGATGGCGCCCACGACGACAGCGGGTCCGGCGAGGCGCACGACGACCACGCCGATCACGCCGAGGGTGAGCACGGCCACGACCACATCGAGGGCTTCAACGAGCACGTCTGGTACGACCTGCACGCCATGAGCGACCTCGCGAAGGGCATCGCGTCGCAGCTGGGGACGCTGCGTCCCGAAGAGGCGGACGTCTTCGAGGCGCACGCCGCCGACTTCGCCGCGTCGCTCGAGGAGCTCGAGGCCGAGCTCGCGGCGCTCGACGCCGCCCACGGCGGCGCGCAGATCTTCGCGACGGAGCCGGTCCCGCTGTACCTCACCGAAGCCGCGGGCCTCGAGAACGTCACGCCCGGCGCGTTCAGCGAGGCGGTCGAGGAGGGGCAGGATGTCCCGCCCGCGACGCTCCTCGCTGGCCTCGACCTGATCCGCTCGGGCGACGTGCGGGTCGTCATCGTCAATTCGCAGACGGGCGGGGTCGAGACCGACGCCGTCATCGCCGACGCCGAGCAGGCCGGCATACCGGTGCTCGAGTTCTCGGAGATCCTGCCCGAAGGACTCACCTACGTCGACTGGATGCATCGCAACATCGACGCACTCGGAAAGGCGCTGGACAGATGACGGATGCCTCGGCCCCCGCGCTCGCGATCTCGGGCGCGGCGCTGCGGCGCGACGGCCGCGAACTGTGGGCGGGCCTCGACCTCGAGGTGCGCCCCGGCGAGCTGATCGCCGTCCTCGGCCCCAGCGGGTCGGGCAAGACGACGCTGCTGCGGGCGATCCTCGGGCTCGAGGACCTCAGCGAAGGGACGATCACCGTGCTCGGCGAGAAGGTGCGTGGCCGTGGCAGCCGCCGCATCGGCTACATCCCGCAGCAGCGGCCGCTCCCGCGTGAGACGCCGCTGCGCGGGCGCGACCTCGTGACGCTCGGCGTCGACGGCCACCGCCTCGGGTTCCCCATCCCGCGCAAGGGCGACCGCGCACGGGTCGACGCCCTGCTCGACGCCGTCGACGCCCGCGACTTCGCGGACCGTCCGGTCGGCGAGCTGTCCGGCGGCGAGCAGCAGCGCCTGCGGGTCGGGCAGGCGCTCGCCGACGATCCTCGGCTGCTCCTGTGCGACGAGCCGCTGACGAGCCTCGACCTCGCCAACCAGCAGGCGGTGATCGGGCTCATCGACCGCCACCGCCGTGCCGCGAACGCCGGCGTCCTCCTCGTGACCCACGACATCAACCCGGTGCTGAGCTCGGTCGACCGGATCCTCTACCTCGCGGCGGGCCGGTTCACTCTCGGCACGCCCGACGAGGTGCTCAACTCCGAGACGCTGACGGCGCTGTACGGGGCGCCGGTCTACGTCCTGCGGGCGGGCGATCGTCTCGTCGTCGTGGGGGCGCCCGACGCCGAGGAGTCGCACCACCACCATCACCACGACCTGCACGACGACCCGGGGACGGGGGCCCACGCATGAACTGGTCCGACGTGTGGGAGGCGATGTTCGGCGGAGTCGCGGACTACGCCGAGATCCTCGGCCTCGTCGCGAACTCGATCGTCGCGGGAGCGGTCCTCGGCCTCGTCGGGGGGCTCGTCGGCGTCTTCGTCATCCAGCGGGACATGGCCTTCGCCGTGCACGGGATCGCGGAGCTCTCCTTCGCCGGCGCGGCCGCAGCCCTCCTCATCGGCGTCGACGTCGTGACGGGGTCGATCGTGGGATCGCTCATCGCCGCCGCCATCATCGGCGTGCTCGGAGCGAAGGCGCGCGACCGCAACTCGATCATCGGCGTCCTCATGCCGTTCGGGCTCGGCCTCGGCATCCTGTTCCTCTCGCTCTACAACGGTCGCTCCGCCAACCGCTTCAGTCTCCTGACGGGCCAGATCGTCTCGGTCCAGAGCGGCCAGCTCGGCTGGCTCATCGTCATCAGCATCGCGGTGCTCCTCGGACTCCTCGCGATCTGGCGGCCCCTGCGATTCGACTCGCTCGACCCGCAGTCGGCGGCGGCCCGCGGAGTGCCGACGACCGCCGTGTCCCTCGGGTTCATGCTGCTGCTCGGGCTCATGGTCGCCGTCAGCGTCCACATCATCGGCGCCCTCCTCGTCATGGCGCTGCTCGTCACACCCGCGGCGGCGGCCATGCGCGTGGCATCCGGTCCCCTCGCCGTTCCGCTTCTCTCGGCGCTCTTCGGGTTCGTCTCTGCGGTGGGCGGCATCCTCCTCGCCGTCGCGGGAACCCTGCCTGTGAGTCCGTACATCACGACGATCTCCTTCGTCATCTACGTCGTCTGCCGCGTCGTCGGGTCGCGTCGCGGGCGGGTCGATCGAGCGGCTCGGGATGCCTCGGCCGGCGTGTCCGACGGTGTCGGCGCCCAGGGCGCTCCCATGGCCCGCGGGTAGAATCCGGGCATGGTCCAGCGCAACACGTGGCAGCGCGAGCGGGTGCGCGAAGCACTCGCCGATGCGCGCGGCTTCGTGAGCGCGCAGAGCCTGCATGCGACCCTGCGCGACGAGAACACGGGCATCGGCCTCGCCACCGTGTACCGCGCGCTCGCCGGTCTCGCGGCCCAGGGCGACGCCGACTCGCTGCAGAGCCCCGAGGGCGAGAGCCTCTACCGGGCGTGTGCGACGCGGGGTCACCACCACCACCTCATCTGCCGCTCGTGCGGCATCGCCGTCGAGATCGAGGCATCCGACGTCGAGCAGTGGGCGCGCGCGACGGCGGCGGCCAACGGCTTCACCGAGGCCGAGCACGTCGTCGACATCTTCGGGCTCTGCGCATCGTGCACCGCCGCCCGGGCGAGCGAGCGTGACGCGGACTGAGCCGAAGGCGGTCGAAGCTCCCTCCACCGCGGGGCGCACGATCGTCTGGCTGGCCATCGGCGCGGGCTTCATCGCCCTGCTCTTCGCGATCGACGCCCTCGCTCCCGCGCTCTACCCTGTTTCGCTCCCGACCCGCGCCCAAGACGGCCTGACGCTCGCGCTCAGCGTGCTCATCGAGTCGCTGCCCTTCGTCGTCCTCGGCGTCATCCTGTCGATCGTCGTGCAGGTCTGGGTGCCTCCGGGCGTGCTGGAGCGGTGGATGCCTCGGCGGGCGTGGGCGCGGCGCGCCGTGCTCTCGCTCCTCGGCATGATCGTGCCGGTGTGCGAGTGCGGCAACGTGCCGTTCGCCCGCGGCCTGCTCATGCGGGGATTCTCGGTGCCCGAGACGCTGACGTTCCTCATCGCGGCGCCGATCGTGAACCCCATCGTCATCATCACGACCCACCAGGCCTTCGGGTTCGACGACGGCATCCTCGTCGCGCGGATCCTCGGCGGGTACGCGATCGCCAACCTCATCGGCTGGCTCTACAGCCGCCACCCCGATCCGGACGCCCTCCTCACACAGCGTTTCCGCGACACGTGCGAGGTCGTCCTGCACGAACCGGGCGGCCGGGGGCGGCGGAGCCTCGCGCAGTTCGTCATCGAGCTGCGCGCGGTGCTGCCCGCCCTTGTCATCGGGTCGGCCCTCGCCGGCGCCGTGCAGGTGCTCATCCCGCGCGACGCGCTCCTCGCGATCGGCTCGGACCCGGCGCTCTCGATCGTCGCCATGATCGCCCTCGCGATGGTCGTGTCGATCTGCTCCAACGTCGACTCGTTCTTCGCGCTGTCGTTCGCATCGACCTTCACGCCCGGGTCGATCGTCGCGTTCCTCCTCGTCGGGCCGCTCGTCGACGTCAAGATGCTCGCCCTGCTGCGCACGACCTTCACGACCCGCGTGCTCGTCGGGCTCGTCATCGTGGTGGTGCTGTCCGCCTTCGCGATCGGAACGGCGGTGAATCTCCTTGTCTGACCCCCACGTCCAGACCGGCGGCCGGCGCCGGCACCGTTCGCTGATCAACCGCTGGCTCGGAGTCGGCCTCGCCGCGGTCCTCGCCGTCATGACCCTGACGCTCGCGGCGACCGGCCGCCTCGGTCTGTACCTCAACCCGGACTCGACCTGGTTCGCCGTCGGGATGGCAGTGGTCGTGCTGATCGGCGCCGTGCTCACGTTCGCCCTCCCCCTGGGCGCAGAGGACGACGACCACGCGCACGGAGGACACGAGCCGCACCGCCGCAACCCGATCGCGGTCGTGGCCACCGGGGTGGGCGGGGTCGCGGCATCCGTTCTCGTCCTCACGGCCCTCGTGGCCCCGCCCGCCTCGCTCTCGGCCGAGCTCGCGATGTCGCGCGACATCGACGCGCCGCCGCTCTTCGCGGGGGCGGATGCCGTGGCGCTCGCCACCACGGGAGACACGGCCGAGTTCGGGGTCGGGGAGTGGTCGACGGTCTTCGCCACGGCGACCAATCCCGACGCGTACGACGGCGACCCGGTGACGCTGACGGGCTTCGTGACTCCGGGCGACGACGGCTTCGACCTGACGCGCCTCGTCATCACGCACTGCGTCATCGATGCGCAGCCCGCCAGCATCCCGGTCGACGCGGCCGCCACGCAGCAGGAATCGCCCGCGACCGGGCAGTGGGTCACGATCACGGGAACCGTCCGTTCGAGCAGCGACGGGCGCCTGGCGATCGTCGCCGACTCCGTCGAACTCGTCGACGAGCCGGGGGATCCGTATGAGTACTGAGGCACGGGGCGCAGCGCCTCGGGGTGCACCACCCACCCGGCGGGCGCGGGCGCGCAAGCGCCGAGGGCGCGAATTCGCCCTCGCCTTCGCCGGGGTCGTCGGCGTGCTGCTCGTCGCGGGGCTCGCCGGCGCGGCCGCCAGCACGGCCCAGGGGCCGCGGGTCACCGACCGCCACGTCGATCCCGCCGCGGCGGTCGCGGCATCCGGAGCCCGGCTCATCATCACGACGACGCAGGCGCTCGCCGAGGTCGACCCCGGGCAGGTCACGGTCACGCCTGCCACGCCGTTCGCCGTCGACACCGCCGGACGCAGCGTCGGGATCCGCTTCGCGCTGCCGCTGTGGGACGACACGAAGTACATGGTGAAGATCGAGGGCGTGCGCGGGCTCGGCGGCGGGCCGGACACGACGATCACGCAGACCTTCCGCACGGGCGAGGAGTCGTTCTTCCTCCTGCAGCGGGGGGACGACGAGGACACGATCTTCCGCTCAGATCTCTCGGGCGAGAAGGCCGTCCCCGTGTTCCGGCACGCGCACATCGAGGACTACCGGGCCACGTCGTCGCACCTCGTCGTGTCGGTGCGTGAGGACGAGGGGTCTGCCGAGACCATGGGCGAGATGGACGGCACGACGAAGCTCATCGTCACCGACCTCGACGGCGAGCATCAGCGCACTCTCCCCCTCCCCGGCGACGGCGCAGTGACGAATCTGCAGAGCGCCGACCGCGGCGACCTCGTCGGCTACACGTTCACCGACGCGGACATCGGCGCCGACGGCGGTCGCGAGAGCATGCTCTTCACGACGTCGCTCAAGGACCCGGACGCCGAGCCGCAGCCGGTCGAGGTCACCGGTGCCGACAACCGCGTCGTGCAGTGGCGCTTCGTGCCCGAGACCGACCGGCTGCTCTTCGTCGGCTTCGACGGCGCCCTGTGGCTGGCCGATGCGACGGGGACGGATGCCGCGACTCTCGGCTCCGCGCTGACGCTCGACGGCGTCTCGGGCTCGACGGCCATCGTCGACCGAGCCGACGGCCTGCTCGCGGTCGATCTCACCGATGGCAGCGAGCGGCCGCTCGCGACGCCCGACACGGAGTACGGCCAGCTGCGGACGGTCGTGCCGGTGCCGGGCGGCGGGACGGTGCGCCTGTACGCCGAGCTCGACGAGAACGGCATCCCCGGCGCCTCGATCGTCGTCTTCGTCGCCGACGACGGGACGAGCAGCGTCGTCACACGCGTTCCGGTCTCGGACGCCGTCATCCGCACGTGCGTCTCGCCGAACGGCCGCTATGCCGCGACGACCGTCGCACCAGACATCATCGACAACCCGTACGACCAGTACCTCCTGCCGATGCCCGAGCGCGTCGAGACGCACATCGCCGAGATCGCGACCGGGGACGAGGTCGTCGCCCTCTCGGCCTTCGACTCGTCGTGGTGCCGGGTGCCGCCGCAATGACGGCCGTTGCGCCGGAGGTGCGGCCCGCTCGCCGGGAAGAGCTGCTCGGCCTCCCCCTCGAGGTGGCCCCCCTGCTGCTCGGGGGGATCCTCCGCACGGAGGTGGAGGGCGAGGAGGTCGCCGTGCGCCTGACCGAGGTCGAGGCATATCACGGCCTCGGCACGGGAGAGGTGGCAGACCCTGGCTCGCACGCTCGCATGGGTCCGACACCGCGCAATGCGACGATGTGGGGTGAGCCGGGTCACCTCTACGTCTACCTCAGCCACGGCATCCACTCGTGCGTGAACGTGGTGTGCGGCCCGGAGGGCGTCGCCGGCGGAATCCTGCTCCGCGGAGGCGAGGTCGTGGAGGGGACGGATGCCGCGCACCGCCGCCGTCCGGCGGCTCGGACCGCGCGCGACCTCGCGCGGGGTCCCGGGCGCCTCGGTGATGCGGTGGGACTCCGGCATCCGATCCACGACGGCATCGACGTGATCACCGGCGAGCCGCGGGCGGGCGCTGTTGCGCACCTCGAGCTGCTCGTCGAGCCGCTGGCCGAGATCTCGACGGGCCCCCGCGTCGGGGTGGCCGGACACGCGGGGACGGCGGCGTTCCCGTGGCGGTTCTGGATCCCGGGCGAAGCCACTGTTTCGGCGTTCCGCTGGGGGCGCGGCGCCGCCGACCTCTGACTCGTCGCGCTAAGGGGGCGCGGCGCGGCCGACGTCTGACCGGCCGCCGTCACCGCAGGTGCCCGACCGACACGAAGGCGGCCCGCATCTGCCGCACCCGACGCTCGTACGTCGCAGCAAGGAAGATCAGCAGCGCACCGCCGATTCCGAGCCACAGCCACCACGGCACCGCGACGTACACGGCGGAGATCCACGGCCAGAGCTGGGCGACCGCGTGGACGAGCAGCACGGCCGACCCGAGCACGAGCGGAGCCTGCCGTCGCCATGCGGCGCCGGCCACCACGAGCGCCAGGGCGACGATCCCGAGTGCGACCACGCGCCACAGCTCCGATTCACCCAGGTCGTGCAGCAGCGACGGGACGGTGAGGAGCACGATCCACGGCCCCAGGAGCGGCCACGAGCGGGCGTCGGCGCGGCGCCGAAGCGCCCACGCGCCGTAGCCCAGGCCGCCGAGCGCCGGTGGCACCGTGACGAGCTCGACCGGCGTGATGCCGAAGCCGAAGATCGCGAGAAGTCCGAAGGCGCCGGCGGAGAATATGGCCGATGTGGCCATCGCCCGGCCGAAGCGCTGCCGGAGGAACATGCCGGCCACGGCGGCGGCTGTCAGGATCGACATCACGAGAAGTGCGCGGACGTCGTCGAACCCGTCCTGCAGCGCGAGAAGCACCGCCTCGCCGCCGGTGAACAGCACCGTCGCACCGGCGAGGACCGCGGCACCGGTGAGCGCCATCGCGCGCCGGGGCACGGCACGGACGGCGGCGATGACGGTCGCCGTCGTGATGGCCGCCCCGACGAGTGCCCACACATCCGCTTCGAGCCCCGGCTGGGCCGCGACGACGCCGAATCGGATGGCGCACACCGCGAGGGAGAGCACGAGGCCGCCGAGAGCGAGGACAGCCCCGATTCCCCGCCAGCGGACGATGCCGAGCGTCGAGGCGCCGACGATCGCGACCGCCCCGCCGACGACCGCGGCGACCGCGGCCGGCGCGAGGGCGCCGTCGAAGCGCAGCAGCACGACGACGTCGAGCAGAGCCGCTCCGGCGCCGGCCAGCACGATGGGGTGCCACGCGGTGCGTTCGGCGGCGGCCGTCGAGGCCAGCACGATCGCGATCGCGACGGCACCGGCGCCGGCCGTCGCAGCCGCCGCATCGGCGCTCGCGAGGAGCGGATCGGTCAGCGCGCGAGCGCCCATGGCCAGCGCCGCGCCGGCGAGGACGAGCGCGCTCGGAACTCGGATGCGCCACTCGGCCGGGATGGGAAGCGCGGATGCGGCGGCCGCCGCCGCGAGCGCCGCCGCAAGGAAGAGCCACGCGCGTGCGGGCTCGACGGGTGCCAACACGCTCGGCGCGGTGGCGAGAACGAGTCCGGCGGTCCACACGACGCTCTCGACGATGGGCCACGCCTCCGCTCGGCGGCGGGAACGCACCGCCGCGGCGGCAGCGCCGGCAAGCACCGTTCCGGCCACCGGAAGGGTCGCTGCCTCGACCTCGGTCACGACGGAGAAGGTGAGCGCCGTCGTCGCGACGAAGAGGGCACCGGCCAGGGCCGACCATCGTGTCAGCGTGCCGAACGGAAGACGTCCGACCGCAGCGGAGGCCACGTGCACGGCGGCGAGGACGCCAAGCGCAAGAGCGACGATGCCGGCCCGATCCGTCGTGAAGCCGATCGTCACGGCCGCCGCGATCACCGCCGCTGCAGGTGATCCTTCGGCGAACAGGCGGGACGAGAGCCGTTCCGGCGCGACGCGAGCCTGAGCGAAGGCGGCTGCGAGGGCCGTCGCCAGGAGCAGCAAGAGCCACGCGGCATCCGTCGCCCCTCCGGTCAGCGTGCGCTGCACCGTCACCAGCCCGACGACGACGATCCCGACGGCCGCGCCCAGCGGCGACGCCGGACGCACGCGGCCCAGCGGACGGAACGAGAGCGCGAGGCAGATGACGGCCGCGACGACGGCGACGAGCATGCCCCGCAGCTCCGGCCCCTGCGAGCTCTCCAGGGCGGGCGCCCCGAGCCCGATCGCGAGCCCGACACCGAGGGCGACGGATGCCTCGACCCGCCGCCGAAGCCACACGAGGGCGGCTGCCAGCCCGACGAGCGCAACGCCGACGGGCACCGCTGCGGTCTCGACGGTCGGAACCAGGTCGGGCGTGCCCGCACCGAGCCACGACCACCAGGCGACGATCGCGGCCGCGGCCGCCGGCCAGACGAGCAGCCGGCGTGGCGCCTCGGACGTCCGGGCACCGGGCATCCGGGCGGCGAACACGTCGTCCTCCGGGCTCGTCTCCACGTCGGCCAAGCCGTGCGTGACGGCGGTCGCACCGAAGCCGACGGCCACCAGCACCCACGCAGCCCACGCTTGCTGGGCACCCACCGGCGACGCGACGACGAATGCCGTCGCGATCGCGCCGATCTCGGCACTCAGGCGCAGACGACCGGATGCCTCGCCCAGGCGTCGGGTCAGACCCAGCCATGCGGAGACGACCACGACGAGGATCGTCGTCGACAGCAGGACGAGCGGAGTCCACGGTGCATCGACCGGTGCCCACGCGCGCAGCGCGGCGTGCGCGGCGGCGGCCAGCGTGGGCGCCACCAGGACGGAGGCGCCGAGCGCGGCCACAGGCGCCACCCGGTCGCGGAGCATCACGACCGCGATGGATCCGGCGGCCAGGAGCGCGCCGCGGGCGATCGCGAAGGCGGGTTCACCCAGGGATGCCTGCAGTGCGACGTCGGCGGCGTCCCCCGGATAGGAGGCCGCGGAGGCGAGGGCGACCGTGCCGACGAGGGTGATCGCGAGGAGCGCCTCGGCGCAGATCACGAGAGCGGAACGGCTCAGGCGATCGAGCCTCAGAGCGAGCGCCGCAACGAGGGTGGCCACGGCGACCCACTGCACGAGGACCACCGTGGTACCCGGCGCCACTCCCCCGGCGACGGTGTGGGTGCCGAGCACGACACCGAGAGGCGCCGGTGCGATCACCGCCGAGACGGTGGCGACGACAGGCGACATGACGGCGAGGGCGGCGGCCCAGTCGGGCGAGGTCGTGCGCGCGAACCGTCGGGCGATCGGCGCCCCGATCGCCACGGCCGCCATGACGAACCACAGCCACGGCGTCGCCGTCGAAAGCGCAAAGCCGAGAACCGCCGCCACGGCGGCCGCGGCGGTCCACCCCGCCGCCGCGCCGCTGCGCCGCAGCACGACGATCGAGAAGGCGACGGCTGCGATCGCCGTCCCCACCGCGATGCCCGGCACGCCGGTGCGGGCGGTGCCCGTCACCACCAGCAGCACAGCGACGACAGGCCGGATGTCGCGCAGCACCGGGCCGCCGAGCGTCGGTGCCAGGAAGAGCCCCGCGGCGATGACGACGGCCGCGAGCAGGCCGGGGTATGTCAGCTCGGGCGGATCAGCCGGGAAAGCGAAGGCATCGGTCCGCCAGAGGCTCCACGATGCCGAGATGACCCCCTGGGCCTCGAGGCCGAAACGGATCAGCATCGCCACCACCGAGAGTCCCGCGACCACCGTCGCGGTGATCGCGGGAGCGGCGAGACCGCCGCGACGCGACCGCAGCCGGTCCATGGCCACCGCGACCGTGACCGCCGCGACCGGCGCGATGAGAACGGAGTAGACCGGCTCGCCGGTGCGCCACGCGAGCTGCCACGCCATCGTGCCGGCAGCCGCGACGGCGAGGCTCGACGAGATCGCGATCAGCACCTGCGCGCCGGGCAGCGGCTCGAGGCCCGCGCGGGCGCGAAGAGCCCAGGCATGTGCGAGGCCGAGCACCACCACCACGACGGTCGACCACACCAGTGTCGCCGTGCCGACCTCCGCGACGGCCGGGGTGATGGCCGCAGCCGCGAGCGATACGACGCCGAGGAACGCCAGGGCGACGCGCTCGGGAAGCGCATCGGGCCCTCGCCGTGCGGACGACCACGGCGCAGGCAATGCGTGGGCGAGCCCGCCCACGGAGGCGCCGAGCAGGCCGGCGACGAGCGATTCGGCCGGATCAGCCGAGACCAGCCCGCTCACGAGCAGCCCGAGCCCCGCCGGAAGCGCGAGGGCGGCGGCGAGGTCGGGCGAGCGAAGCCTCGAGACCACGGCCCACGCCCGGCACAGCACGGCGACCGCGAGCAGCGAAGACCCCGCGTAGATCGCGGCGTCCACCGCACCCGCGCCGAACAGATCGTTGGCCCGCATCGCCCAGGCGTCGAGCGCGAGCAGGATGACTCCGAGAACCGCGATGCCCTCTGCGGTCGCCGTGAGCGATCGGCGGCGGAGCCAGGATGCCGCAGCCATCGCCCCGAGCGTGATGCCGCCGATGATGAGGGCTCGCACCGAGATGCCCGCGACGAACCACGCAAGGAGCAGGAAGAACACGGCCGCGATGCCGACGAGCGAAACCCCCACGATGAGCAGCAGCACGGGGACGCTGAGCCGGCGCCGCGGTTCGCGGACGACGTCTGCAGGCGGAACCGCCGGTGGCGGCCAGTCCCCCATATCTGGGGCAGCGGCCGGTACGACGGGAGCCGGCGCGCCCGGGGGCGGCACCGGTGCGGGCTCGGCGGAGACCGGAGCCTTTGCCGGCTGCGCGGCGAGGGCCGCGGCATCCTGAACCGCCCGCGCAGCCGCCTGCTCGGCCGCCGCCCTCGCGGAAGCAGCGGCGCGCCTCGCGGCTATCACCGCCGTGAGCTGGACGGCGTCGATCGTCTGCCGCCGTTCCGTCTCGAGCTCGAGCATCCGCCTGCCGAAGGAGAGCACGTCAGCCGCACGCGGGTCGGTGAATGAGAAGCCGCACACGGGACATGCCGGCGGCCGTACATCTTCGAAGCACACGGGGCAGAGGTGCGGGTCCGCGAGCATCTCGGGAGTGCCCGGCCACCGTGGAGCGATCGTCTTCGACACGTCCATGGGTTCCTCACAATTCCTGGTCTTCAGCCCCGTGGAGGGCACCAGAATGTCAGGGAGGTCAGCAGGTTCGGAAGATTCTTTGTCAGCTGTGGACAAAGAGCAGAACCCTGCCGCCGTGTGGAGGAGCGGACGGCCACGGAGCCATTCCGCTGTTCGCATATACCGGGTGCACTCGCGGAACCGACCCAGGATTCGGCAGGGGTGGACCCGCATGCTAGACTGACTCTTTGTCTGCGCGCACTCCAGCACGCAGTTCGCGTTTCGTCTCGCTCAACTTTCAACGACCGGTGTTTCCGGGCGTGGCCAGTGCGTGCGTGCGGAATGCAGACAAGGGATCTTGGGTGGAGCCGTCCGGTTCCACGGTATTGAAGGAGAAATCACCATGGCTGCTGTGTGCCAGGTGACTGGAGCGGTTCCCGGCTTCGGTCACAACATCTCGCACTCGCACCGACGGACGAAGCGCCGCTTCGACCCGAACGTGCAGAAGAAGACGTACTACGTGCCGTCGCTTGGGCGCAACATCAAGCTCAACGTGTCGGCCAAGGGCATCAAGGTCATTGACGCGCGCGGCATCGAGTCCGTCGTCAAGGACCTCATCGCGAAGGGTGTGAAGCTCTGATGGCGAAGAAGGCTCAGGACGTCCGTCCGATCATCAAGCTGCGTTCGACCGCCGGCACGGGTTACACCTACGTGACGCGCAAGAACCGCCGCAACAACCCCGACCGCATCGTGCTGAAGAAGTACGACCCGGTCATCCGCAAGCACGTCGAATTCCGAGAGGAGCGCTGATCCGTGGCTAAGAAGAGCAAGATCGCGCGCAACCAGCAGCGCCAGGAGGTCGTCGACCGCTACGCGGCCAGGCGCGCCGAGCTGAAGAAGGCGCTCGTTTCGCCCGAGTCCACCGACGAGCAGCGCGAGGCCGCGCGCATCGGCCTGCAGAAGCTGCCGCGCAACGCGTCGCCGGTCCGCCTGCGCAACCGCGACGTCATCGACGGTCGCCCCCGTGGCAACCTCTCGAAGTTCGGCATCTCGCGTGTCCGCTTCCGCGACATGGCGCACCGTGGCGAGCTGCCCGGCGTGACCAAGTCGAGCTGGTAAGCACCCGCTGAACCGTCCGAAGGGGCGGGAGTTCTCCGGAACTCCCGCCCCTTCGTGTGTTCCGGCGACGCGCCCCTCGCCGGTGAGCCCCGGCGGCTAGGCCCGGCGGCGCCGCTCGTCAAGCGCGGGAGCCACCCGACCTCGGGCGAATACACTCGCGACGCGGACAAAGGAGGCCCGGATGCCGCTGGATCCCTACTTCGCCGAACGCCTTCGCGTGCACCGGCGCCACCTCTTCGACAAGGCACGGGGTGCCGCTCGCCAGCGGCTCGTGTCCCTGTGGCCGTTCGGCCGCTCGGCCGCCCCCGCGATCCCGGCGGCGGGTCCGGCGACCGACGCCGCGCCTCGCGTCGAGAATCGGGCATCGGATGCCGAGGCCCCGGCCGTGAACCGCCCACCGGGTGCTGGGACGAAGGCCGTGAGGCCGGACTCGCAGATCCACCAGGCGACTCTCGGCCCGCGGGCTGAGGCCCGGGCGAAGAAGCGCAAAGCGGCCGTCGCATGGGACCGCAAGGAGCTCAAGACGGTCGGCACTCGGGGTCCCGACATCCCCATCACCGAGCATCGCGTCACCGTGGACGGCTTCCCCGACGTACGGGTGCGGATCTACCGCCCGCCCGCTTCGGACGGCGCCCGGCCGCCGGTCTGTCTGGCGCTGTTCGGAGGGGCGTTCCGGATCGGCGGCATCGACTATCCGACGACGGATGCCGGCTACCGCAGGCGAGCGGCCGACTCCGGCGTCGCGATCGCTGCTGTCGACTACGCCCTCGCCCCGGAGCATCAGTACCCCACGCAGGTCGAGCAGGCTTACGCCGCGCTGGAGTGGCTCTTCGGCCAGGCATCCGAGCTGGGGCTCGACGGAGAGAGGATCGGGATCCTGGGCACGTCGGCCGGCGGGAATCTCGCCGCCGCGCTGACCCTGGTCAACCGGGACCGCGGGCGGTTCCCCGTGCGCCTGCAGATCCTCGAGGTCCCGGTCACCGACCTCACCGGACGTCATGTCGACCTCGGGGTCACGCGGTCGCTCGGCATCCCCAACTTCATCGCCCGGCGCGAGCTGCGCTCGGTCGCCCGCACGTATCTGCCTCGCACGGCGCTCGCGCGAGAGCCGTATGCCTCGCCGCTCCTCGCCCCCTCCCTGGCCGGGCTGCCGCCCGCGTACGTCTTCACGGCCGAGTACGATCCTCTCCGCTCCGACGGCGCCGCCTACGCGGCGGCCCTGCGCGAAGCGGGGGTCGAGGCATCCGCCGTCCAGTACCTCGGGGTCACGCACGACACCCCGATCTTCACGGGCGTCCTGCCCGCCGCCCGCCGCTGGCACGACGACATCGTCTCGGCGCTGCGGCGCCTGCACGACGGACCGGGCGCGGGGGAGTAACGCTTCGCCGTCATGCTTTCCCGGCGCTGTCGGTGCCGCATGAAAGGGTGAGAGCATGCGAAGCATCGGCGCGATCTTCACCCCTGCCTCTCCCCCCGAAGCCCTCCGCGACGCGGTCCTGGCCGCCGAAGAGGCCGGTGTGCCCGAGCTCTGGCTGTGGGAGGACTGCTTCCGCGAGTCCGCGTTCGCGACGGCGTCCGCCGCGCTCGCGTGGACGACACGCCTCCGGGTCGGCATCGGGGTCGCCCCGATGCCGCTGCGGAACGTCGCGCTGATCGCGATGGAGATCGCCACGCTCGAGCGGCTGTTCCCCGGGCGGCTCATCCCCGGGGTGGGACACGGCGTGCAGTCGTGGATGAGTCAAATCGGCGCGCGGGCAGCCTCGCCCCTGACGCTCATGCGCGAATACGTGCCGGCGCTGCGGGCGCTGCTCGCGGGTGAGGAGGTGACGACCTCGGGCCGATACGTCTCGCTCGACGGCGTGCGCCTCGACTGGCCGCCCGCGCACGCGCCCTCGATCATCGTCGCGGGCGAGGGGGCCCAAGACCGTTCGGCTGACCGGGGCCGTCGGCGACGGCACGGTGCTCCCCGCGGGGAGCAACCCCGAACGTGTGGCGCGGACGCTGGCGCTGGCGCGCGAGGGCCGGGCGGAGGCGGACCGGGGCGGGAAGCACGAGCTCGTGGTGTTCGTATCGACGGCATTCGGGGGCGACGAAGCGCACGACCGCCTCGCCGCCGACCTCGCGCGCGGCGGCGGCTCGGTCGATCCCACGCTCATGGTGGCGGGCGACCCCCGAGCCGTAGCCTCCGCGATCGAGCCGTTCTTCGCCGCGGGCGCCACGTCGGTCATCCTCCAGCCGGGCGAGGCCGAGACCGACCTCGCCGGCTTCATGGAGGGCGTCGGCGCGGTGGCTCGCGAGCTGACGGACCGCTGACCGACCCCGCTCGACGACCGGGAGGGTCGCGAACTGGCTTGTCAAGAGGCATCGGTTTCGACGTCACATTCGTCACATCAGCCCCATCCACCCCTCGACACGCCGGTCAGAACGCCGAAAATCCGCGGAAATCCGGGGATGTCGGGTGTTCTCGGCTACATTCGAGGCGGTCGATCCGACCAGCCGGGGGGCGTCCGCTCCACCGGTCCCCGCAATATGAGGCGGCGAGTCCGTCGCCTGGAGGACAACCACATGGCCGACAAGTCCATCACCAAGACCGAACTCGTCGCGAGCATCGCGAGCGCCACGGGTCAGAGCCAGTCCGCCGTGTCGGGCGTGCTCGACTCCCTCTTCTCCACCGTCTCGGAGGCGGTCGCCAAGGGCAGCAAGGTCTCGATCCCGGGCTGGATCTCGTTCGAGCAGGTCGAGACGTCGGCTCGCACCGGCCGCAACCCGCAGACGGGCGAGGAGATCAAGATCCCCGCCGGCAAGCGCGTGAAGGTCACCGCCGGCTCGAAGCTCAAGGCTGCCGTCAAGTAAGACCCGCAGTCCTGTTTCGGAAGGGGATGCCGCGACCCGCGGCATCCCCTTCCTGCGTCTCATCGCCCGGCGGGCACCCAGCGGGCGGCGCATAGGCTTGGGGGGTGAACCCCCGCGTGCTGCGGGCCGCCGGGCCCGCGATCCTCATCGCGTTCGCGCTCGCCGCGCTCGTGTGGGGACTCGCCTTCGGTGGCGGGGCGGCACCTCTCGTCATCGGCGACCCCGGACCCCTCGTCCGCTGGGGCCTGCCGACGGTGACGCTCGCCGTGAACCTCTCGGCCGCGGGCATGGTCGGCGCCCTCGTGACGGCGCTCTTCGCCCTGAAGGCCGGGGAGCGCGAGTTCGACACCGCGCTCGACGTCGCCTCGATCTCGGCCGCCGTCTTCACCGTCGCGGCGGCCGCGACCGGCTTCCTCACCTTCCTCGACGCGTTCAATCCCGAGGTCAGCGCGGCCCCGGAGTTCGGGGCGCAGCTCGGCCGCTTCCTCGTCGAGACCGAGAGTGGCCGCACGTGGCTTCTCACGACGATCGCGGGCGCCGCGCTCACCGTGCTCGCGTTCGCGGTGCGCGGGTGGACCGCGACCTTCTTCGTGGCCCTCCTCGCGCTCGCTTCGCTCGTCCCGATGGGAACACAGGGCCACTCCGGCGAGGAGGCGAATCACACCGCCGCCGTCATGGCCCTCGTCCTGCACATCATCGGCGCCGCCGTGTGGCTCGGCGGTCTGCTGCTGCTCGTCGTCGTGCGACCCCTCGTCGGTCGGGACCGCATCGCGACGGCGATGTCGCGGTATTCGAGCATCGCGCTCGTCGCATTCGTCGTCGTGGCGGTCGCGGGCACGGTCCGCGCCGCGATCGGGATCGGCGAGTGGTCGGCTCTCGCGAGCCCGTACGGCGTGCTCGTGCTCGTCAAGGCAGCGGCCCTCATCGCCATCGGCCTGCTCGGAGCCTGGTACCGCCGCCGGCTCATCGGCGGAATGCAGACGGATGCCTCGACCCGACGCTTCTGGTCGCTCATCGCCCTCGAGCTCGCCTTCATGGGCATCGCGAGCGGCGCGGCCGTCGCTCTCGCGCGCACGCCCCCGCCGACGAACTCGGCGCTGCCCACCGTGCGGACGCCGGCCGAGATCCTCACCGGAGCGGCCCTTCCACCCGAACTGACGGTGGACCGCTGGTTCACGGTCTGGGACATCGACCTCTTGTGGGCCTTCGCCGCCGGCTTCGGCATCTTCTTCTACGTCGCCGGGGTGTGGCGCCTGCGTCGGCGAGGCGACACGTGGCCCGTCCATCGCACCATCCTCTGGGTGCTCGGACTCGCCCTGCTCTTCTGGGTCACGTCGGGGCCGGTGAACGCGTACCAGGACTACCTCTTCAGCGTGCACATGACCGGGCACATGCTCCTGTCGATGGCCATCCCCGTCCTCCTCGTGGCCGGCGCTCCCGTCACCCTCGCGGCGCGAGCCATCCGCAAGCGCGAGGACGGCACCCGGGGTGGCCGGGAGTGGATCCTGTGGGCGGTGCACTCGCCCGTCGCGCGGGTGCTGACGCATCCGTTCGTCGCCGCGGGCCTGTTCATCGGCTCGCTGTGGGCGTTCTACTACACCGACCTCTTCCGGTGGACCCTCTACGACCACCTGGGCCACGAGTGGATGGTCGCCCACTTCCTCCTGACCGGGTACCTCTTCGCGCTCTCGCTCATCGGCGTCGACCCCGTTCCGTACCGGCTGCCGTACCCCGGACGCCTGCTGCTGCTCATCGGCATCATGGCCATGCACGCGTTCTTCGGCATCGTCATCATGATGCAGACGGGGCTCATGGTCGCGGAGTGGTACGGGGCGATGGGCCGCACGTGGGGGGCGACGCCCCTGCAGGATCAGTACGTCGGCGGCGGCGTCGCCTGGTCGATCGGCGAGATCCCCACGCTCATCCTCGCGATAACGGTCGCGATCCAGTGGAGCCGCTCGGACGCGCGGCAGCAGCGCCGCCGCGACCGGGCCGTGGACCGCTCGGGCGACGCGGAGCTCGAGGCCTACAACGCCCGCCTCGCGGAGCTCGCCGAGCGCGACGCCCGCGCGCGCCGCTGAGCCGCGGCATCCGTCTGCCTGGCGTCAGCGCGTGTCGGTGCCCGACACGACGATCGAGGCCGAGCCGTCAGGGGTGACCGTGATCGTGCCGTTCATGAGGAAGGGGACGTTCTCGCTCACGTGGCGCACCGCGCCGTCGAAGAGCGAACGGATGTCGACCTCGATGTGCGCCGTCGCCTCGGTGGTCGGGATCGACCAGTTCGCTCCGTCGGGAGCGACGGACACCGCCGGCTGCTTGACGATCGACCACTTCGGCGCCGACGCGATGCGGTCCTCCACGGGGTAGCCGAACGGGCACGCCGTCGGCAGCAGCACCTCCTGCGTCGCGCACGACGTGAGGAACTCGTCGACCTTCTGCTGCACGACGGCGATGAACTGCTCGGTCGGCTCGGCCTGCACGCTCACCTTCGTCGACTTCAGCGGGCTGTCGGAGAGCACCGCGACGCCGGGCGTCGACGAGATCGCCGTGTCGACCGACACGGAGTAGACGCCCGGCGAGAAGACGAGCAGGGGGAGCGGTGCGGCGGGATCGGCGTCGGCGCCGTCGACCGACACCTGGCGCTTGTCGACGGTGAAGCCGTTGACGTCGAACTTCATCGATCCGAGCACCTCGAGGTCGACGACGGCGAGCGGGCTGCGCGCGAAGCGCCACGTCGGGACGACGCCGAGCGTGCCGTCGCGTTCGACCTCGAACGTCGTACGTCCGGGGTAGGGGCCGGCCTTGTACTCGACGGTCACGGCCGTCGTGTCGCCGTCGCTCGTCTCGGAGACGACCTCGACGTCGGTGAGCTTCGCGAGCGCGGCGCCGCGCAGCAGCGCCTCGGACGACTGCGCCGGAAGGCCCGCGGCCTCGAGCTCCGCGGAGTCGACCGCGACGCCGGGCACGGCCAGCGCGTCGGCTGCGCGGGCCTGCGCCAGCAGCCCGAGATAGCGCTCGACGAAGGCGCTCGGGCTGTAGAACTCGCGGTAGAGCGCGGCGCCGCCGGCGGCGAGTGCGCCGGCCAGCACCACCCCGACCACCGCCAGGAGCGTCAGGTCGAGCGCCAGCGGGGGCGCGGCGGCGGGGCTTCGGAAGAGCGGGATCCGGGATGCCGGGGGCCGGGGCATCCGTCGCCTGGAGGGGCGGAGCGGACGGCGTCGCCGCCGCGGCGGCTGGGCTCGCAGACGCCGCCGAAGGCACTCGCGCGCCTTCGGGGCTGGTCTCGACGGCCCCCCGATCCACGGATCCAGTGTAGAAAAGCGCGCCCGAAAGACTTCTGTGCGGTCACACCGGCGGGGTGGCCGTGCACAGGGCGACCGAGTAAGGGGCATCCGGTCGTTACCATGAATCGGTGATCGCGCCGCCTCTCTCACGCGAACAGGAGGCGCTGTTCCGGCTCATCGAGGACACCCGTGAGCATGTCTTCGTCACGGGGCGGGCCGGCACGGGCAAGTCGACCCTGCTGCAGCACCTCGCGTGGAACACGTCGAAGCAGATCGCGGTGTGCGCGCCCACGGGGGTCGCGGCGCTCAACGTCGAGGGGCAGACGATCCACTCGTTGTTCAAGCTGCCGCTCGGGATCATCGGATCGACCGACGAGCCGCAGTCCGACGCGACGCGCAAGCTGCTCAACGCGATCGACACCCTCGTCATCGACGAGATCTCGATGGTCAACGCCGATCTCATGGATGCGATCGACCGCGCGCTGCGCATGGCCCGCGGCCGGCGCGGCGAGCCGTTCGGCGGCGCCCAGATCGTGATGTTCGGCGACCCTTACCAGCTCGCCCCCGTGCCGCCGCGCGGCGACGAACTGCGATACGTCCGTGACCACTACCGCTCGTTCTGGTTCTTCGACGCGCATGTGTGGACGGGTGGGTCGACCGGCTCGGCGACCGGTGGGGCTCTCCGCGACGGCCCCTCCCTCGAGGGCTTCGCCGAGCTCGGACCGTTCGGGGCCGATCTGCACATCCGCGAGCTCGTCGACATCCACCGGCAGGCCGACCCCGGGTTCAAGGCGCTGCTCAACGCCGTGCGGCACGGCATCGTGACCGCCGACATGGCGCAGATCCTCAACGACACCGGCGCGCGCAAGCCCCCCGAGCCCGTCGAGGGCGAAGTGCCCATCATCACGCTCGCCACCCGCAACGACATCGTGAACACCATCAACCGGCGTCACCTCGACGCTCTGGGCGGGCGCCTGCAGACCGCGAACGCCGAGATCAACGGCGATTTCGGCCGCGGCGACGCGTACCCGGCCGATGTCGAGCTGCAGCTCAAGGTCGGCGCTCAGGTGATGTTCCTCCGCAACGACATCGCGTCGTTCGGCGAGGCGCCGCGATGGGTCAACGGCACCATCGGCACCGTCACGCGCATCGCCGGCGGGTCGGTGCGGGTCGACGTCGAGGGTCAGGAATTCGACGTCGAGCCGGCCGTGTGGGAGAAGTTCCGCTACTCCTACGACCAGGGCTCCCGCTCGCTCTCGCGCGACGTGGTCGCCGAGTTCACGCAGTTCCCGCTGCGCCTCGCGTGGGCCGTGACGATCCACAAGTCCCAGGGGAAGACGTACGACCGGGCGATCATCGACCTGGGGTCGGGGGCATTCGCGCCGGGGCAGACCTACGTGGCGCTGTCGCGGCTGACCTCGCTCGACGGGCTCTACCTCACCCGACCGCTGCGGCCGAGGGACATCCAGGTCGACCCGGACGTGCGGCGGTTCATGGCCGACGTGCGCCGGGAGGCGGCATCCTGACCCGCGCCACCGGGGGAAGAGTCCCGCTCAGGCGACCTGCGTGGCCTTCGCCGCCGCAAGGTCTTCGAAGAGCTCGGTGTTGAAGCGGTAGGCGAGGAGCACCTCGTCAATGACTCGCTCCTGCTCGGCGGCATCCCACGGCGCGGCATCCAGCTGGTCGCGGTAGACGTCCTTGAAGGCCTTGGGGTCGGCGATGTCGCCGAAGAGGTAGAAGCCGATGCCGTTCGTCTCGAAGCCGAACCGTCGGGCCATGAGGCGTCCGATGAACTGACCGCCCGAGAGGTCGCCGAGGTAGCGCGTGTAGTGGTGGGCGACGAAGCCGCCGGCCCATGTCGCCCCCACCTGGTTGATCCGGTCGACGTACCGCCGGGTGGTCGGGAGCGGCTCGATGCGCTCCCGCCAGTCCGGGCCGACGAGGAACTCGAGGTCCGCCTCGAGGGCAGGCAGGCGGGTCAGCTTGTCGCTGATGAAGACGGATGCCACGGGGTCCCGGCGCATGCGCTCGGCCGCCGATTCGAGCGCGTCGTAGATGAACCAGTGCTGCACCACGAGCGCGATGTAGTCGTCGCGCGTCCCGTCGCCCTGGATGAGATCGGCCATGAACCCCGCGTGCTCGCTCGTCGAGTGGGCGGAGCTCGCTCGCTCGCGCAGCGCCGTGGAGAACGGGATCGGGTCGCTCATACCTTCATGGTAGCTCAAGGTAAGGGCGGCCTAAGTTACAGGTTCGCTAAGAGTGCGGCCGCGGCGGAACGCCCAGGCGAGCGCAGGCCTCGTCGTACAGCGCGACGATCTCGCGCCGCACGTGCGGCCGCTCCTCGATGGGTCCGCCCGGCCACGGGACTCGGACGACATCGGTCGTTCCGTCGCCACGGGTGGCGAGCCAGTCGCCGCCGTCCCCGTCGAAGCCCGTCATGACGGCGGCCGTGTAGTCGTCCGCCGCTCCGTAGGCCCGCGCGATCAGGAGGTTGTCGCCGGTGTGGTCGGCGTTCATGTGCCCGAGCACGCCGCGAACGACGGTGTCGTCGAATCGGAAGGTCATGCGTTTAGCCTAGGGACGGCGGAAACGGGAAACCCGCGCGCCTGTGTTTAGATGATCTGACGATCACCGGGGGGTGAGAGCTTGAGGCACCCTAGCCGCCTCCGCCGGACTTACGGCGTGATGGCGTTCACCCTGGCTGTCGCCATCGGCCTCACCGCATGCTCGGCGCCACCTGCGGCGCGCATCGATCTGCCCGAGCAGACGGACGCCCAGCTCTCCGACGACATGGTGACGCAGCTGCAGGGTGCCGTCAGCCACGCGATGGCCGCGACCGGGTCGCCCGGGGCGATCGTCGGCGTGTGGGCTCCGTGGGCCGGGGCCTGGGTCGCGGGCGTGGGCACCGAGCAGCCGGCCGGTGCCGGGGGAGCGGTGTCGGCGGACGACCGGTTCCGGGCCGCCCAGGTCACGCGCGCCATGACGTGCGATGTGCTGTACGCCCAGGTCGAGCGCGGTACGGTCGCCCTCGACGACCCGGTGACGGACTATGTGGCCGGGGTCGCCGACCTCACCGATGTGACGCTCGGGCAGCTCTGCGACGGCACCTCGGGCATCGGCGCCTACGCCGGGCAGCTCATGCCGCTCTGGCTCAACAAGCCCGATCGCACCTGGAACCCGCACGAACTGGCGAGCTACGGCCTCGGTCTCGAGCGGACCACGCCACCCGGAGCCTCCTATCGCGACTCCGACGCCGGCTACGTTCTCCTCGGCCTCGCCCTCGAGAAGGCCACCGGCGAGACCGCGTCCGCGCTCCTCAGCGAGTACGTGTTCGACCGCGTCGGGCTCTCGGCCACCCAGCTCCCGGCATCCGCTCCCGATTCCGGGGATGTGCTCCCCGGCTACGTCTCGCTCCCGGCTCCCGAGGGCGGACTCAACTGCGCGGCGCCCGTCGACATGTCTGCGCTGTCGCCCACCACGGGCTACACCGACTCGGGCGTCGTCACCGACATCCACGACCTGGGCCGGTATGCGCAGGCGCTCGCGACGAACGCCCTCGTCCCGCAGGGATTCAACCGGCTCGCGCACGAGGTGCCGGCATACGCCGGCGCGCCGTCTTGGCTGACGGTCGGCGGCGGCGTGTACCACGCGGGCTCGCTCATCGGCCAGTACGGGGCCGTGCCGGGCTACAACACGGCCACCTTCGCCGACCCCGACACCGGTCTCACCGTCGCCGTCGTGCTCAACAACTCGGCGGCGGGCGCGGGGCCTGCGGTGTGGCTCGCGTGGGAGCTCGCGGCCCTCGCCTCGAAGGCGCCTGCGGCTTCGGGCGAGACCGCGCCCGAAGCGGGTCTCCCGTGGACGGCCCAGCAGTACCACGACGCCATCACGGCGGCCGCCGTCTGCCCTATCCCCTGAGCCGGTGACGGCCCGCACCGGCCAGTCCACGGCCATCCTGCTCGTCATCGCGGGACTGGCGTGCCAGGAGGTCGGCGCCTCGCTCGCGGTCCTGCTGTTCCCGGAGGTCGGCGCGCTCGGCATGGTTATGCTGCGGCTCGTCTTCTCGGCGATCGTGCTCATGCTCATCGCGAGGCCGAAGCTCCGCGGGCACTCGCCATCCGGATGGCGGGCCGTCGTGGGCTTCGGCCTCGTCCTGGCCGTCATGAACGGGCTCTTCTACCTCGCTCTCGAACGGCTGCCCCTCGGCGTCACGGTCACGATCGAGGTGCTCGGCCCGCTGACGCTGTCGATCATCGCCGCGCGCCGGGCGTCGGCGTGGATCTGGGCCGCCGTCGCCTTCGCCGGCGTGCTGGCGCTGGGCGGCGGGGGATGGGAGCGCCTGGACCCGATCGGGGTGCTCTGCGCGCTCGGCGCGGCCGCCAGTTGGGCGTTCTACATCCTCGCGTCGGCCCGCGTCGGCCGCGAGTTCCCGAAACTCGACGGCCTGGCCATCGCGATGACCGTGGGCGCCGTCGTGGCGCTGCCGTTCGGGATCGTGTCTGCGGGCTCGGCGCTCCTGCGCCCCGAGATCCTCGGGCTGGGCGCCGCCGTCGCCATCCTGTCGTCGACGATCCCGTATGCGCTCGAACTCGTCGCACTGCGGCGGCTCGCGGCATCCGCGTTCGCGATCCTCATGAGCCTCGCCCCGGCGACGGCAGCGCTCGCGGGGTGGCTGCTGCTCGGCCAGGAGCTCTCGTGGCTCGAGATCCTCGGCATCGCGCTCGTGATCGTCGCCAGCATCGGCGCCGTGCGGTCTTCGCAGCGCGCGGCGCGCGAGACGGCCGAGCCGCTCGGGTGACGGATGCCGCGGCATCCGTCGACGGCGGAGCCGGGGTCAGCGACGCGCGATCGTGGAACCGCGGATGACGAGACGCACAGGGAGGTGGTGCGTCCCCTCGCCGATGTCGACGCCGTCGATCGCGTCGAACACGCGCTGCGCCGCGTGGCGGCCGAGATGCTGCAGGTTCGCGTCGATGCTCGTCAGCTCGGGGCGCGAGTTGGTGGCGAGGATCTCCCAGTTGTCGTAGCCGATCACGGCGAGGTCGTCGGGCACCTTGCGCCCGAGGTCGCGTGCCGTGTCGAGAACGCCGCGGGCGATCTGGTCGGACCCGCAGAAGATCGCGTCGACATCGGGATGCTGCGCGAGGAGCATGGCCGCGGCATCCCGTCCCCAGTGCTCGGACCACACCGAGAACATGGGCTCGCCGACGAGGCTGAGCCCCGCCGCCTCCAGCGCGGACCGTGCGCCCGCGAGGCGGTCCTGCGCGGCGGCATACGACGGGTCGCCGGTGATGTGGCCGATCCGGGTGCGCCCGCACGCGAGAAGGTGCTCGATCGCCATCCGGCCGCCGGCGTAGTTGTCGGGCGTAAGCGAGAGGTCGCGCGGGTCGTCGCTCGGCGCGTAGGCGTAGACGACCGGGACGGGGATCTCCTGGCCCAGCGAGGGACGCGGGTCGGTCTGCCGGCCGACGACGATGATGCCGTCGACGCGGCGACTGAGCAGAGCCGTGAGGTGGTGCTGCTCGCGGATCGCATCCCCGCGCGCGTCGCAGAGGAAGACGCTCACCTTGCCGGCCCCGAAGGCATCCTCGGCGCCCATCAGGATCGGGAGCATGAAGCGGCCCTCGAGGTCGCTCGTCAGGAGGCCGACCGTGCCGGTGCGCCCGGCGAGGAGTCCGCGCGCCATCGCGTTGGGCGTGAAGGCGAGGGAGTCCGCCGCGGCGCGCACGCGCTGGCGCGTCGCGCTGGCGACATCTCCCCGTCCGTTGAGCGCCTTCGAGGCGGTCGCGATCGACACGCCCGCCATGCGGGCGACGTCGCTGAGCGTGGCGGCGCGCGCCGCGCCGTCGCTTGAGAGCATCGTTGCCTCCCCTCGATGCGGAAACGTTATCGGATGAACGTCTTGACCGACCCTATACACTCACGCTAACGTCCCGAAAGGGATTTCGGTACTTTCGAAATCCGCCACCTGTGGAAAGCGGACCGCACCCGAATCGGACCCCCGGACGCTTCCGCTCGATGAAGAGCAAGAGGAGACAGCATGACCAATGTACGGCGCAGCCGCACGGCCGTCAGGGCGCTTGCGGCGATCGCCGCGACGGGTGCCCTCGTGGGCGGCCTCGCGGCCTGCTCTGGCACCGGCGCCGCACCCGCCCCGTCAGTCTCGATCGGCCCCGACGGTGCCGACGACGGCTCGACGCTCACGCTCTGGACCCGCGCCCCGCTCGAGAAGCAGGCGAAGCTGCTGGTCGAGGCGTACAACGACAGCCACGAGAACCAGGTGGAGCTGACCGTCGTCCCCAACGACGACTACGTCGCGAAGGTCGGCGCCGCCGCAGGGTCGGGCGGCCTCCCAGACCTCTTCGCCGCCGACATCGTCTACGTCCCGAACTGGGTCGAGCAGGGCCTCTTCCAGGACATCAGCTCGCAGATCGACGGCCTCGACTTCAAAGACGAGATCAACAAGGGCCACCTCGCGGCCGGCACGAGCGACGGCAAGGAGCACGTCCTGCCGTTCGTGCTCGACCTGTCGATGCTGTTCTGGAACAAGGAGCTCTTCGCCGAGGCCGGACTCGACCCCGAGAAGGGCCCGACGACCCTCGCCGAATACGCCGAGGACGCCAAGGCGATCCAGGCTCTCGGCAAGGACGGCGTCTACGGCACCGCGACGGGGCTCAACTGCGGAGGATGCCTCGTCTTCACGTGGTTCCCGGGCGTGTGGGCCGCGGGCGACCAGGTCATGAGCGACGACGGGACCGAGTCTCTCCTCAACGGCGACAGCGCGCAGGAGATGTACGCCATGTGGAAGGACCTCTGGGACTCGGGCGCCGTGCTGCCGAGCTCGAAGGACGAAGCGGGCCCCACGTGGACGGCGGGCTTCACCGAGGGCAACGTCGGTCTCATGTTCTACCCCGCCACGCTCCTGTCGTCGACGCCGTTCGAAGCGGGCGTCGCGGGCATCCCCGGCCCCGACGGCGGCGAGTCGACGTTCGTCGGCGGTGACGGCATCGGCATCTCGAAGGACTCGAAGAAGGCCGCGCAGGCGTGGAACTTCCTCAGCTGGATGATGTCCGAGGATGCCCAGGTCGAGGTCCTCGCCAAGAACAAGGACGTCGTGTCGCGCGCCGACCTCGCGAACAACAAGTACGCCGCGGAGGACCCCCGTCTCGTCACGATCAATGAGGTGGCGGGCAAGGGCGACACCCCTGTCGCCCTCAACTTCCAGCAGGCGTTCAACGCACCGGGCAGCCCGTGGCTCACCCTCGTGCGCAACGCGGTGCTCGAAGGCACCGACACGGTCGACGCCGACAACGACGGCATCACCGACATCCTCCAGCAGTGATCCGGTCGGGGGCGTGCGCGTCGCGCCCCCGGCTCCGGGACCCTGAGGGGGCGACGGATGCCTCATCCGCCGCCCTCTCGCCCCATCGAAGGAACCCATCATGGTCGCCGACACCATCGCCGCGCCCCCGGCGCACTCCGCCGACGGGGCGCGGCCCCCGCGGACCCGGCGCTCGCGCCGCGCACGGCGCGACGCCTTCCTCGGCTGGGGCTACGCCATGCCGCTGGCGGCGTTCGTCCTGTTCGTCTTCCTCGTGCCGCTCGGCCTCGTGCTGAAGATGTCGGGGTCGGACTGGCCGCTCCTCGGCGGCGACCAGGGATGGAACCTCCCCGAGAACTACGTGGATGCCGTCGACCACCGCCTGTTCTGGGACTCCATCTGGTTCACCCTGAAGTACACGATCATCACGACGATCCTGCTCGTGGGACTCGGCCTCGGGCTCGCGATGCTGGTGCAGGAGTCGACCCGGTGGAAGGCCTTCCTCCGCACGTCGTTCCTCGTGCCGAGCGCACTGGGGCTGGCCTCGGCATCCCTCCTCTTCTACGTGCTCTACTCGCCGTACGCAGGGCCGTTCGCGGAACTGATGCAGTCGTGGGGCTTCACGTTCCTCGGCACGCCGGAAGGCGCGCTGTGGTCGACGGTGTTCCTCGTCGTCTGGCGGTATGCGGGGTTCTACATGCTGCTCATGCTCGTGGGCCTCCAGGGCATCCCCGACGACGTCTACGAGGCCGCCCGCATCGACGGTGCATCGACATGGCAGACGTTCCGCGACATCACGCTGCCGCTCCTGCGGCCGACATTCGCGCTCACCATCGTCCTGTGCGTCACGGGGTCGCTGCTCGCCTTCGAGCAGTTCTACATCCTCACCAAGGGCGGACCCGACAACAGCACCATGACGATCGTGCAGCTCATCTACAACGTCGCGTTCCAGGGCCAGAACGACCTGGGCGTCGCGGCTGCCATCTCGGTGATCGTGCTGCTGGCGCTCATCGTGATCAACATCTTCCAGCTGCGCGCCTTCCGCCGCCCCGAGGAGGGCTGAGCCATGACCACGACAGAGCAGACCTTCACGGCGACGGACGTCATCCGCGTCGAGCCCACCCGCCACCAGGCGGGACGCCGCTCGCCCATCGGCCGGATCGTCATGGGCGTGCCGTACTGGGTGATGACGACCGCCCTCGCGATCATCTTCCTCTATCCGCTCGTCTGGACGGCCGTCTCGTCGTTCGAGCCGCGCGCCGGCACGAGTCAGACCGAGGGCTGGGGCTTCGGCAACTACGTCGCCCTCGCCAACTACCAGGCGGGCATCTGGGTCTACCTCGGCAACTCGCTCTTCGTGTCGCTCCTGACCGTCCTCCTGACACTCGTGACGTCGCTCCTCGGCGGGTACGCGTTCGCCCGGTTCTCGTTCCCCGGCAAGAACTTCCTCTTCCTGACGACGCTCGCGATCCTCATGGTCCCCTACGCGACGCTCCTCATCCCGCTCTACGTCATCCTCAACTCGGTCGGCCTCGCCAACTCCCTCGTGGGCGTCGCGATCGTCCTCACGATGTTCCAGCTGCCGTTCTCCATCTTCATGATGCGCATCTCGTTCGAGTCGATCCCGCGGGAGCTCGACGAGGCCGCGATGGTCGACGGCTGCTCGAGCTTCGGGGCGCTGTGGCGCGTGCTCATCCCCGCGGTCAAGCCGGGCCTCATCACGGTCGGCCTCTTCGCCTTCCTCGCGGCGTGGAACGACTTCATGGCGCCGCTCATCCTGATCACCGATACGAACCGGATGACGCTGCCCCTCGCCGTCGCGAATCTGCGCGTGCAGGTGCAGGGCGTCATCGACTACGGCGCGACCGAGGCCGGTGTCGTCGTGCTGGCGGTGCCGTGCATCCTTCTCTTCCTCGTTCTGCAGCGCCACTACGTGCGCGGCTTCATGTCCGGTGCATTCAAAGGATGACGATGACTTCGACCACGACGATTCCCGCCGCCCCCGCCGTTCCGATCCGCGGAGCGCTGCGGCCCCTCGGCCAGACCGAGGTGCGCATCACGGGAGGCTTCTGGGGACGCCGCCAGCGGGTCAACGGCTCGGCGACCCTGTCGCACATCGAGGCGCGGCTCGAGTCGGAGGGCTGGCTGCCGAACTTCGACCTCGCCGCCGCCGGCACGCTTCCGGAGGGCCGCCGCGGCCGCGAGTTCTCGGACTCCGAGGTCTACAAGTACCTCGAGGCGCTCGCGTGGGAGATCGGCCGCACCGACGACCCGGCCCTCGAGCAGCGGTTCCGGGCGATCGTCGCCCGCGTCGCCGCCGCGCAGGAGCCCGACGGCTACCTCGACACGATGTTCGGGCGGCCCGGGCAGGACGCGCGCTGGACGAACCTCGAGTGGGGGCACGAGCTGTACTGCCTGGGCCACCTCTTCCAGGCCGCCGTCGCGCGGGAGCGCACACGGCCGGGTGCGGGCGACGGGCTGATCGACGTCGCCCGTCGTGCCGCCGATCTCGTGTGCGACGTCTTCGGTCCCGGCGGGATCGAGTCGATCTGCGGCCATGCCGAGGTCGAGGTCGGCCTCGCCGAGCTCGCACGGCTCGCGGGGGAGGGGCGCTACCTCGAGCAGGCGCGCCTGTTCGTCGAGCGCCACGGCGCGGGCACCCTCGCAGAGCACGAGTGGGGCCGCTCCTACTATCAGGACGACGTGCCGGTGCGGGATGCCGAGGCCCTGCGCGGGCACGCGGTGCGGGCGAACTACCTCGCCGCCGCGGCGGTCGATGTCGCGGTGGACGCGGGCGACGACGAGCTGCTCGACGCCCTACGCCGGCAGTGGGCACGGACGATCGCCCGCCGCACCTACATCACGGGCGGCCAGGGGTCGCACCACCAGGACGAGGCGTTCGGCGACGACTGGGAGCTGCCGCCGGACCGCGCCTACTCCGAGACGTGCGCGAGCATCGGCTCGATCATGTTCACGTGGCGCCTCTTCCTCGCGGACGGCGAGGCGCGTTACGCCGACCTCATCGAGCGCTCGCTCTACAACGTCGTCGAGACGTCGCCGAGCGCCGAGGGCACGTCGTTCTACTACGCCAACACGCTGCACGAACGGGTGCCGGGGACGCCGGCCGACCCCGATGCGACGTCGCCCCGCGCGGCGTCTTCGCTGCGCGCGCCCTGGTTCGAGGTGTCGTGTTGTCCGCCGAATGTCGCCCGCACGTTCGCGAGCCTCGACTCCTATGTTGCCGCGGCGACCGACGACGGCATCCGCCTCCTGCAGTACGCACCGTCCGAGGTGCGCACGGTCGTCGGCGGCGGGACGCCGGTCGAGCTCGACGTCGAGACGCGCTACCCCGAGGACGGCCTCGTGCGCGTCACGGTCCACGCCGACGCCGAGTTCACCCTCGGTCTGCGCGTTCCCGGCTGGGCCTCGGGAGCGCTGCTGCGCGTGCGATCCGCGGACGGCGTCTCGGAGCGGTCCGTCGATCCGGGCTTCGCCGAGGTGCGCCGCAGCTTCGCCGAGGGCGACGTCGTCGAGCTCGAACTGCCGGTCGCCCCCCGGATCTCGGTCCCCGACAGCCGCATCGACGCCGTGCGCGGGTGCGTCGCAATCGAGCGGGGGCCGGAGGTGCTCGCGCTCGAGTCGGTCGACCTCGCTCCCGCGGGGCTCGATGATGTCGCCAGGGTCGTGCTCGATGCGTCGGTCGCGCCGGTCGAGCGCGACGGGCGCGTGTGGGTGCGGGTCGGCGTGCTGCCCGCGGACGAGTCCGCCTGGCCGTACGGACAGGCGACGGATGCCTCGTCCTCCGAGACCTTCGACGTGCCCCTCGTCGCGTACCACGACTGGGCCGAGCGCGGTCCGTCGACGATGCGGGTCTTCCTGCCGGTGATGTGAACGGATGCCGCGGCTGCGGGCCGCGGCATCCGTCCCTGTTATGCTGGCCGGGCGCCGCAAGGCGCTCTCGGGGCTGTAGTTCAATGGCAGAACTTCTGCTTCCCAAGCAGACAGCGCGGGTTCGATTCCCGTCAGCCCCTCCAATGCCCAGACGCGCCGACGGAGTCGGTGCGGCTGGGCATTCGTGCGGGTGCCGTAGGACTCGACCCGCCCGCGGGCGGTCCCGCTCCGCCGGAGGCTCCGCGCGCCGGCGGAGCCGGCGTGTGGAGTGGCGGAGTGGCCGATTCCCGTCAGCCCCTCCAATGCCCAGTCGCGCCGACGGAGTCGGTGCGGCTGGGCATTCGTGCGGTTGCCGTAGGAACCGATCCGCCCGCGGGCGGTCCCGCTCCGCCGGAGGCTCCGCGCGCCGGCGGAGCTGGCGTGTGGAGTGGCGGAGTGGCCGATTCCCGTCAGCCCCTCCAATGCCCGCCGAGATCGCACGAATCGCCGTGGATCCGGCGACTGAGCCGTCATCTCTGCGATCTCGACGCGCGTCGGATCGGTGCGGCGGCGGACGTAACCCGCGGCATCCGGCGACCCGGGCGCGGCTAGTGTGGGAGCGTGCTGCTCTCGGACCGCGACATCCGCCGTGAGATCGACGCCGCGAGGATCACGGTCCAGCCGTGGGAGCCCGACATGGTGCAGCCGTCGAGCGTCGATGTGCGGCTCGACCGGTACTTCCGGCTGTTCGACAACCACAAGTACCCCTTCATCGATCCGGCCGAGGATCAGCCCGACCTGACCCACCTGATCCAGGTCGCGCCAGACGAGCCGTTCATCCTCCATCCGGGGGAGTTCGCGCTCGGCTCCACCTTCGAGCTCGTCGGCCTCCCCGACGACGTCGCCGCACGCCTCGAGGGAAAGTCGTCGCTCGGTCGGCTCGGGCTCCTCACCCACTCGACGGCCGGCTTCATCGACCCGGGTTTCAGCGGGCACGTGACGCTCGAGCTCTCCAACGTCGCGACCCTCCCGATCAAGCTTTGGCCCGGCATGAAGATCGGCCAGCTCTGCTTCTTCAGGCTCTCGTCGCCCGCCGAGACGCCGTACGGCGCCGGCCCCTACGGCAACCGTTACCAGGGGCAGCGCGGGCCCACGGCATCCCGTTCCTTCCAGAACTTCCACCGCACCGATGTCGGGACGACCGACGCGGGGTCGCGCGGCGCCTGATCAGGCGGCCGGGTCCTTCTGCGGGAGGATCAGCGAGAACCGCGTCGTCGGGCTCGACTCGAGCAGGAGGTGCCCCCCGAGCGCTTCGGCCAGCTCGGCCGACAGTGCGAGGCCGATGCCCTCGCCCCCGTTGGTGCTCTTGCCCGGCCTGCGCTGGAAGATCTCGTTGCCGCTCGGACGGGGGCCCTCGTCGCCGACTCGGACGGTGACGTAGCCGTTGGCACGTGTGCCCGACACCGTCACAACCCCGCGTCCGTGCCGCAGTGCGTTGTGGATCAGGACGTCGAGGATCTGCGTCGTCGGCGCGGGCACTCTCGTCGCGGCGGCGCCCTCCACCTCCACACGGATGGGACGCATCTGAGCCGTGGCCTCCGCGCGCCAGCGCTCGCCGGCCTGCGTCAGCATGGGGCCGAGGGGCGCCCACGCATCCGCCCCGGGCGTTCCGCCGCGCGCGAGCGCGAGAAGGTGGGCGATGGCGTCCGACAGGCGGTCGATCTCGACGAGCGCGTGCTCGAGCTGTTCGCGGACCGCCGGCGCCGTCTCGGGCCACAGCGACACGTCCTCGAGCTCGAGGCGCAGCGCCGTGATGGGCGTCCGCAGCTGGTGCGACGCATTCGCCGCGAACTCGTGCTCGCGCCGGATCCGCTGGTCGAGCGTCTTCGCGCTGGTGCGGAGGGCCTCTTCGATCGCGCGTGCCTCGGGGATGCGACCGGTGGCGGCCTCGTCATCCAGCGGGCCGTCGCCGATCTTGCGGGCGAGGCCGGCCAGCCTCACGAACGGCGCCGACAGACGGCGGGCGAGGAGCACGGCGACGACGGCGGAGAGGATCATGAGCCCGATGCCGAGTACGACGACGGGCATCACGGCGTCCTGCACGCGCTGCGAGATGACGGCTCCCGAGCGGCTGAACTCCACCGTGCCGCCACCGGCGACCTCCGCCGTGGCCTTGAGGTCGTCGTCGGCGGCTGGATCGCCCGCCTCGACGGTGGTGCCGTCCGCCGCGACATACGTGATGTGCTCGCCGGGTTGCAGGACCGGCTCGAAGAACTCCTCGGTGACCTCGCCGTGGGTCTCGCGCTCGGCGATGAGCACCGAGATGAAATCCGTGGCGCGCACGACGCGGCGCTCCTCGTTCGTCTGGATCAGGTCGGCGACGATGTACGCGCGCGGGATGCCGTAGAGAGCGATGATCCCGACCGCCATCGCGACGAAGGCGATGACCAGGCGTTCACGCATCCGCCGCCCCGTCGTCGAGGCGGAAGCCGATGCCGCGGATCGTCGTGATCCGCACATCGGCGCCCGAGTCCTCGAGCTTCTGGCGCAGGCGCGCGATCGTGACGTCGAGGGTCTTGGTCGAGCCGAACCAGTTCTCGTCCCACACCTCGTCCATGACGCGCTCGCGGGTCACGACGGCCCCGCGCTGGCGGTCGAGGTTGGCCAGGAGGTCGAATTCCTTCGTGCTGAGCGGGATCTCGCGCTCTCCTGCGAACGCGCGGCGTGAGTCGGGATCGACGGTCAGCGGAGTCCCGGATGCCGCGGCCCGCGCGGCCGCCGGCTTCGACGCCGCCGCAGCGCTGCGCCGCAGCAGGGCGCGCAGCCGCGCGAGCAGCTCGGCCAGAGCAAACGGCTTCGCGATGTAGTCGTCGGCCCCGACATCCAGCCCGACGACCCGGTCCAGCTCGCCGTCGCGTGCCGTCAAGATGACGATGCCGCCCTCATACCCCTCGTCGCGCACCCGGCGGCACACGTCGAGCCCGTCCATGTCGGGCAGGCCGAGGTCGAGCACGACGAGCGAGAACTCGCCCCCGAGCACGCGGTCGATCGCGGTCGCGCCCGCGGCGACGCGCTCGACGTCGTAGCCCTCGCGCGTCAGAGTGCGTACAAGGGGGAGCGCGATGCCGTCGTCGTCCTCGACGACAAGGATGTGCTGCCCCACGACATCGATGCTATCGAGGTCGTCGTCGGGATCGGTGGCACCACCGCGGGGGGTGTCGTGGGTGCCGGGTGCGTCCACTAGAACTCCCTGTCCAGGGCGCCCGACTCGGTGACGGGCGCGTTCGAGGAGGTCGTGCCGCCGAGGTCGGTGGCGGCGCTCGAGGGCGTCCACACCATGTTCGCCCCGGCGGAGGCGGCCGCGGTGCGGAGGGCACCGCCCGTGTTGAGCGTTCCGAGCACGATCTGAACGGCCGTCACCGGGAGGCCGTTGACCGTCACCGTGGTCGCCGTCATCGTCGCGTTCCACTGCGAGGTCTTGTTGTTCTTGACGTAGTCGCCGCGCAGGTCGACGGAGCCGAGGTTGACGGCGGCCGTCCCACGGAGGATGTCGAGGGTGTCGTCGCTGGCGGTGAGGCCCACGACGTTACCGTCGCGCAGGCGCAGCGTGACGGCAGTCGCGCTCCCGTTCCACCCCGCCGAGATGCTCGCCGGGCTCATCTGCGTGCTGTACGTGAAGGTGATCGTGTCGCCGCCGTCGAGGCGTCCCGCGATCCCGCCGCCGTTGGCGGTCTGGACGTCGGCGCCGCGCACGGGGCGGTTGTCGACCCGCCGCGAGCCCAGCACGGCCGACGTCGTCTGCTTCCCGGCCTTGTCGGTCATGACCGCGCGGAAGTCGTAGAGCCCGTCGGCGACGGCCTTCGTGTTCCACGCGCAGGTGAACGGTTCGGCGGTGAGGGCGCAGATCGTGGTCCAGGTCGTCGTGCCGCTCGCGGCGACCTGGATAGCGACGCTCGCGACGCCCGCCGTGGAGTTGGCGGTCGCGGCGAGGCTCGCCGTGCCCGTGAGGTAAGCGCCCGGGTCCTCCATCGCGACCGAGGCGACGCTGTTGTCCACTGTGCGGGCGCTCGTCGGGGCGGACGATGCGACCTGGCCCGAGGCATCCGTCGCCACCGCGCGGAAGATGTAGCTGCCGTTCGCGAGAGCGGTCGTGCCGAAGCGGCACGTGTACGGCGGGAGCGTGAGGGTGCAGGCATCCGTCCAGTTGGACGTGCCGCTCGGCGCGTACTGGATGACGACCTTCGCGACGCCGGACTGTCCGTCCGAGGCGTTGGCCGCGAGCGTGATCGTGCCGCGGAGGGGCGACCCGGGGTCCACGATCGAGACGGTGGGCGCGGAGTTGTCCACGAGCACGTCCGCCACGACGTTCGAGTAGGTGGTCACGCCGTTGTACGTCGCCGCGGAGCGGAGGTCGTACGACTCGCCGTTCGTGAAGGTCTTGCTCGCCGTGTTCCACACGCACGAGTAGGGGGAGGCGAGGTTTGTGCACAGCGCCGTCCATGCGCCCGTGCCGGCCACGGCGTATTCGACGCGGACCGCGTACGGGCCGGCGCCGGTGTTCTGCAGCGTCGTCGCGAGCGTCACGGAGCCGACGGCGAAGTCGCCCGGATCGGCGAGGACGACGCCGATCGTGTTGCCGACGGTGGCGGCGACGACGGCGGAAGTGGTGGAGTACCCCGCCTTATCGGTCGCGATCGCCCGCAGGCTGTACGAGCCGTCGACAACGGTGCGAGTGTCCCACGAGCAGCTGTACGGCGCCGCCGTCGCGGTGCACAGGGTGGTCCACGTCGTCGAGCCCGCGGTCTGCGCCGAGATCACAACCTGCGCGATACCGGTCTCACCGTCGGCGGCCGTCGCCGTGATCGTGGCGACGTCGCGGAGCGTGCCGGCCGGAGCCTGGACGCTGACCGTCGGGGGTGTCCAGTCGGCCGCGGCGCCGACGCGGTTGGCGGCGTTCGCGGTCTGGGCTGTGAAGGAGGCCGATGAGAAGCCCGGGGCCATCGCGGTGGTCGCGAGCACCAGCAGGACCGCGAGCACGCCGAGCACCGCGTTGCGCAGTGCGGCGGGGATCATCGGGTTCCTTCGGGTGGTGCCTGGATGGTTTCGACGTTACGTGGGGGCTGGTTACAGCCCTGCTACAGAGGCTCCTCGGTAGAGCAACAATCACGGGCGCGGGGTGCGGGCGGTCGCCCGCCACGATCCGACGAGCGCGCACGAGAGCGCGATGAGCACGATGTCGCGCGGGCTCCATGCTGCGACGGGCAGCCCGGGCGCCCCGACGGTGTGGATCAGCAGAACGGCGACGAGCGTGCCTCCACCGACCAGGATCATGCCGAGGCGCGACTCGAAGCATTGCGCGGTGACGAACCGCGCGAGGGTGATGACGCCCACAACCCCGAGCGCACCCCAGACGAGGGCAATGGGGTTGTGGAGGGGATCGCCGGCGGCGGCTGCGACGAGGTTCAGCATGGATAGAGCGGCGAGGACGATCGCCGCCGCCCAGGCGAGTGGGCGACGGCGACCGAGTGCACGAGCGGGGGCCATGGGGTTCTCCATCGGGTCGGAGGTTGTGCACGGCGGCTCGTGCCGCGCTGCGCTCAGGGCGCGGCGGCCGGGAGAGCCGGCGAGGCCTGCTCCACCGGTCGAGCGGACACGGGCGTGTCCACTGCGGCGGAGGGGTCTTCGTCGCGGCGGCGTCCGCCGCGGACGAGGTCGCGGAGGAACAGCAGGGCGACGATCGCGGCCGGAACGCCGATCGCCAGCATCCTGATCCCCGGCGCCGAGAGCGCGATGAAGACCCAGCCTGCGACGGGGATCCATCCCACGACCGCGCGGCTGCACAGTGTCGGCGAGGGTGAACGTCCACGGGTCGATGCTCTCGTTGGCATCGCCCTTCGTCTGGAAGACGAGGGAGTCGCTGCCATCGGGATTCGGCTCGATCGAGACGATGCGGTGGGTGACGAGCTCGGAGATGCCGGACTCGGCGGGAGGGAGGTAGGTGATGATGTCACCCGCGCGCAGCTCGCTGACGGGCACCTGCTGCTCGAGCGTGAGGGATCCCCGCTCGAAGGTGCCCGACATCGAGCCGCCCGTGATGACGTACCGGTCGTACCCCAGTAGACCCGGTACGAACATGAGCGCCGCGACGACGCAGGCTATGACGGCCGCGATGACGACGGCCGCGTTCCCCAGTGCCTTGAATGTCGTCGCGGCGCTCATGTCGATCCCCCCTCCCCAGGTCTGATTACTGGTTGTACGTCGTGGCGGCCGTCTGCGTGGAGTTCCACGTGTAGGTCGCGGTCGCGGTCTTGCCCTGCTCCTCGTTGCCGGCCGACTGCGCGAGGGTCACGCTGAACGTGTACTCGCGGGCCTCGCCCTTGGCGAAGACGCCCAGGTCGACGGGAGTCGCGCCGGTCAGCGCGCCGAACGTGCCCGACCAGACGGGCGTGGTGGAACCGGCTGCCGTGATGGTCAGCGTGAGGTTGGACTTGGTGGTGAAGCCGTTGACGGCGGTCTCGCTGAGCTTGATGTTGGCGGGAAGCGAGCCCGAGTTGGTGATCGTGACCTTGCCGGTGAGCGTGTCACCGGGCTTGAGGTCGGCGAGGTTGAAGATCGCGCTCCCGGCGCGGGAGTTGGTCTGCTGCAGCGTGCCGGTGGTGAAGGCGTTCGCGCTGTTGACCGAGTTCGCGACGAAGTCGGCGCCCGAGCCGACCGCGATCGCCGAGGCGATCAGCAGACCGGCGAGCGGGACGAGGACGCGCTTGCGGGAGCGGACGGCCTTGCCGGCCGGAGTCTGAGTTGCGGTGGAGCTCATCGAGCGGATTTCCTGTTCTGACGTGGTGTGAATCAACAGGAATGACGCTACGGAGGCGTCGGCAACGGGATTCCTACAGCCCTGCCACGCGCGCTCCAGAGCTCGGACACAGAGTGCCGGCGAGTGCAACGGGCCGGTGTCGCGAGCGGTGGGCGACGACGCGGAGACCAGTCACCCGGGGAGCGGAAGTCCGATCTCGAACACGCATCCACCGGTGCCGTTCCGGACGGTGGCCGATCCGTGGTGAGCTTCGGCGACCTCGCGGACGATGGCGAGGCCCAGCCCCGCGCCGGCATCGCCGGCGCGCGCCGCGCTGCCCCTCCAGCCCGTCTCGAAGACGTGCGGCAGGTCGGCCTCCGCGATGCCGCCACAGCCGTCCGCGACGCTCACGACGGCGCTGTCCCCGGCGACGGCGAGGGTCGTGTCGACGGTGCCCCCCTGCGGCGTGTGACGGATGCCGTTCATGACGAGGTTGCCGACGGCCCGGCGCAGCTCCGATGCGGCCACGACGGCCCGCACGCCCGTCGGCGCCTGTCCGGTGAGCTGGACGCCGGCCGCCTCGGCGAGGGAGCGAAGCGCTGCGACCGCGTCCGAGACGAGGTCGCCGAGGTCGACCTCGGTCCGTTCGAGCGCCACCGACGGCGCCTGCAGGCGCGAGAGCGTGAGCAGGTCGTCGACCATGCCGCTCATCCGCATCGCATCGCGTCCGATCGATCCGGCGGCGGCGGCGGCATCCGTCAGCACTCCGTCCTGCAGGGCCTCGGCGGTCGCGCGGATGCCGGCGAGGGGGGTGCGCAGGTCGTGCGACACCCAGGCCACGAGATCCCGGCGCTGGCCCTCGATGCGCCGCTGGCTCTCCGCCGCGGCGGCCGCACGCTCGGCGTCGCGTGAGGCGGCCTGGATGCGGGCTGCGACGAGGGCGCCGACCGCGAGCGCGACGGGCACGGTCGCCAAGAGGACGAGCAGGATGCCGGTGAGGTCGTCCGCCGTCAGCAGCATCGATCCCGCGCCGACGACGACACCGGCCGTCACCGAGAGCACGACGACGAGCGGTGCGGCGAGGGCCGCGACCACGACCCGCCGACGGGCGAGGGCGAGGATCACGACGGCTCCGGCGACCCCGACGACGGCGGCCACCGCCGCGGAGGACAGGACCGCGTCCAGGGGGACGTTCACGGCGCCGGATCCCACCGGTAGCCGACCCCGAACACCGTGACGAGCCGCACGGGCGCGGACGGGACCGGCTCGATCTTCTCGCGCAGGCGGCTCACGTGGACCGTGACCGTCGCCGCGTCGCCGAAGTCCCAGCCCCACACCTCGTGCATGAGCTCCTCCCGCCGCACCGCGCGCCCGGGATGGGCGAGGAACCACGACAGCAGGTCGAACTCGCGCACGGTGAGGCTCAGCTCGCGACCGGCGAGCCGCACCCGGCGCGCTCTGCGGTCGATCTCGAGGTTCCCATCGACCGCGACGGCGGGAGCCTCCGGAGACTCGTCCGGTGACGGAAGGGCCGATCCCGACCGCCGCAGCACGGACTGGACGCGGAGCACCAGCTCGCGAGGGCTGAACGGCTTCGTCATGTAGTCGTCGGCTCCCACTTCGAGGCCTCGGATGCGGTCGTCCTCCTCGCCTCGCGCCGTGAGCATGATGATCGGCACATCGGGCCGGTTGCGACGCAGTCGCCGGCACACCTCGAGCCCGTCGACGCCCGGGAGCATGAGGTCGAGCACGACGATGTCGGGCGGCTCCTCGGCAGCCGCCGCGAGCGCGTCGATGCCGTCCGCGACGCGGCGGACGGTCATGCCG
Source organism: Microbacterium sp. 4R-513 (assembly GCF_011046485.1). Lineage (NCBI taxonomy): Bacteria > Bacillati > Actinomycetota > Actinomycetes > Micrococcales > Microbacteriaceae > Microbacterium > Microbacterium sp. 4R-513. The sequence goes on from NZ_CP049256.1 coordinate 1,320,176, forward strand.
GCATGGACGAGATAGGCGGCGACGACATCGCCGACGGTCTCGTCGTCGTCGACCACGAGAGCGGTGCTCACGCGACAAACAATAGGCGGGGCGGCGGGCTGCGACATCCCGGATCGGCCGGTCCTGCGCGGACGAAAGAACTCCGTAAGAAGCTCGTGAGCGTCTCGTGATGGAGTGCCGAGAGTACCGCGGGTTGACTCGACACGACCCGGCCGCCCCGGCCGGAATGGAGGTTGATCCTGATGTCTCGCTTCGAATTCCCCCGCGGCCGAGCCCGCCTCGCCACTCTCGCCATCGGCGTCGCCGCCGCTGCTCTGTCGCTGTCGGCGACGGGCACGGCGTTCGCCGCGGGGTCCGGCGGAGTCACGTCCGACGGAGTGATCTACGTCGACCACACCCTGTACCGGACCGTCGCGACGCCCACCGACCTGTCGCACACGAAGGCACCCGCCCAGTCATGGGACGTCCTGTACAACTTCGGCGGGCTGCAGAAGAGCGTCGCCGAAGTCGCTCCCGGCGATCCCGGCTTCAACGGCGGCCGCTGGCAGGTGCACGCCGTCTCGGCTCCCAACGGCTACGCCGCGGCGCTCGCATCGGGCGATCTGGACGGCGACGGCGTGCTGGACGCGGCGGACGAGGTGTGGGCGGCGCTCTCCGCGGGCGATCTCGTCGACAACGGCGTCGTGAAGCAGTTCGTCTGCACGCTCAACCGCGTCCCCTGACCTCGCGGTCCGGACGGGCATCGACCGGCGCTCTCGCACAGCGCCGGTCGATGTCGTCGCGGCTCAGTCCCGCGAGCCCGCAGCCGCCTCGACGACCTGCGCGAGGCCGCCGGTCACGAACGCGGTGATGGCATCCAGGGTCGCATCGGCTCCGAGGATGCGGTTGTGCCCCAGTCCGCGCGTGCGGACGAGCAGTGCCCGGTCGGGGTGAGCCGCCACGAGATCGGCGCTCGCTGAGGAGGGCACCTGAAGGTCGGCGTCGTCGTGCAGGGCGAGCAGCTCCACGGCAGGCGGCAGCGGGTTCGCCAGGGCGTCGAAACGACGGGCGAAGGATGCCTCGTCCTCGCCGAACATCGCGTGGAAGCGGCGTTCGAAGACGGCCTTCGCGCGCGGCGACAGGCCGAGCATGCCCCCGAATTGGTCGACGAAGATCTGCGGCGTTCCGGCGCCCGCCACCGTTGCGACCCGCGCCGAGGTCGTGCCGGACCGCACGGCGGTGAGCGCCGCGAGGGCACCGAACGAGTGCCCCACGATCGCCGAGAAGCGCCCGTGCCGTTGCTGCAGGGCGTCGATCGCGGCGAGCCAGTCGCGCATGTCGGTGCGTGCGAGGGTCGACGCCCCGTGGGCGGGAGCGTCGAACGCGACGACGTGGAAGCCCTCGGCCACGAGCTCCCGCACGAGCGGGGCGAACTGGGACGCCCTCCCACGCCATCCGTGCACGAGGAGCACGGTGTCGTCCCCCCGGCCCCACCGGTAGGTCACGATCTCCTTGCCGCGGACGCGCAGGAGGCCGCGCTCGGCGGCGGCGTCGGTCGCGGCGTCCGTCTCGCGCAGCGGCAGTCTGGGCTGGGTCTGGAAGAAGGCCCGGAGCGCCAGCGAGCCGGCGAGCTCGGGTGAGACGCGGCTGGCGGAGCGGAAGAACGCGCGGGTCTGCGTCGGCGACATGATCGACCTCCAGGAAGATGCACGAACGATCGTTCGTAGACTATATGAACGATCGTTCGTACACTAGAGCCATGTCTGACGTCGTGATCGATCGCCGCCGTGCGCGGGGCGATGCCTCGCGCCGCGTCATCCTCGAGAGCGCGACCGACCTCGCCTCGGTCGAGGGGCTCGACGGTCTGACCATCGGGCGCCTCGCGGAGTCCTCCGGCATGAGCAAGAGCAGCATCGCCACGCTCTTCGGCGGCAAGGAAGGTCTGCAGCTCGCGGCTGTCCAGGCGGCGGCCGAGATCTTCCGCGAGGCCGTCGTCGATCCGGCGCGCGAGCTGCCGCGCGGCGTGTCCCGACTCGCGAAGCTGCTCCGCAGCGCGCTCGACTACTCGCGCAACCGTGTCTTCACCGGCGGCTGCTTCTTCGCGGCGACGGCGGCCGACATGGACTCGAAGCCGGGTCCGGTGCGTGACGCCGTGCGCGGCTGGCTGCGGGACTGGTACGGCTACCTGGAGGCGCAGGTGCGGTTCGCCGCGGAGGCGGGCGAGATCCAGGCGGATGCCGCCACCGTCCGCCGCCTCGCGTTCGAGCTCATCGCGCTCGACAACGAGGCGAACGCCCGATCGCTGCTCACGGGCGAGGAGGCCCCGTACGAGATCGCGGCCGTCGCGATGCGCGAGCGCCTGCTCGCCGTCGGGGCGGACGAAGCCGATCTGGCGCCGCTGGCGTCCGCGGAATAGGCGCGTTCCCCTCGCTCAGATGGGGTCCTGAGCTCGGCCACGTGCGCTCAGCGGGCGGATGCCTGCGGATCCTGGATGACGAGCGAGAGCGATGTGTCGCCGCACGTGACGACGGTCGCACCGCCGGGGAGGGCGATGACGGTCCCTGCCGCTGCACGACGAGGGACTGACGCATCGATCGATTCGAGCGGCGTCGACCCGTTCCCGGCCGGCCGAGAGGCGAGAGCATCGGCGAGTCCCTCCAGGCGGAGGATCGAGCCCGGCTCGCGCCCTGCGTCGGTCGCCGTGACGACGCGCGCCGACGCGTTGACGAGTGCCGTGTCGGGGCCCGCCGCCCGCAGTACCGGCAGCAGCTCGCGCTCGAGCCGGTCGACGAGGGCGTCGGCACCGACGATCCCCACCATCGCTCCGCCGACGCGCACGGGCGTCGTGATCGTGACCGTGTAGTCGTCGGTGCAGACGTAGTCGACGTACGGGCCGGTGAGGTGCCGCGCGCCTGTCCGCGCGGGCACGCGCCACCACTCCAGCGCCGTGTAGTCGCGGAACTGCTCATGCGAGGGGTCGTCGATCGTCGCGAGCCGCGTCGGCTCGCCCGTGCCTCGCAGCCACCAGGCGAGGTGCCACGCGGCATCCGTCAGCGCACCCGGCGAGGCGACGAAGCCCGAGCCCGTGATGAGGGCGTCGCCCGTCAGTGCCGGCACGGCGAAGGACGCGACGACGGGATCGACCGCCTCCGCGGTCAGCGGCAGGCCCTCCGCGAGCCGCGACTCGACGATGTCGCGCCAGCCGTCTATCGTCGCGAAGATCCCGTCGATCGTCTCAGCGACCCGCTCGGCGATCGCCACGCCGGGGTGCGTGATCACTGTGGTCATTCGGACCGGTCCTCGGAGGTTCGGGATGCCTCGTCCCGGCCGGCTTCGTCGAGCGTGAGCCGCTCGTGCACCAGCCATTCGAAGGCGCTCGTGATATGTCGGATCGTCGCCTCGCGCGCGGTGTCGGGTCGGACATCGCGGATCGCCGCGATGACGTCGTCGCGCGCGAGCGCGCTGCGCTCACGGTACTCCTGCTCGCGGAGGCAGAGCCAGAGGAGGGGACCGGCTTCGGACTGCAGCCGGACCTCTTCCCGGACGAGTCGCGGCGACTGGCTGATCGCCGCGACCTCGAGCTGGAAGCGGCTGACGGCACGGCGGGCTCCACCGGCGGTGGCGAGGTCGGCCTGCTCGGCGATCGTCCGGAGGCTCTCGATGTCGTCATCGCTCGCGCGACCCGCGGCGACCTCGGCGGCGGTGCCCGCGATCGCGCCGACGTGCAGGGCGAGGTCGCGCAGCTCGATGCGGGAGTGCGCGCCCAGCCGGACCTCGAGCATCCGGGTCGCCGACTCGCGATCGTAGGTGACGAAGCTCCCGCCGTCGCGGCCGCGCCGCGTGCGCACGAGACCCTTGTCGCGCATGCCCTCGAGCGCTTCGCGCGCGGTGACGAGCGCGACCCCGAGACTGCGCGACAGCTCCGACTCGCTGGGGAGCTTCTCGCCGTCGCGCAGCACGCCGCTCACGATCGCGTCGGTGAGGCGCTGCTCGACGAGCTCGGCACGGCCGGCGCCGTCGAGCGGGGCGAAGACGACGGCGTGGGCGGCGTCGACTCGTCCGGTCGCGTGCGGCATCGAAGCTCTCCGGGTCGCTGGCGGCGGGCCGAGAGGTCGTCCTCCGGGCCGTGCCACGACCGTAACATGGGCGACCTCTTCATGACATATGGATCCATATGATTTAATGCGATCGACCATCGAAGGAGATCGTCAATGAGCGAGCAGCAGCACCCGGCCATCCGGCTCCGGGGTCTCACGAAGGAGTTCGGGGCCGTCACGGCCGTCGACCGTGTCGACCTCGAGATCGCGGCCGGCGAATTCTTCTCGATGCTCGGACCGTCCGGCTCCGGCAAGACGACGGTCCTCCGGCTGATCGCGGGCTTCGAGCAGCCGACCGACGGCACGATCGAGCTCTTCGGGCAGGACGTCACGCGCAAGGCACCGTTCGACCGCGACGTCAACACGGTCTTCCAGGACTACGCGCTGTTCCCGCACATGAGCGTGCTCGACAACGTCGCCTACGGCCTGCGCGTCCGCGGCGTGAAGCGTGCGGAGCGGCGCGACCGCGCGATGAAGGCCCTCGAGGCGGTTCGGCTCGGCCAGTTCGGCGCGCGGAAGCCTGCGCAGCTGTCGGGAGGTCAGCGGCAGCGCGTGGCCCTCGCCCGCGCGACGGTCGTGCAGCCGAAGGTGCTCCTCCTCGACGAGCCGCTCGGCGCGCTCGACCTCAAGCTCCGCGAGCAGATGCAGGTGGAGCTCAAGCAGATCCAGCGCGATCTGGGCATCACGTTCATCTTCGTGACGCACGACCAGGAGGAGGCGCTCACGCTGTCCGACCGCGTCGCGGTCTTCCATGACGGCCGCATCGAGCAGCTCGGCACGCCGTGGGAACTCTACGAGCAGCCCGCGTCGCGGTTCGTCGCGGACTTCGTCGGCACGTCCAATCTCTTCGACGCGGAGCACTCCTTCGCGCTCATGGGCCGCGCGGGCGATCACTCCATCCGGCCGGAGAAGCTCACCCTCGCATCGCAGCCCGCGACGGGGGCTGGCGAGCGGTCGGCTCCCGGAACAGTCGTCGAGTCGATTTACGTCGGCAGCGGCATCCGTCGCGTCATCGATCTCGATGCCGGGATGCGCGTGACGGTGCTCGAGCGCAACGACCGCTCGCGTTCCGCCGACGACGAGCGCGGCGACCGCGTGCACGTCACCTGGCACGACTCCGACGTCGTGCCCCTCCTTCCGCCCGGCGAGTGAGCCGGCATCAGGCCGCGGGCGATCGCCCCGGACACACAGCACAGCACCCGAGAGGAAGCACACCATGATGCACAAGACACGCGGGGCGCGGGGGACCGTCGGCGCCGCGCTCGCCGTCGGGGCGATCGCCGTCCTGGCCGGCTGTGGAACGTCGAGCGGCGGCGGCGCGGCACCGTCGGCAGAGGCGGAGGAGCTCGGCGACATGGAGGGTCAGGTCTCGATCCTCGCGTGGCCCGGCTACGTCGAGGACGGCAGCAACGACCCGGCCGTCGACTGGGTCTCGGGCTTCGAGGAGAAGACCGGCTGCACCGTGACCTCCAAGAGCTACGGCACCTCCGACGAGGCGGTCAACCTCATGAAGACCGGCGACTACGACGTCGTCGCCGCCTCCGGCGACGCGACGCTCCGTCTCATCGCAGCGGGCGATGTCGCCCCGGTGAACACCGACCTCATCCCGAGCTACGAGGGCGTGTTCGACTTCCTCAAGGAGCAGCCGTGGAACTCCGTGGACGGACAGTCGTACGGGGTGCCGCACGGCTACGGCGCCAACCTGCTGCTCTACAACACGGACGTCGTCTCGCCGGCACCCACGTCGTGGAGCGCCGTCTTCGACGGCGCGAGCGCCTACTCGGGCAAGGTCACGGCCTACGACTCGCCCATCTACATCGCCGACGCGGCGCTGTACCTCATGGCGCACCAGCCCGACCTCGGCATCACGAACCCGTACGCCCTCGACGAGGAGCAGTTCCAGGCGGCGGTCGACCTGCTCAAGGAGCAGCGGCAGTACGTCGGCGAGTACTGGTCGGACTACCTGAAGGAGATCCAGGCGTTCGAGACGGGCGACTCGGTCGTCGGCACGACGTGGCAGGTCATCCAGAACAGCCTCGAGGCGGAGAGCGCTCCGACAGCCGTCGTGCTTCCCGAGGAGGGCGCGACCGGGTGGTCGGACACGTGGATGATCGCGTCGCAGGCGAAGAACCCGAACTGCGCGTACGCGTGGCTCGACTGGATCGCAAGCCCCGAGACCAACGCTCAGGCGACCGCCTACTTCGGCGAGGCGCCGTCGAGCCAGGAGGCGTGCGACTACCGCGAGGACTGCGAGGCCTACCACGCGGGCGACCCCGACTACGCGTCGCAGATCTGGTATTGGACGACGCCGATCGAGAAGTGCGTCGACGGTCGCACCGACGTGAAGTGCGTGGACTACGCCACCTGGACGCAGGCCTGGGCCGAGATCAAGGGCTGAGCCCGCTCGACCCGAACCGCCGGGGGCGGCGCGCGCACGCCGTCCCCGGCCCCTCCCGAGGAGAGGCATGACCGATACGATCGCCCCGCCCGACACCCGGCGCGCCGTGCCGCCGCCGGCCGCGACGCCCGCCCGCCGCGGGTCGGCATGGCTCAGCGGGCATCCGCGCGCGCGGCTGGCGCTGCTCCTGACCGCGCCGCTCTTCTGGCTCGTCGTCGTCTACATCGTGGCCCTCGTGCTGCTGCTTGTCACGGCGTTCTGGACGGTCGACTCGTTCACGGGCGAGATCGTCACCGACTGGACCCTCGACAACATCGTCACGGTCCTCACGGGCACGCTGTACCAGACCGTCACCCTCCGCACCGTGGGCATCGCGCTCGCCGTCACGATCATCGACGTCGTCGTCGCCCTTCCGATCGCCTTCTACATGGCGAAGGTCGCGTCGCCGCGCGTACAGCGGCTGCTCGTCATCGCGGTGCTCATGCCGCTCTGGGCGAGCTACCTCGTGAAGGCCTACGCCTGGCGTTCCGTGCTGTCGCAGGACGGCATCCTCGAATGGCTCCTCGCACCGCTCGGGCTGCACACGCCCGGCTACGGCCTGACCGCCACGATCATCACGCTCTCGTACCTGTGGCTGCCGTACGTCATCTTGCCGATCTATGCGGGCCTCGAACGCGTGCCGGACTCGCTGCTCGAGGCATCCGCGGATCTCGGCGGAAAGAGCTGGCCGACCGTGCGCCACGTCGTGCTGCCCCTCGCCATGCCGGCGATCATCGCGGGCACGATCTTCAGCTTCTCGCTCACCCTGGGCGACTACATCACGGTCAACATCGTCGGCGGGACGACCCAGATGCTGGGAAACCTCGTGTACACGAACGTCGGCGCGGCGAACAACCTGCCGCTCGCCGCCGCCATCGCGCTCATCCCGATCGTCATCATCTTCGGCTACCTCGGCCTCGTGCGCCGCACGGGCGCCCTCGACAACCTCTAGGAGACGACGGTGCGCCTCGGAAAGTCCGCACGCGTGACGCTCGGGATCGTCACGGCACTGATCCTCGTGATCGTGTACGTGCCCCTGTTCGTCGTGCTCGTCAACTCCTTCTCGACGTCCACGTCACTCACGTGGCCGCCACCGGGCTTCACCCTGGAGTGGTGGGTCAAGGCGTTCCAGAGCCAGGGTGCGATGTCGGCCGTCCTCACGAGCGTGCAGGTCGCGATCGTCGCGACGGCGATCTCTCTCGTCCTCGGGACGCTCCTCTCGCTCGCGCTGCAGCGATTCGACTTCTTCGGCCGCAGCGCGGTGAACCTCCTCGTCATCCTCCCGATCGCCCTGCCCGGCATCATCACGGGCATCGCGCTGAACAACTTCTTCCGCACGATCATGGGCATCCCCCTGTCGATCTGGACGGTCGTCATCGCGCACGCGACGTTCTGCATCGTGACGGTGTTCAACAACACGATCGCGCGCCTGCGACGGATGGGCATCAACCTCGAAGAGGCGTCGGCGGATCTCGGCGCCGGCGTCTGGACCACGTTCCGCCTCGTGACGTTCCCTCAGCTGCGGTCGGCGCTCCTCGCGGGCGGCCTCCTCGCCTTCGCCCTGAGCTTCGACGAGATCATCGTGACGACGTTCACGGCCGGCTCGGGGGTCACGACGCTGCCGATCTTCATCCTGAACAACATGTTCCGGCCCAACCAGGCGCCGATCGTCTCGGTCATCGCCGTCGTCATGGTCGTCATCTCGATCGTGCCGATCTACATCGCGCAGCGCCTCTCGGGTTCCGAGCAGACGAGACGGTGACGGATGCCGCGAGCCGGGCTACCCCGGCGGCCTCGAGCCGGGCTACCCCCGCGGCCTCGAGCCACCGCGGGTCGGCGACGACCGATTCCGATGCGGCAGCTGCGGGTCAGGCGACGTCCGCCGCCTGAGCCCTCTCCGCTGCGGTCGCCGACGCCGCGAGCTCGTCGAGCGCGTCGGCGATCTTCAGCAGAGCGTCTGCCGCGCGGCGGGCCTCTTCAGGGGTGAGATCGTCGATCGCGGCGACGATCGCGGAGTGGTGCGGCATCAGCGAGTCCTCGACGCGGCGGATCGCCTCGCCCGTCGGCACGAGGTAGTGCGCGCGGCGGTCCCGGGGGTGCTGCACCCGGGTGACGAAGCCGCGTTGCACGAGGCGCTCCACGACGTTCGTCACCGTCGCGCTCGAGGTGTCGAGCATGACGATGAGGTCTTTCGGGCTCAGGTCGCGGTGGTCGCGGTGACCCTGGACGAGGTAGCGCAGCGCGGTGAGATCGAGGTGCGACAGCCCGGAGGCGCGTTGCGCGCGCTCGGCCTGGATGCGCTCACACCGTCTCAGCTGCAGGATCGCTTGGCTCAGCTGCCGCCCTTCGGCCGTGCGAGGCTGATCCGCGTAGAGATGCTCGGCCTCGTGGCGTACGACGTTCTGAGGCATGGTGTCCTCCCGAGGAGTTCCGGTCCGCTGCGTCGACGACCGCCGCCTGGGCGAGGGCGAGCGTGGGGTACTCGCCGACGTACGAGCGGGTGGCATTGCGGGCGAAGAACCGTCCGGCCCCGACCCTCTCGATCGTCCCCAGGAACGCGCCTGCCGTGTTGCCGACCCAGAAGTCCTGCTCGACCTCGTGCCAGAATGCGGAGTAGTCGTGATCCTCGAGGCGAACGGGCCCACCATCGTCGATCAGCGTCATGTCGTGCCCCTCAGCGTAGCCGTCACGGAGTGTGACGCACAGTGAATTACACAACATCCGAGATATACAGCACTCGGGATTGACAACCCCAGGAGCACTGTGCCAGGGGCCATGCAGCCCGTATCAGTGCGCGGTGCGGACGCCGACGAGATCGTGCACGAGGACGGCGGCCGCCCGCGCGCCCTGGCCCGCCGCGACGATGAGCTGCTGAGGGCCGGGGGCTGCGGCATCCCCCGCCGCGTACAGCCCGTCGACAGACGTACGGCCGGAACCGTCGACGACGAGGTGCCCCTCTTCGTCGCGCTCGGAGTCGAGCGACGACAGGAAGTCGAGGGCGGGGTGCCACCGCGGCCGGACGAAGCCTCCCTCGATCGGGACCGTCGTGCCGTCGACGAGGCGGACGGCCGAGACGGTTCCGCGGTAACCCTCGAGATCGTCGATCGCGCGGCGCTCGACGCGGATCCCGGATGCCGCGAGCTCGGCCTCCTCGACGGTGTCGACGACGTCGGCCGCATTCGTGAACACCGTGAGCCGATCGGTCCACCGCGCGATGAGGCGTGCGCGCGAGGCGAGGTCGGGCGTCTCGCCGATGAGGGCGAGCGGCCGATCCTGCAGCTCCCAGGCGTCGCAGGCGGCGCAGCTGAAGAGGGTCATCCCGTAGAACGCGCGCAGGCCCGGGATGTCGGGAAGCGTCTCGCGGAGCCCCGTCGCGACGATCACCGATCGCGCCGCGACGGCGGGTGGAGTGCCCGGCGACCGGCCCTGGAGTGCCGCGATGAAGCGCATGCCGTTCGAGGCATCCGTCGTCAGGAGGGCCGTCGCGACGGTGCGGTCGAGCACCCGCACATCGGGGTACGCGGCGAGCTCGGCGCGCGCGAGCTTGCGGAGCTCGAGCGGCGGCACGCCGTCCCGCGTCAGGAAGCCGTGCGAACGCAGCGTCGCGGCGTTGCGGGGGCGGCCCGCGTCGATCACGACGACCGAGGCACGGGCGCGTCCGAGGTTGAGGGCCGCCGACAGGCCCGCGGGGCCGCCGCCCACGATGACGACGTCGACCTCGGTGGAGGGGGTGGCGTCAGTCATGACCGTCCCCCCTGAGGCGGCAGTCCGGCGATGATCGGGTGATCCTTGTGGATCACGCCGACCTTGGCGGCGCCGCCCGGTGAGCCGATGTCGTCGAAGAACTCGACGTTGGCCTTGTAGTAGTCCTGCCATTCGTCGGGCAGGTCGTCTTCGTAGTAGATCGCCTCGACGGGGCAGACCGGCTCGCAGGCGCCGCAGTCCACGCACTCGTCGGGGTGGATGTAGAGGCTGCGCTCACCCTCGTAGATGCAGTCGACCGGGCACTCGTCGATGCAGGCGCGGTCTTTCACATCCACGCACGGCAGCGCGATGACGTAGGTCATGACAGCGTGAGGGCGCCGGCCCGGGAGATCTCGACCTGCTCTTCGCGCGGCACGACCTTGACTCGCTCGCGCGCGTGGACGTGGCCCTCGCCGAGAGAGCGCTCGTGCGCGTCGAGGGCGAGCCATCCGTCCCATGTCGTGTACGCGACCTCGCGCTCGGCGAGGAGATCCAGGATGTCGCCCTCGACACGAGGTGCTGCGAGTCTCCCCGCCGTCGCGTCGGCGACGAGGTGCGCGATCGTCTCCATCGCATCGGACTTCGTGTGGCCGATGAGGCCCACGGGCCCGCGCTTGATCCACCCCGTCGCGTAGAGGCCTCGGATCGGAGCGGCCGACTCGTCGACGACGCGACCCTCGATGTTGGTGACGACACCCGACGTCTCGTCGAAGGGGGCGCCGACGACGGGCGTGCCGTAGTACCCGACGGCGCGGTAGACCTGCTGGACGGCGATCTCGCGGTATTCGCCCGTGCCGCGTACGGCGCCGTGGCCGGTGGGCACCGTGCGTTCGAAACGCACGGCCTCGACCGCGCCGTCGCCGAGCACCTCGACGGGCGAGTGGTAGAAGTGCAGGTGCAGTCGGCGGCTCGCGCCTGTCGACTCGCGGTCGCGCCAGGAGTTCAGGATCCGCAGCATGACCTTGAGCTGGTTGTTCGGGGCCTTCGCGGGGTCGGCGTCGGCGAAGTCCTCGTCGTGCACGACGATGTCGACGTCGGGCACCTCGCCGAGCTCACGCAGCTCGATCGGTGTGAACTTGATGTCGGCGGGGCCGCGGCGGCCGAAGACGTGCACGTCGGTGACGGCGGATGCCTCGAGGCCCGCCAGCACGTTGTCGGCGATCTCGGTCGGCCGGAGGTCGACGGCGTGCTTCGCGAGCACCCGCGCGACGTCGAGGGCCACGTTGCCGTTGCCGATGACGGCGACCTCGGCCTTGTCGAGCGGCCAGTCGCGCGGCACGTCGGGGTGTCCGTCGTACCAGGCGACGAAGTCGGCCGCGCCGTAGGAGCCTGGGAGGTCGATGCCCGGGATGTCGAGCGCGGCGTCGCGGATCGCGCCCGTCGCGAGGATCACGGCGTCGTAGCGCTCGTGCAGCTCGTCGAGGTCGATGTCGCGGCCCACCTCGACGTTGCCGATGAACCGGGTCGTGCCGGCATCCAGCATCTCGTGCAGCGAATTGACGATGCCCTTGATGCGCGGGTGGTCGGGGGCCACGCCGTAGCGGATCAGGCCGTACGGCGAGGGGAGCGACTCGAACAGGTCGATGGACACGGTGCCCCCGGCATCCTGAACCGCGTTCGTGAGGATGTTGCCGGCGTAGATGCCGGCGGGACCTGCGCCGACGATCGCGACGCGGAGCGAGAGGGGAGAGGTCATGTGAGATGGCCTTTCGGTACGGGGTGGGATGCGGGCGTCAGTCGTGATCGCTCGCGCGGGCGCGGCGACCGGGGTGACACCTCAGCGAGGGGGTCGCTCGAGGAGCGGTTCGGAAGGAGACACGGATGCCGTGAGCTCCGGCGGCGCGTAGGGGCTGAGCGCCACGACATCGCCGACCACGACGACGGCCGGCGAGCGTACGCCGCGCTCGGCGGCCTGGGCGGCGATCGTCGCGAGGGTGCCCACTGTGACGCGCTGCCCCGGGCCGAATCCGTCCTCGACGATGGCGACGGGGCAGTCGGCGCCGCGCTCGCCGCGCGCGAGGGTCATGGCGGCGTGCGCGAGCGTCCCGACGCCCATGAGGAGGACGACGGTGTGGTCGCGGGCGCCGCCGAGCTCGCGGATCTGGTCGTGGCCGGTCACGACGGTGAACGCCGTCGCGAGTCCCCGGTGCGTGAGCGGGATCCCGGCGATGGCCGGGACCGAGATGGCGCTCGTCACGCCGGAGACGACCTCGACCTCGATGCCGGCGTCCCGGCAGAACGCCAGCTCCTCGCCGCCGCGGCCGAAGATATAGGGATCGCCGCCCTTGAGTCGCACGACGTTCTTGCCCTCGCGGGCGAGCTGGACGAGGAGGGCGTTGATCGCGTCCTGCGGCACGGCGTGATGGCCGGGGAGCTTCCCGACGTCGACGACCTCGGCACGCAGCTCCACACCGTCGGCGGCGAGGCCGTCGAGCACGGCGCGGGCGCCGAGCCGGTCGGCGACGATGACGTCGGCGCGCTCGAGCGCCCGCAGTCCGCGTACGGTCAGGAGTCCGGCATCCCCCGGTCCCGCGCCGACGAGCCACACCTTGCCGGCGCCGTCGTGTGTCTGAAGAAGGCTCATCGCGCTCCTCCCGTCACGAGCAGTCCGCGGCGCTTGAGCATCCGTCGCTCGACGGGCCCGAAGAAGACGAGCTCGATGAGGATGCCGATCGCGAGGATGAGGATGATGGTCGCGAGCACCCCGGCGAGGTCGGCGAGCTCGCGCGACTGCTGCAGCATCGAGCCCAGACCGAAGCCGATCGTGCCGCCGACGGCGATGATCTCGGCGGCCATGAGCGAGCGCCAGGAGAAGGCCCACCCCTGCTTCAGCCCGGCGACGTATCCGGGCAGGGCGGCGGGCAGGACGACCGCGGTCGCCAGCTGCCAGCGCGAGGCGCCGAGCACCGTTCCGACGCGCCGCAGCTGGGGCGGCACCTGCTCGACGCCCGCGATGAGGCCGTTGACGATCGAAGGGATGGCGCCCATCAGGATGACGAAGTACACCGTCGCGTCCGAGAGCCCGAACCAGATGATGGCGGCCGGCACCCACGCCACGGAGGGAAGCACCTGGAGACCGGAGATGATCGGGCCCACGGCGCGGCGGATGGGGCGCACCTCGGCGAGGAGCAGGCCGATGGGCGTGCCGACGACGATCGCGATGAGGAATCCGACGATGCCGCGCTCGAGGCTCGTCGTGACCGCGAGCTGCAGGCGACCCGACTCCCACGCGGTGCTCATGGCGTTCCACACGTCGAGGGGGCTCGGCACGACGTCGGGACGCGGCTGGGCGATCACGACGTAGAGCTGCCACGCGACGATCAGCAGCAGGACGAAGACGACGGGCGGCACGACGCTCGCGGCCACGCGGCGCCAGCGGCTCTGCTCGGCACCGGTCGCGGTCTGCAGGCGGTCCAGGCCCGCGGCGAGGCTGCGCAGCTCGTCTCCGGGAGCGACGGATGCCGCGCTCCCGGCGCGGGTCGGAAGGGTGGGGGTCTCAAGCGGCATTGCGGCGGATCTCCTTGCGCAGCTGCTCGGTGATCTCGACCGAGAGGGCGGCGACCTCGGGGGACTCGATGCGGCGGCCGGTGGTCTTGGCGATACGCCACTCCTCGACGACGCGGCCGGGGCGGCTGCTGAGGAGCACGACGCGCTGCCCGAGGCGCGCCGCCTCGCGCACGTTGTGCGTGACGAAGACGATGGTGCGGCCGGTGGCGCGCCACACCCGCTCGAGCTCTTCGTGGAGGAGGTCGCGCGTGATGGCGTCGAGGGCGGCGAAGGGCTCGTCCATGAGGAGGACCGGGCGGTCCTGCGCGAGCGCGCGGGCGAGGGCGACGCGCTGCCGCATGCCCCCGGACAGCTCGTGCGGGCGCTTCTCCGCGGCATCCGCGAGGTTCACGGTGTCGAGGAGGGCGAGCGCCTTCTCGCGGCGGTCGCCGCGGGGCACGCCGCGCAGGCGAAGGGCCAGCTCGACGTTCCGCCGGGCCGTGAGCCACGGCATGAGCGCCGACTCCTGGAACATGACCGCCGATCCCTCGGCGGGCGTGCGGATCTCGCCCAGCGTCGGCTGCTCGAGACCCGCGATGAGGTTGAGGAGCGTCGACTTGCCGCAGCCCGAGGCACCGAGCAGGCACACGAACTCGCCCGGGGCGATGTCGAGCGTGACGTCCTCCAGTACGACGGGGCCGCTCCCGAACCGCTTCGAGACGTGCTCGATCCGCACGGCGGGTGCCGCAGCCGGCGCCGGCGCGGGAACCGGCGCGACGCCGTCGAAGCTCGGAGCGAACTCGCTCGCGGGCACGCCCGTCCCCGGCGCCGCCGCGCGGGCGGCACCGGGAGCAGGCGTCGAGCGGATCGTCACGGAGTGTCCTCGCCGAGGCCCGCGGCCGAGACGGGCTCGGCGCCCGCCTTGTCGAGGATGCCGTTGAGCAGACGCAGGTCGAACAGGCCGTCGATCGAGCCGTCCTTCTGCGTACCGGCCGCGAGGCCGTTCTCGACGAGCGTCTGGAACGTGTCGGCGTGCGGGTCGACCGAGAACGACACGTGCTCGAGCGCGCGGTCGATGACGTCGTCCGAGAGCGCCTTGCCGGTGTCGGCCGTGAGCTGCGCGTTGACGGCGTCGGCCACCTCGTCGGGGTGGTCGGCGATCCACTGCACCGAGTCGACGTGACCCTGCAGCAGGTCCTCCACGACGTCGGGGTGCTCCTCGAGGAAGTCGGCGCTCACGAGGAGCACCGTCGTGGGGAACTCGCCGTCGGGCCACAGGTCGGCCTCATCCTGCAGGACGTGCGCTCCGGCATCCACCACCAGGCGCGAGACCCACGGCTCGGGCAGCCACGCGCCCTGGATCGTGCCCTGCTGGAAGAGCGTCAGCGTCTGGGCGTTCTCGGTGGGCGTGATCGAGACGTCGCCGCCGCCTGCCGTGTCGGTCTTGTAGCCCTCGTCGGCGAGCCACGTGCGCAGGGCGACGTCCTGCGTGTTGCCCAGCTGCGGCGAGGCGAGCGTCTTGCCCTTCAGGTCCTTCGCGCTGTCGATGCCGTCGGCCACGACCAGGGCAGCACCGCCGGTCGCAGCGCCCGCGATGACGCGCGCCGACTCGCCGCCGGACTGGATGAAGGTGTTGATCGACGGGTTGGGACCGATGTACGTCGCATCGATCGCTCCTGCGGTGAGAGCCTCGATCGCCGCGGGGCCTGCGTTGAACACCTGGGTCGTGAGCTTCACGTCGCCGAGGTCCTTCTGGAGGATGCCCTCCTCGAGGCCGACGAGCGCCGGTGCGTGCGTCACGTTCGAGAAGTAGCCGAGCCGAAGCTCGTTCACCGAGGGGCCGTCGGCGGCCGGAGTCCCCTCGGCGGCCGAGCTCGCGCCGGAAGCGCAACCGGCCATCATGATCGCAACAAGTCCCAGGGTGGTGATCGTCGTCGCGGTGCGGATTCTGTTCACGGTTTTCGCCTCCTTTTTCGGCGGTTCGGATGATCGGTGTTGCGGGGTCGTGCGCGGTCAGTCCCGCACGATGCCGGCGGCGAGAGTCGCGCCGTCGGACGGATGGATGACGAGGAACGAGCCGCTCGCGCGGTTCTCGCTGTAGGGCTCGAGGGGCAGGTCCGCGGCAAGTCGGAGCGTCGCTTGCCCGATGTCGTTCGTCTCGAGCGATTCGGCCGGCTCGTGCGCGAGCGAGTCGAGGTCCCGGCGGGCGTCGATCGACGACACGAGCGCCTGCACCGTCGTCGTGCCGTGCTTGACGAGCACCCGGGTGCCGGCGCGCAGGGCACGGGCGTCGAGTTGGAAGAGCTCGGCGGCGATCTCGCGTGTCGGCCCGGGAAGGGTTCCGGATGCCGCGATCACGGCGCCACGGGCCGCATCGACGTCGTCGGCGAGCTGCAGGGCGACGGACTGCGGCGCCTGCGCCTCGTCGACGTCGACGCCCGCGACCTGGATGCCGGTCACGACGGTGTCGATCCCGCTCGGGAAGACGGTGACGGCGTCGCCGACCCGGACCTCGCCCGACGACACGCGGCCCGCGAAGGCGCGGTAATCGCGGTAGCGTTCGGCGAGGGCGGGGTCGGCGGCGAGCTCGGGCGAGAGCCCGCCCTGGGGGCGGAGCACGGTCTGCACGGGGAGCCGGAAGGGCTCGAACTCGGTCTCGAGCTCGTCCGACGACGGCAGGCGCTCGAGCAGCTCGAGGAGCGCGGGCCCGTCGTACCAGGGCGTGCGCTCGGAGCGCTCGACGATGTTGTCGCCCTCGAGGGCCGACACCGGGATGACGTGCACGTCGTCGATGCCGAGCTCTGCGGTGACGGCGCGCACCTCGTCGGCGACGGGTGTGAACGCGCCCTCCGCGAAGTCGAGCAGGTCGATCTTGTTGACCGCCACGATGACATGCGGCACGCGCAGCAGCGCGACGACCGCGAGGTGCCGGCGGGTCTGCTCGAGCACGCCCTTGCGGCCGTCGATGAGCACCACCACGGCGTCGGCCGTCGTCGCGCCCGTGACCATGTTCCGGGTGTACTGCACGTGTCCGGGGCAGTCGGCGAGGATGAAGCTGCGCGCCCCGGTCGAGAAGTAGCGGTAGGCGACGTCGATCGTGATGCCCTGCTCGCGCTCGGCACGCAGGCCGTCGGTGAGCAGCGCGAAGTCGAATGCGCCGTGCGCGAAGCCGCGCTCCGCCGACGTGCGCGCGACCTGCTCCAGCTGGTCGGCGAGGATCGCCTTGGAGTCGTGCAGGAGGCGGCCGACGAGCGTCGACTTGCCGTCGTCGACCGAGCCCGCGGTCGCGAACCGGAACAGCGTCCCGGTCTCCAGTGCCGTGGTCATCAGAAGTACCCGTCCTTCTTGCGGTCCTCCATGGCGGCCTCGCTGAGCCGGTCGTCCGCACGCGTCGCACCGCGCTCGGTGAGGGTGGTGCGCGCGACCTCCGAGACGATGGATGCCACGTCCGCGGCATCCGATTCGACCGCTCCGGTGCAGCTCATGTCACCGACCGTGCGGTAGCGCACGGTGCGCAGCTCGGTCCGCTCGTCGGCGCGGGGAGGGGAGACCTCGCCGACCGCGCGCCACATGCCGTCGCGGGAGTAGACCTCGCGCTCGTGCGCGAAGTACAGCGGCGGAAGAGGGATGCCCTCGCGCTCGATGTAGCGCCAGACGTCGAGCTCGGTCCAGTTCGAGATCGGGAACGCGCGCACGTGCTGACCCGCGGTGTGGCGGCCGTTGTACAGGCTCCAGAGCTCGGGGCGCTGGTTCCGCGGGTCCCACTGGCCGAACTCGTCACGCAGCGAGATGATGCGCTCCTTGGCCCGCGCCTTGTCCTCGTCGCGACGGGCGCCGCCGAAGACGGCGTCGTGCCTCCCCGCCGCGATGGCGTCGAGGAGGGGGAGTGTCTGCAGCGGGTTGCGCGTGCCGTCGGGGCGCTCCTGGAGGCGGCCGTCGTCGATGTAGTCCTGCACGCGAGCGACTTCGAGCCGCACGCCGAGGCGCTCGACGGTCTCGTCGCGGAACGCGATGACCTCGGGGAAGTTGTGGCCCGTGTCGACGTGCAGCACCGGGAACGGCACCCTGCCGGGCCAGAAGGCCTTCGTGGCGAGGTGCAGGACGACGACGGAGTCCTTGCCGCCGGAGAAGAGCAGCACGGGTCGCTCGAACTCCGCGACGACCTCGCGGATGATGTGGATGGCCTCGGCCTCGAGCAGGTCGAGGGTGCCGAGGCGCGCGGGCGCGATCGTGTCGGTCATACGTGGAGCCCGCATTCCGTCTTCGAGAGGCCGGCCCAGCGGCCGGACCGGGGGTCTTCGCCCGGCGCGACGGGCTTCGTGCACGGCTCGCAGCCGATCGAGGGGTAGCCGTTCGAGACGAGAAGGTTGACGGGGACCTTGTGCGCGCCGGCGTAGTCGAGCAGGTCGTCGAAGGTCCACGCGGCGACGGGGTTCACCTTCACGAGCCCGTTGCGCTCGTCCCACGTCACGAGCGGGGTGTGCGTGCGGGTCGGCGCCTCGTCGCGGCGGACGCCGGTGAACCACACCTCGTAGCCGCCGAGCGCGTCCTGCAGCGGACCGACCTTGCGGCGCGCGCAGCACAGGCCGGGGTCGCGCTCGAAGAGCTTCGCGCCGAATTCGGCGTCCTGCTCGGCCACCGTCTGCTCGGGGAGCACGTCGACGATCCGCACGTCGAGCACGCGGCCGACCTCGTCGCGCGTGAACCGCGTCTCGGCGAAGTGGTACCCGGTGTCGAGGAACAGCACGTCGACGCCCGGCAGCTGCTCGGCGACGAGGTGCGGCAGGGCGGCGTCGGCCATCGAGCAGGCGACGGCCGCGGCATCCGTCCCGAAATGACGCGCGACCCAGGCGACGACCTCTTCGGGGGATGCCTCGTGATCGGTGAGGCTTCCGAGCTCTTCGTTCCCCCGCTCGGCGAGGGCCTTGAGCTCCTCGCGCGAGCGCTTGACCGCGGTGCGGGGTGCGAGCGACACGGTCACTGGAGTGCCTCCTCGTCGGCGCGGTGGGCCCATTCGGCGAAGGTCTCGTCGGCTGCGGCATCCCGCTCCGCGAGGAAGCGCGTGACGACCCGCTCGACGTAGTCCGCGATGCCGTCCGCGGCGACCTTGAGACCACGGACGGTGCGGCCGAGGCCCGCCTCGTCGCGGTCCTTCGAGACGAGTCCGCCGCCGAGGTGCACCTGGTAGCCCGGCACCTGCTCGCCGTCGATCGTGACGAGCTGGCCCTTCAGCCCGATGTCGGCGGTCTGGATGCGCGCGCACGAGTTGGGGCAGCCGTTGACGTGGAGGGCGATCGGATGGGGGAGGTCGAACTGCTTCAGCCGCTCCTCGAGGTCGAGCACCGCGGCCGTCGCGTACGCCTTCGTCTCGACGATCGCGAGCTTGCAGAACTCGATGCCCGTGCACGCGATCGTGCCTCGGCGGATGAGGCTGGGACGCGCCTGGAGACCGAGCTCGTCGAGGCCCGCGACGAGCGACTCGACCCGGTCCTCGGGGATGTCGAGCACGACGATCTTCTGATGCGGCGTGGTGCGCAGGCGCGTTGAGCCGTGCGCCTCGATGAGATCGGCGAGCTTCGCCAGGTTCGGGCCCGAGACACGGCCGACGATGGGCGTGGCCCCGACGTAGAAGCGGCCGTCCTTCTGGCGGTGGACGCCGACGTGGTCGCCCTGCGTCCGGGGCTTCGGGGCTGCCGGCCCGTCGGGCAGCGCGTAGCCGAGGTACTCGTCCTGCAGCACCTGGCGGAACTTCTCGGCGCCCCACTCGGCGAGCAGGAACTTGAGCCGCGCCTTGTTGCGCAGCCGCCGGTAGCCGTAGTCGCGGAAGATCTGCGCGACGCCGTGCCAGGCATCCGCCACCCGATCCGGGCTCACGAACGCGCCGAGCCGCTCCGCGAGAGCGGGAGTCGTTGAGAGCCCGCCGCCGACCCACAGGTCGTAGCCGATGCCGAGCTCGGGGTGCTCGACGGCGACGAAGGCGACGTCGTTGATCTCGTGCACGACGTCCTGGCTCGGGTGGCCGGTGATGGCCGACTTGAACTTGCGGGGGAGGTTCGCGAGCGTCGGGTCGCCGATGAAGGTCGACGAGATCTCGTCGATCTGCGGCGTGGGGTCGATGAGCTCGTCCGCGGCGATGCCGGCGACCGGCGAGCCGAGGATGACGCGGGGGACGTCGCCGCAGGCCTCTGTCGTCTGCAGGCCCACGGACTCCAGGCGACGCCAGATCTCGGGGATGTCCTCGACGCGGATCCAGTGCAGCTGGATGTTCTGGCGGTCGGTCAGGTCGGCGGTGTCACGGCCGAACTCCGTCGAGATGCCCGCGATGACCCGCAGCTGCTCGGTCGTGAGCTGTCCGCCGTCGATCCGGACGCGGAGCATGAAGTACTCGTCCTCGAGCTCTTCGGGAGTCAGGGTCGCGGTGCGGCCGCCATCGATGCCGGGCTTGCGCTGGGTGTAAAGCCCCCAGACGCGGAAGCGCCCGTGCAGGTCGGTCGGATCGATCGACGCGAAGCCGCCCTTGGAGTACGTGGTTTCGATGCGCTCGCGGACGCTCAGGCCGTCGTCGACCTGCTTCCACTCCTCGTTGCCGTTCAGGGGCGCCTTGCCGTCGATCTTCCACTGCCCGTTGGGCTTGGAGGACGGGCGAGGCGGCCGCGCGCGGGCGCCCTCGGGCCGCGCGGGATGACTGCGCGCGGTGTCGGTGTCGCTGATGGTCACGGTGGCCTCCGGGAGATCCCGGGCGTCCCCGGGTGCGGACTCTAGCCAGTCCACTTCCGTGAGAGTAGAAGCGCCGCTGGCCCGGTCCTAGGCCGCCGTCAAGGGGCGTCACCGTGCGTAATCCGGCGTCACAGAGGTTGCGGCGACATCCCTTTTCGGACTCGGTGCATCAATCGGGACGGCGTTCCCCTGCCCGTGGGACGAAGTCCCGCCGGTTCAGCGGACGGCGGCGCGGTAGCGGTCCGCGACGAGTTCGACGAGGGATGCCGCGGGCTCGTCGTCGTCGAGCAGCGGCCGCGCGACCGGCGCCCCGCCGGCGAGCCTCACGGCGAGGTCGTGGAAGTAGCCGGGTGCGAGCAGATAGTTCGCGACGACGACCCGACCGGATGCCGCGGCCCGCGTGCGACCGACGGCTGCGCCGAGCCGCGGCTCGGTGGCGGCGAGAAATCCGACGTCGACCGGCCGGCCCAGGCGCTCGGCGAGCATGGCCGCCGTTGCGCGGCAGTCGTCGTTGGCCCGCTCGTCGCTGGACCCCGCGACGGCCAGGACGATCCGGTCGTCAGCGACGGGCTCGAGCGGGGCGAGGCGTGCGACGAGCACATCCACAAGCCTTGCGTCGGGGCCGAGGGCGTCGGCGATGATGACGTCCGACCGGTGGGACGACTGCTCCTTCAGGTCGATCCGCACGTGGTAGCCCGCCGACAGGAGAAGCGGCACGATCACGACGGGCTGATCGTCGGGAAGCGATGCGAGGGATGCCGCGACATCCGGCTGCTGCACGTCGACGTGCCCGAGGCGCACCGTGACGTCGGGAAGCCGCCGGGCGACGGCGTCGACGAGCGCCGCGACGGCGGCCTGCCCGGCGGGTGAGGCGGTGCCGTGCGAGATCGCGAGGAGGGCTGGCTGCGGCATCCGTCCATTGTGCCTGTGGTCGGGCGCCGGCTTTGTGTGCGGGTCGAACCCGGCTCGCGCTGCGCGGCCGTCCGCACGGTGAGACGGCGACACGCCGGGGGAGGGATGCCTCACCCCGGCGTGTCGCCGTGATCTCGTGCGGACGGTCAGTCCCGCTCGGCCGCTCCGCGGGCATAGCCGGCGTCGAAGCCGCGCTCGTACGCCTGCTCGGATGCCCGGCGGTCTTGGCCGCGATCGCCCTTGTTGCGGCCGCGGTGCTCGCCGTGGCGGTCGTGTCCGCGGGACTCGCGGGGGTCGAGGCCCCAGCCCGGGCCCCAGGGCCGATCCCAGCCGTAGCCGCGGTCGTCTCCGGCGAAGCCATGGCCGTGGTGACGGTGGTGCTCGCCGTGGTGGCCCTGCTCGTGGTGACCGTGGTGCTCGCCCTGGTGGTGGCCGTGCTCGCCGTGGTGGCCGTGGTCGCCGTGGTGGTGGTGTCCGGCGCGCGGGTCGCGGTATCCGTCTTCGTCACTCCAGCCCTCGGCCCACGCCCGGCGCGGGTCGAAGCCGGGGCCGGGGCGGAAGCCCCGACCGAAGCCCGGCGGGAATCCGGGGCCGAAGCCCGGACGGAACCCCGGACCGAACCCGGGGCGGAACCCCGGGCCGAAGCCGCGACGGAAGCCAGGGCCGAAGTCAGGCTCGTCGCCCTCGCGGAACCCCCGGCCGAAGAAGCGGCCGAACCCGCGGGGCGCGGCGTTCTCGTCCCAGCCGAGCTCGCGGGCGATCGCCTCGAGCGAGGCGAGGGTGGTGGCGAAGTCCTCGGGCGACACGGCGCCGGCGACGCGCTGGCGCACGCCGTCGACGATCGCGGCGAGGCGCTCCTGCGCGGCGCGGCCCTCGTCGGTCAGCACCCAGGTGCCGTCGCCCTTCTCATCGGCCCAGCCCCGCTTCTCCAGGCCGCGCAGACGCTTGGACCGGCGCGCGAGGCGCTCGGCGAGAGCCGGGTCGATGTCGCCCGCGAGGGCGTTGAGCAGCATCCAGTCGCGTCGCGTGACGCCCTCGTCCGCGAATGCGGACTCGAACTCGCGCGAGATCAGCGCGTCGACCGCGCGGAGCCAGAAGCCCAGCGGTCGGCGGTCGGTGGGGATGCGGTCGGCCTCGGGCGTCTGCTCGTCGGCCGCAGCGGTGTCGGGGTTCTCGTCCCCCGTGTTGTCGAAATCGTTGTCACTCATGGGAAGTCCTCTCTATGGACGGGAACTGAGCCGTCCAGGCGATGCATGTCATATGGCATGTACATGTAGTGTGACATGAATGTGGGAAGCATGTCAACCGGCATGTAAATTCGGAGTATGACTTCGTCGAACGGCGCGACCGACCCCGCAGACGCCATCGCCGCTGCGCTCGCTCGGCTGCGCGGGCGACGGATGCCTCGTCCTCCGTGGGACGGCCCCCACCACCACGACGGCCCCTGGGGCCACGGGCCCATGGGCGGCCACCACGGCGGTCCCCGCTTCGGCCCCGGCGTGCCGGGTGTGCCCGGCGGCGGGCACGGGGGACCGCCGTGGGCGGCGGCCGGGCGCTTCGGCGGACCTGCCCGCCTCCGGCTCCTCGAGGCGCTGGCCGCGGCATCCACCCCTCTCTCTGTGAGCGAGGTGGGCGAGGCGATCGGCGTCGATCAGCCGCGCGCCTCTCGGCTCGTGCAGCAGGCCGCCGAACTGGGTCTCGTGCGGCGCGAGGCGGACCCTGCCGACGCGCGCCGCACGCGCATCGCGCTGACGGATGAGGGGAGGTCGCTCGTGCGGGGCTTCCGTGGTGAGCGCCGGGAGGCCGTCGACTCCGCGCTCGTGCAGTTCACGGATGCCGAGCGCGCGGAGCTCGCCCGCCTGCTGACGAAGCTCGCCGACGCCTGGCCGCGCGGCTGAAGCCGGTCAGGCCTCGACGGGATGCCGCGGGGGGAACTTGACGAGCAGGAGCAGTCCGAGCCCGACGGCGAGCACGATGGCGATGCCGAGGATCCCCCAGTACGTCGCGCCGAAGATCGCGATGAAGAGGGTCCACAGCGCGGGTGACATGAAGCTCGCGACGCGGCCCGTCGTGGCGTAGAGGCCGAAGATCTCTCCCTGCATCCCCTCGGGCGTCACGCGGGCCAGCAGCGATCTGCTCGCCGCCTGCGCGGGACCGACGAATGCCGAGAGGATGAGGCCGCCGATCCAGAAGACGGTCTTGCCCGCCGCATGCCCGAAGAACACGACGAGCGCGATGACCACGAGTCCCGTGAGCGCCGTGATGATGACGGCGCGGGCGCCGAATCGGTCGTCGAACCGGCCGGCGATGATCGTCGAGGCGCCTGCCACGACGTTCGCCGCGATCGCGAAGATGAGCACCTCGTTGTCGGTGAAGTGGAAAGCGACCGCCGCCAGCACGCCGCCGAACGCGAAGACCCCGGCGAGCCCGTCGCGGTAGACGGCGCTCGCGAGGAGGAACCAGAACGTGGGGCGGTGGGTGCGATAGAGGGCGATGATGTCCTGCACGAGCACGCCGTACGCGGCGAAGAACCCAACCCGCTCGACGCCCACCGGCTTGGGCGCCTCGGGCACGTTGAGGAACAGGGGGAGTGCGAAGAGGAGGGTCCACACGCCGCACCCGACGGCGATCAGGCGGTACGCCAGTCCGTCCGACGTGTCCATGCCGAACCAGTCGACGAACGTCAGGACGATGACGATCGTGAGCGCGACGATGCCGCCGATGTAGCCGAGGCCCCAGCCCAGGCCGCTCACCTTGCCGATCGTCTTCGGCGTCGACACCTGCACGAGCATCGAGTTGTAGTTGACTCCGGCGATCTCGGACACGACCGCGCCGACCGAGAGCACCAGCGCGCCGTACCAGAAGAAGGCGGGGTCGGCCTGCGCGAAGAACAGCGCGAACTGCAGGAGCGCGAGGAGGATCGTGAAGACGAGAAGCCACCGCTTGCGGCTGCCGGAGCGGTCGGCCGTCTGGCCCAGCACCGGGGCGAGCAGAAGGATGAGGATGCCGGCGATCGTCGTCGCCAGCCCGTAGCCGCTCGAGAGGCCGGCGAGCGCCTGCTCGCGCGCAGGGTCGTCCTCGGCGAGCTTGGCGACGTCGTCGGGCAGGAAGTTGACCGAGACGAGGTAGAGCGACGCGAAGACGAAGGTGAGGAGCACCGAATTGAACGGCTGCGTCGCCCAGTCCCACATCGCCCATGAGAAGACCTGCTTGCGGGGGATCGGCGTCTCATCCGTCGTGTCCTGGAACATGACGCCCACGGCGGCGATCGCTCCGCTGTTCGCCGCGGCGGGCGGTGTCGCCCTGCTCGGGTCCGGCTTTCCGTCGCGTGCGGAGGAGCTCATGTCGGTCACGTTAGGGCCCTTCGGTGAACGGCGGGTTCCGCCGCGCGATGCGCCGCCTCTTCGCGGTGCGTCGCCAGGCTACTGGGACTGGACGTTCGGCGACCTCCTCCGCGCCGGGTGAGCGTCCTAGGGAGGCGCGCCGTGTCGCGGGGCGACGACGGCCGACCGCGACACGGTGAGGCCATGCCGTCCCAGGCATGCTCTTGACCGACCCTTTGAGCGAGGCCAGGATGAGCGCCGAGCATGCCGAACCAAGGGAGTTTCCATGTTCCGTCGCTTCGCCGTCGTCACCGTCGCCGCGCTCGTCCTCTCGGGAGCGGCCGCCACCTCGGCAAGCGCCAGCCCACCGACCGACGATGACGGGGTGGGGACGGCCGTCTACACGGGAAGCGTGAGCCAGGACGCCTTGAGCGACATCGCGGCTCTCGTCGACCGACGGGAGATGGTGGTCACGCCGGGAGTCGAAGCCGGCGAGGTCGAGGTCCAGGTCATCCTCAACGAGGCGCAGGCCGCCGCGCTCGAGAAGGAGGGAACCGCGCTCGAGACCAAAGCGCCCGCCGCGCAGCGCCGCCTGCTCGCGGCGACGCCCGAAGGCGTCTACCGCACCTACGGCGGAGACGGCGGCATCCGCGACGAACTCATGGATCAGGCCGCCGCGCATCCCGGCATCGCGCAGTTCCGCGTGCTCGGTCAGACCTGGCAGGGTCAGGACATCGGCGCGGTCCGGGTCACCGGTGACATCGCGAAGCAGAAGAAGGACGGGAAGCGCCCCACGACGGTCTACGTCGCGGCGCAGCACGCCCGCGAGTGGATCACACCCGAGATGGTCCGCCGCCTCCTCGACTACTACCTGTCGTCGTACGGGAAGGACCCGCGGGTCACGAAGATCATCGACTCGACGGAGCTGTGGTTCGTGCCCGTCGCCAACCCCGACGGCTACGACTTCACCTTCCAGGAGGGCAACCGCCTCTGGCGCAAGAACCTGCGCGACAACGATGGCGACGGTCAGATCACGGGCGTCGACGGCGTCGACCTGAACCGCAACTCGGCGACCCGGTGGGGGTACGACAACGAGGGATCCTCGCCCAATCCCGCGAGCGACACCTACCGTGGGCCGAGCCCGGGCTCCGAGCCCGAGACCCAGGCGCTCGACCACCTCTTCG
This sequence comes from Microbacterium sp. 4R-513, assembly GCF_011046485.1. Taxonomy (NCBI): domain Bacteria; kingdom Bacillati; phylum Actinomycetota; class Actinomycetes; order Micrococcales; family Microbacteriaceae; genus Microbacterium; species Microbacterium sp. 4R-513. Next base: position 1,346,055 of record NZ_CP049256.1, read on the forward strand.
CCGACGTCACGCCGCAGTTCATGATCAACTACCACTCCGCCGCCGAGCTGCTGCTCTACGGGATCGGGTGGCAGGTCGCCACACCGTCGCCCGACGACGTGATCTACGAGGCGATGGCCGGCGACGACGCCACTCCGGCGGTGCCGGGCTACGATCCCGACCTGTCGGCCGAGCTGTACACGACGAACGGCGACCTGGACACGCACATGCAGGAGAAGTACGGGACGCTCGGCTTCACCCCCGAGATGTCGACCTGCGAGGACGCCGCCGACTCCGTCCCGGACGACGAATGGGTCGCCGAGGACGACTGCGTGGCCCTGGGCTTCGACTTCCCCGACGACGAGGCGCTCATCCAGGCCGAGTTCGAGAAGAACATCCCGTTCGCGCTCGCGGTCGCCGAGTCGGCTCCCGATCCGGACGACCCCGTTTCGGTCGTAGGACGGGATGCCGAGGACTTCCGCGTCGACTCCTTCTCGGTGTCGTACGGCGACCCCCAGACGGTCGCCGTGTGGGCGAAGCGCGCCCTCAAGGCGAAGACGATGTACTACTCCGTCAACGGCGGACCCACGAAGAAGGCGAAGGTCGAGGAGTGGTCGGGCGGCGAGCGCTACGGCTTCGAGAACACGGACTACTACGCCGAATACCGGGGGGTCGTGACCGGGACGAAAGCGGGCGACAGCGTCGAGGTCTGGTTCGGCGGGCAGACGACCGCGGCAGACCTCCCGAAGGGGCAGAAGCCCGGCAAGGTCGAGAGCGAGCACTTCACGTACGAGGTCGCGCAGGACACCGGCGACTCCGTGCTCATCGTCGCCAACGAGGACTACACGGGCGCTCAGAACGCCGACGAGCCCCCTCACGCCGCCGGACTCACCTACCTCGACGAGCACATCGCCGCGCTCGAGGCGAACGGCGTGACGCCGGACGTGTGGGATGTCGATGCACAGGGCGTTCCGCACGACCTCGGCGTGCTGGGTCACTACGACGCCGTGATCTGGTATCTCGGCGACAACCGGCTGACGCAGGACGAGGAGGACGTGCTGACCGAGTACGGGAGCGGACGGTATCCCGACCTCTCGGTCGCCGAGCGCCAGCAGTACCTGACGATCTCGATGCGCGACTTCCTCAACGAAGGCGGCAAGGTCGCGCTCGCCGGTGAGACCACCGCCTACTACGGCCTCCTCGGAGGGTCGCTCGGCGGCATCTACTACGGCCTGGACGGCGCTCCCGACCAGCAGTGCGTGGTCACAGTCGACCCGACCAGCGACTGCCTGATCCTGGCGGACGACTTCACGCAGTACTGGATGGGCGCATACGACCGTGATCCGGTCACGGCGAGCGGCATCTCGGGGATCGCCGACCCGCTCACGGGCCTCGAGGCGACGTTCGGCGGCCCGGCCACGGTCGGCAACCCGATCGATGAGGCGGGCGCCTTCACTCCGACCAGCGAAGTGCTGCCGGTCGACGAGTTCCCGCAGTTCGAGAGCTGGGCGGCTGCCGACTACACCGATCCGCCGGTCGAGTACACGCCCGCCGAAGGGGCGTGGGTGGCATCCGCGAGCCACATCGACGACGGCTACCAGCGTCTTGCGCGCACGATCGCCGTTCCCGATCTGGCCGCGGGCGAGACGGCGACGTTCGATGCGCAGTTCTCCTTCGCGACCGAGGAGGAGTACGACAATGTGATCGTCGAGGTGCGTCCCGTCGGCACGGAGGACTGGACGACGCTGCCCGATCTCAACGGCGGCACGCAGTCCGCACCACCGGCCGAGTGCGAGGCAGGGTTCTACATCGAGGAGCACCCGCAGCTCGAGCACTATCTGACGATTCAGGACGGCGGATGCCTGACGACCGGCTCTACCGGTGAATGGAACTCCTTCACCGGAGCATCGGACGGCTGGATCCCCGTCTCGTTCGATCTCAGTGCCTACGAGGGGCAGGAGGTCCAGCTCGTCATCAGCTACGTCACCGATCCCGCCACGGGAGAACGGGGCGTCATGGTGGATGACATCAGCTTCACCATCGCGGGCGACGAGATCGAGGCGGAGGGCTTCGAGACCGGCCTGGGAGCATGGTCGGCGATCGGAGCTCCCGACTCGAGCCCCGGCAACTCCTCCGACTGGGAGCGGACGCAGCCCGCCGCCTACAGCGTCACGGCCACGCCCGACACGCTGCTCTTCGGCTTCGGCCTCGAGCAGCTGTCGACCGACGAGGAGCGGACGGCTGTCGTCGCACGCATCCTCGACCACTTCGGCATGTGACCCGCTGCGCACACTGACCCGGGGGCGGCGGCCGGCGAACGGCCGCCGCCTCCGGCGTGGGACTGACTCGGGCGAGCCGCCGCTCAGGCCGGGCGGCCGATGATCAGCTTGTTGACCCCGAAGCCCGAGACCGTCACGAGGACGATCGCACCCGCCATCGACAGGAGCTGCACGGGCTGCACGAAGATGCCCAGGCTCACGATGAGCGTCGTCGCCCCCGCAGGCGGGTGCGGCAGTTTCAGCAGGGTGAGCACCAGCGTCGTGATCGCCACCGAGAGCGCGCCGGCGGCGACGTAGGCGGGAGTCAGACCCCCGTCGGGTGCGGGCGGGGTTCCCTGCAGCCCGAGGGCATAGAAGCACGCGACACCGGCGACAAGGCCCACGCCGTGCCCGACGAGGGCGTTCTGTGGGCGGGACGACGGCTGTTCGGGCGACTCGAAGAAGAGCATGACCGTGGGCCCGAGGCTCGGGAAGAGCCAGGGCTGCTTGAGCGCCAGCCCGACAGCGCCACTGAGGGCGAGGACGACGAGGCCGAGGACGGCCCCGTACCCGGCCTGGCCGGCGCGGGTCTCGCGCAGGCGGATGACGGAGCGATTCACGCGTCGAGTGTCGGACCGCGGCCGTCGCGAAGGCGATGGCCTTTACAAACGGCAGCCGGAGGTGCAACCGGTCGGTCAGGTGCCCGCGAGCCGCTCGACGAGCGGCGACAGGCGCGAGGCCAGCTCACCCGGGACGGTGAGATAGGAAACGCCCGCTTCGTCTCGGAGCCGCTGAACGGTGTCCGCGTCGCGATCGAGGTCGCCGGTGAGCATCATGACGGCTCCGCTCGCGCGCAGCCCGTCCGGCGTGAGGCCCAGCCGGTGCCGGAGCCACCCCGGCAGCTCATCTCCGACGCCCGTGACCTGCATAGCCAGCTCCAGGTCGTCGCCCCCGAGCTCGCGCACGTGACGGACGACGTCCGCGAGCTCGGCGGCCCCGATCTCGGGCGCCGTCGGAAGCGCCAGGGTTCCCGCCGCGCGTCCGGCGAGCCGCAGCATCCGGTCGCCCCGGCCGGCGATGACGATCCTCGGCACCGGCTCGACCTGACCCGCTACCGCGTCGATGGTCTCTTCGACGCGGTCCACCCGCTCTCTGGGCGATCCCCACGCCACTCCCAAGGCCTCGGCATCCTTCTCGCCACCCGGACGACCGGCCCCGATTCCCAGCTCGAACCGCCCGACCGACAGGGTCTGGAGGGTCCGCGTCTCGCGCACCACCTCCGCCGGCCGACGAAGCGGCGCCGAGAGCACCCACGTCCCCAGCCGCAGGGTGGTCGTGCCGCCGGCGGCCGCCGCGAGCACGGGGAAGGGAGACGGCGTCCACAGCGTGTCGGGAACGAGGAGCGTCGAATAGCCGGATGCCTCGAGCCGCCGCGCCTCGTCGGCCCACTCGCGCGCGGCGCCGCGGACCGACACGACAGCGCCGAAGCGGAGGGGACGCGGCGACCGGCTCATCCGCCCATGATGGTGCCGCTGCCCGGTGGAGGCATCCATCGATCGGAGACTTGGCGCCTACTCCGCGCGGAGTACGTGCACCGGGTCGGGCTCAGCGCCGCCACTCGCGCTCGAGCACGGCGTACTGGCCCGTGTCGGTCCACTCTCCCTTGGACCACATGTGCTCGACGAAGTGAGCCTCGTGCCGCATGCCGAGCCGCAGGCAGAGGGCGACGGATGCCTCGTTCCTCGGGTCGAGCTCGGCATACACGCGGTGCAGGCCGATCTCGCCGAACGCCGCGTCGAGCAGGAGGGCGGCCGCCGTGCGCGCGTAGCCCTTGCCCTGTTCGCGGGCCAGGAGCGCCCAGCCGATCTCGGCCGTGCGGTCGTCGACGCTGGTGAGGTGGAAGTAAAGCGTGCCCACGAGAGCACCCGAGGCATCCCGGATCGCGGGCTGGACGTAGTCGCCGACCTTCTCGAGGCGGGTGGCCGCGGCATCCCGAGCGAGCACTTCCGCCACGCGCTCGCGCGACCGGGGCTCGTAGAGCATGTAGCGGCAGACGTCGGGATCGGACTGCAGCTCGTAGAGCGCCTCGAAGTCGTCATCGCAGAGCAGGTCGATCGAGACGCCGTCGCCGCCGATGGCATGAAAGTCCCAGGGAAGACCCATGTCGCCATCATGCTGCATGAGAGCCCCGAAAGCCTGTCGCCCGCGTCCGCTCGAACGTAGACTCGCCGCAACGTCGGCTCTTGGGGCGTCGACCGGCACCACCTTTTCGCATCACCTTCTGATCGCCTGCCGAAAGGTGCTCCACCCATGACCGGTACTCCCCGGCGTGCGCTCGCCGCCGACATCACCCGCCGTGACGCTCTCGTCCTCGGCACCTCAGCCGCCGCTCTCGCGTTCGGGGGGCTCGTCGCCGGGCCTGCCTCGTCGGCACAGGCCGCCCCCAGTCCCCGGCTCCCCGGCGAGCTGGGGCGCCAGACCGACCTCGTGACCCGGTACCGCGGCACGGTGTTCGACCACATCCGCGTGAGCGTCGGCGGCGACGGTGCTCGACTGTTCATCCCCCAGGGCATCGTGCCGGGGTCGCAGCAGGTGCCGGTGCTGTGGCTGTACCACGGGGCGCAGAGCAGCGAGGACGCGCTGACCGGCGGTTTCCGGACCATGGGGGAGCGGGGCGTCGACTCGGGCATGATCGTGATCTGCCAGAACCTCGGCGGCACCCTGTACACCCACCCGACGGCCAAGCAGCACCAGGTGAACGGGTGGAACTACCTCTCGGGCCTCTACGGGATCGACCGCAACTTCTTCCGGGGCACGTCGCACGGCGGTGCGATGGGCGCCGAAGTGCTCGCGGCGGGCCTCATCCCGCACGCCTACGGGTCTTACATCGTCAACGGCGTCTACGACATCGAGCGGATGTACCTCGAGGGCACCGCGCAGGCCCGCTACAGCGTGGGCGCTGCCTTCGGCAACAGTCTCTCGCTCATCCGGGCGAACAATCCCGCGCGGCACCAGGGTGCGGACTGGGCGGGCCGCCGCGTCCGCGTCGTGTACTCGACACCGGACTCCTCGGATGCCACGACTCCGCCGCCGATCCACGCGAAGGCGCTCCTCGCCACCGCCGGCCCGTACGCCGTCGAGGCGTCGTTCCGGACGCATCTCAACGGCCACGACACACCCTCGTTCGCCGACACCGACAACCAGACGACGCTCGAGCGCTGGATGGGCGAGATCGCGGCTCCGACGGGTCCGCGACTGGTCGCGAGCTGGTCGTTCTCCGAGGCGGCGGCGCCCTTCGCGTCGTCGGTCGCCGGAGTCGCGCCCCTCGCCCAGGGCACGGGGTCGGCCGCCAAGAAGGTGGCGACCCCCTTCGGGGGCGGCGTGCAGTTCGACGGCGCGAAGGACTACCTGCGGGTCGCGCGCGCGCAGATCGGGCCGCTCAACATCGGCGCCACGACGGGCGCTGTCACGATCGCCGCGTGGGTGTACAGCGCCGACACCAACAACGCCATGATCGCCGGATGCTGGCAGGAGGTCGCGGCGGGAAACGAGCGCTCCTACGGCCTCTTCAACGACCTGCCCACCTACGGGGGCGACGACCGCGTCTGCATGCACGTGTCGGCCACCGGCGGGGCGACGCCGGGCTATCCCAGCTCGCGGGACGTCGCCGCCGACCCACGCACCATCACCCGCGGCGCGTGGCAGTTCCACGTCGGCACCTACGACGGCTCGTCGATCGTCGCGTATCTCGACGGCGCGGCCCAGCCCTATCCGTCGTTCACCGACAACCAGGGAGCGACGTACGCGAAGAACCCGTACTCCTATCCCGACGGCGTGAACGCCGTGCCGACCGACTTCCTCGTCGGCGCCGGTCTGCGAGGCGGCGCGCCCCTCAATCTGCACAAGGGCGTGATCGCCAAGCTGCGCGTCTGGGACGGTGCGCTCGCGGCCGCCGACGTGAAGGCGCTGTACGACGCCGAGAAGGTGATGCTCGGCTGATCCCTCGGAGCGCGAGACTGGAAAGTTGATATGAGTCGGCTCAAGTTCATTTGACGCGCCACGGACCCACGGGTATGGTTGAGTCATCGCGGCTCAACCTCGGTTCGACCGCGAGCAGACTTCCCATCAACGCCGGGGCGAGGCATCCGTCCGCCCCGAGAGAAAGAGAGAGAAACACATGGCACGTGCTGTTGGAATCGACCTCGGTACGACCAACTCGGTCGTGAGCGTCCTCGAGGGCGGCGAGCCCAAGGTCATCGCGAACGCCGAGGGGTTCCGCACGACCCCGTCGGTCGTCGCCTTCACGAAGGACGGCGAGGTGCTCGTCGGTGAGACCGCCAAGCGCCAGGCCGTCACCAACGTCGATCGCACCGTCTCGTCGGTCAAGCGCCACATGGGCACCGACTGGACGTTCAGCGTCGACGGCAAGAAGTGGACGCCGCAGGAGATCTCGGCCCGCATCCTCCAGAAGCTCAAGCGCGACGCCGAGCAGTACCTGGGCGACACCGTGACGGATGCCGTCATCACGGTCCCCGCGTACTTCAACGACGCCGAGCGGCAGGCCACGAAGGAGGCCGGCGAGATCGCGGGCCTCAACGTCCTCCGCATCATCAACGAGCCCACGGCCGCCGCCCTCGCGTACGGCCTCGACAAGGGCAAGGAGGACGAGCTCATCCTCGTTTTCGACCTCGGCGGCGGAACCTTCGACGTCTCGCTCCTCGAGGTGGGCAAGGACGACGACTTCTCCACCATCCAGGTGCGCGCCACGGCCGGTGACAACCGCCTCGGCGGCGACGACTGGGACCAGCGGGTCGTCGACTACCTCATCAAGCAGTTCAAGGACCAGACCGGCGTCGACGTCTCCGGCGACAAGATCGCCCTGCAGCGCCTCAAGGAGGCCTCCGAGCAGGCGAAGAAGGAGCTCTCGTCGTCGACCTCGACGAGCATCAACCTCCCCTACCTGTCGCTGACCGAGAACGGCCCCGTGTCGCTCTCCGAGACGCTCACGCGCGCCAAGTTCGAGGACCTCACGAAGGACCTTCTCGACCGCACCAAGAAGCCCTTCGAGGACGTCATCCGCGAGGCCGGCATCAAGGTCGCCGACATCGACCACGTCGTGCTCGTCGGCGGATCGACCCGCATGCCCTCCGTGTCGGAGCTCGTCAAGCGCGAGACCGGCAAGGAGCCGAACAAGGGCGTCAACCCGGATGAGGTCGTCGCGGTCGGCGCGGCCCTGCAGGCCGGTGTCCTGAAGGGCGAGCGCAAGGACGTCCTCCTCATCGACGTCACGCCCCTGAGCCTCGGCATCGAGACCAAGGGCGGCATCATGACGAAGCTCATCGAGCGCAACACCGCCATCCCGACCAAGCGCAGCGAGACCTTCACGACCGCCGACGACAACCAGCCGTCGGTCGCCATCCAGGTCTTCCAGGGCGAGCGCGACTTCACGCGCGACAACAAGCCGCTGGGCACGTTCGAGCTGACCGGCATCGCGCCGGCTCCCCGCGGCATCCCGCAGATCGAAGTCACCTTCGACATCGACGCGAACGGCATCGTGCACGTCTCCGCGAAGGACAAGGGCACCGGCAAGGAGCAGTCGATGACGATCACGGGCGGCTCGTCGCTGCCCAAGGACGACATCGAGCGCATGGTGCGCGAGGCCGAGGAGCACGCCGCCGAGGACAAGAAGCGTCGTGAGGCGGCCGAGGTGCGCAACCAGGCCGAGACGCTCTCGTACTCGATCGACAAGCTCATCAAGGACAACGACGACAAGCTGCCGACCGACGTCAAGGAGTCGGTCCAGGCCGATGTCGACGCCCTCAAGGCGGCGCTCGCCGGTGACGACGACGACGCGGTGAAGACGGCGTTCGACAAGCTCAACCAGAGCCAGGGCAAGCTCGGCGAGGCGATCTATGCGTCGTCGCAGGCATCGCAGTCGGCTCCCGACGCCGCCCCCGACGGCCCGTCGGACGAGCAGCCCTCCTCCAACCCGGATGAGGACGTCGTCGACGCCGAGGTCGTGGACGACGAGGACGAGAAGAAGTAACCATGGCAGACAAGGACTTCGACCCTTCGGCAGGCTCAGGGACCGGCCCGGGCGACGAGGTTCCCGGCGAGGAGGGGTCGGAGGCTCAGGCCTCCGGCCCCGCTCCGCAGGACGGGACGGATGCCGCCGGCGCGACCGGCGACGAGGAGCTGACGATCGACGACATCCTCGGCACGGAGCAGAACGCCGACGCGGCCGCGGAGGACGCGAAGCTCGCCGACCTCGAGTCGGCGCTGCTCCTCGACCTCAAGCGCCTCCAGGCCGAATACGCCAACTACCGTCGTCGCACCGAGGAGCAGCGCGAGGTCGAGATCGCCCGCGCGAAGGGTGAGGCGGCGAAGGGCCTCCTCCCCGTGCTCGACGACCTCGACCGGGCCGCCAAGCACGGCGACCTCGAAGAGGGCACGCCCTTCGCGCAGATCGGCGAGAAGGTGCGGGCCGTGGCCGAGCGCCTCGGCGTCACCGCCTACGGCGAGGCGGGCGAGGTGTTCGACCCGCAGCATCACGAGGCGATCTTCCAGGCGCCCACCCCGGGCGTCGAGCAGCCGACGGTGCTCGAGGTCGTCGAGGTCGGCTACCGTCTGGGCTCGGTCGAGCTGCGTCCTGCGAAGGTCGTCGTCGCCGTACCCGCTGAGTAGGAGCATCTATGGCCAGCCAGGACTGGTTCGACAAGGACTTCTACAAGGTCCTCGGCGTGTCGAAGGACGTCAGCGAGGCTGACCTCAAGAAGACGTACCGCAAGCTCGCGCGCACGTACCACCCCGACTCCAATCAGGGGGATGCCGCGGCCGAGGCGAAGTTCAAGGAGATCAGCGAGGCCTACTCGGTGCTGTCCGATCCCGAGCAGCGCAAGGAGTACGACCAGATCCGTGCGATGGGCGCCGGTGGCGCGCGCTTCACGGCGGGCGGCCAGGGCGCGGGCGGGTTCGAGGACGTCTTCTCGATGTTCGGCCAGGGCGGCCGGCCCGGGAACGTGCGCTTCCAGACGTCGAACGGCGACTACGACGACATCTTCTCGATGTTCGAAGAGACCACGGGCGGCCGCTTCGGCTCGGGCCGGTTCGGCCAGCCGTCGGGCGGCTTCCGCGGGTACGGCGGTCCGACGCGCGGAACCGACGTCACGGCGCGCACGACGATCGACTTCGTCACGGCGACGAAAGGCGAGACCATCACGCTCCAGGGCGAGGACGGCAAGCCCTTCAAGGTCAAGATCCCGGCGGGTGTCGCGGACGGGCAGAAGATCCGCCTCCGCGGGCGCGGCCGGCCGTCGCCCGACGGCGGCGAGGCAGGAGACATCGTCGTGTCGGTGACCGTCCGGCCCCACCCCGTGTTCACGCGGGAAGGGCTCAATCTGCGCCTCACGGTCCCCGTGACCTACACCGAGGCCGTCTTCGGCGCGACGATCGAGGTGCCGACGCTCGGCGGCGACCCCGTCAAGCTGCGGGTCGCCCCCGGCACGCCTTCAGGCCGGGTCCTGCGCGTCAAGGGACGCGGCGTCGAGACGGCGAAGGGCACCGGCGACCTCCTCGCCGAGGTGCAGGTGGCCGTGCCGTCGCACCTCGACGACGCCGCCCGCGAGGCGCTCGAGCGATTCCGGGCGGCCGAGCCCAAGGAGAATCCGCGCGCCGAGCTCATGGCCAAGGCGCGCGGCTGAGAGGGACCATCTCGGTCGACGACCGACGCCGTAGGAGCATGGAGGAGAGGTGAGGCGGATGGCCGAAGAGCACGACCTAGACGAGGAGGCCCCGATCTTCGCGATCGCGGTCGCCGCGGATCTCTCCGGCATGCATCCGCAGACCCTCCGCCAGTACGACCGGCTGGGACTCGTCGTGCCCGCGCGCACGCAGGGCGGCTCCCGGCGCTACTCGCTGCGCCACGTGCAGCAGCTGCGCGAAGTCGCGCGCATGTCGGCCGACGGCATGGGGCTGCCCGCGATCGCCCGCATCCTCGAGCTCGAGAACCGCGTCCGCGAGCTGCATCACCGCGTCCGCGACCTCGAAGAGCGCGTGCGCACGGAGCTCGACCGCCGCCCCGGTGCGCGGGTCTTCGCGGCGGGAGCCACCGGCGCCGTCGTCACGCTGCGCCACGGCACGCGCGTGCGCCGCGCGACCGAGGTCGTGCTCTGGAGCCCCCGGCAGAGCATCGCATCGGCGTCCGCGGACGACGATGAGACGACGGATGCCGCACCCCCCGCCGACGAGCAGCCCTAGCCCCGCCCGCCGGGGCCCGGCACACTGGCCGCATGGCCACCCTCGACGACGTGCGAGCCATCGCGCTCAGCCTGCCCGAGACGCACGAAGCGGTGGACGGCCACCGCGGGGGAGCGGGCTGGCGCACGAAGGACGGCCTGTTCGTCTGGGAGCGCGGTCCGAGCAAGGCCGATCTCGCGAAGCTCCGAGAGCTGGGCCGGGAGTGGCCCGACGGCCCCGTCGTCGGAGTCCGCACGGACGGGCTCGACGGCAAGGCGGCGCTCCTGGAATCGTTCCCCGAGCAGTTCTTCACGATCCCGCACTTCGAGGGCTATCCGGCGGTCCTCGTGCGGCTGCAGGTGATCGACGTGGACCTCCTCCGCGAGGTCGTGACCGACGCGTGGCTCCTCAAGGCCCCGAAGAGGCTGGCGAAGGAGTGGCTCGCAGAGCACCCGCCCGTCGACGGTTCCTGACGACGGCTCGCGGGCGTCAGCTCACCGCCCGGACCGCGGCGCGCGCCGCGTCGGCTGCCGCGTCCGGCCGTGTGTGGGCGGCGACGAACGCCTGATAGTCCGCCCGCGAGAGCTCGGCGTAGTCGTAGCCCCACTCCAGCAGCGCCTCGCCGACGATCCGTCCGTTGCCGATGTAGCCCGCCACCTCGGCGGCGTTCGGCGACTGGGCGTGAGCGCGCGCGAGGACGGAGGCGCAGATGTCGGCGTATTCGCGGAAGACCGGGTCTTCCAGCTGATCCATGTCGACGCCGCCCTTCATGTCGTTGAACTGGCGCACGTAGAAGTCGCCCGCGTACGCCTGAAGATGTCCGAGGAAGGGGTCGGACACGGCCTGCAGGATGCGCTGGAGCGCGACGACCCGGCCGCCCTCGCCGTTCGCCGCGATGTGGTCTACGACGGGCTGGGGCTGGACGACACGTCCGTACTGCTCGAGCACGCTCCTCGAGGCCTGCTTGCCCTGGAGGATGAGGGCGTTCGCATCGCCGTCCTGCAGCAGGATCAGCGTGCAGAGCGTCCCCACGCTCCCGACGCCCACGACCCGCAGGGCAATGTCGGACAGCGTGTACTGCGCGAGCACGAGCCGCACGTCTACCATCGCTGACTCCGAGTAGCGGCGCATGTTCTCGTGCAGGCGTCCTTCGATCTCCGGCGTCGTATGCGTCATCGTGGGCGGCCGCTCGATGAACATGAGCCGTCCGTCCTCGTCGACGGTCGTGAGCTTGCGCGCCGCGCGGTCTCCTGTGCGCTTCTCCGCCGCCTTGATGGCGGCGCGCATCGTCGCCCGCGACTCCGGGTCCATCGCCGTGATGCCCGCCTCCGCGTCGAAGTGCTCGAAGAAGCGCCGCACGGTGCTGCGGCCGGAATGCGTCGCCATCGACCGGGCGTACGTCCGCACGGCGGCGAGCGCGGCATCCTCGACCACCGCATCGTCGCGCGACGTGGCCTGACCCGCGATCACGATGCTCGTGACGAGCCGCTTGACGTCCCACTCCCACGGCGCCCAGGCCGCCTCGTCGAAGTCGTTGAGGTCGAACATGAGCGTGCGCTGCGGCGAGGCGAAGAAGCCGAAGTTCGACACGTGCGCGTCGCCGCAGGACGCCACATGGATGCCGCTGTTCTCGTCGCGGGCGAGGTCGGCGGCCTGGATGGCCGCCGTGCCTCGATAGAAGGCGAAGGGGCTCGCCGACATGCGCTCGATGCGCAGGGGGGACGAGCTCCTGCAGGCGGTCCGCGTTCTGCTCCTCGAGGATCGCGAGCGGGTCGCGGTCCGTCGCCGTCAGATGCGCGAGGCCGCTGCGCGGCGCGCGTTCGCGAGCGCTCTTCCCCGCCGCCATCCGTTCGGCGACGGTCGAGGGACGCGTCCACGGCAGGCTGGAGATGTGTGCCTCGGTCATGCGGCACATCCTGCCACCGCGCGGGCGCGCCGGGTCGGGTCGTCACGCAACGCGGGTGAGGTCTCGCGGCGATGCGCCGCGAGGCACCGCACGGCCGGCTCTAGAGTTCAGCCATGGCGCGGGAACGGATGACGTCGGAGCGTTGGGCGCAGCTCACTCACTGGCCCCTGATCGTCGCCTCGCTCCTGTGGCTGACCGCCTACTCCTGGAAGGTGATCGGCGACGTCACCGGCCCGGGCGCGATCGGGCTCTGGGTCGTCATCGGTGCGACGTACCTCACGTTCGTGGTCGACTACCTCGTGCGGCTCATGCTCGCCCGGCCGCGCGCGCCGTGGTTCCGCGCCCACCTGCTCGACCTCGCGATCGTCGCCATTCCCATGCTCCGGATGCTGCGCCTCCTGCGGGTCATGACCTCGTTCACGTTCGGGCAGCAGACCGCCGGCACCCTCCTGCGCAGCCGTATCGCGATCTACGGCGCGGGCGCATCGATGCTCGTCATCTACCTGTGCGCGCTCGCCGTGCTCGAGGCGGAACGCGGTTCTCGGGGTGCGAACATCGTGTCGTTCGGCGACGCGATCTGGTGGGCCTTCGTCACGGTCGCGACCGTCGGATACGGCGACTACTATCCGGTCACGCCGCTCGGACGCATGTGGGCGGTGGGCCTCATGGCAGGCGGCATCGCGATCGTCGGCACCGTCACGGCGACGGTGTCTTCCTGGGTCATCGAGAAGGCGGCGCGCGGGCGCGACGACGACGAGCCTGCGACGCGGGCACAGGTGCGCGGCCTCCTGCAGCAGGTCGGTGAGCTCCGCAAGGAGCTGGCCGACGCGAGGGACGGCACGAAGGAATGACGGCCGCGCCGAGCGCCGTGCCGACACGGCCCCCGCGCCGGGAGCGCCGGATCGAATCCCTCTCGCTGATCCTCGGCGCGGGTGCCTTCGTCATCGTCGCGCTCCTCGCGATGATCGTGTTCCGCTTCCAGCCGGCCGCGATCGCGGGCCAGGGCTCGATCGGTCAGTTCGCCGCCGTGTGCTCGGGGGCCGTCGCCGTCGTCGCCTTCGTGACCGGCGACCTCTTCGTGAAGAGGGGGCGTCGCGGATTCCTCGGCATCGTCGACCTGGCTGCACTCGCCTTCGCGCACGGCGTCATCGCGGTCCTCACCTGGACCCTCGCGTCCGTGATCCTCGAAGACGCCTTCTTCAGCGCCGAGGTCTTCGCGCTCCCGGTCATCGTCCTGTCCGGAGCGGTCGCCGCGGTCACCGCCTACGTCGCGTTCCTTTCGGCCACGCACATGGATCTCACGCTTCTCGCGATCCTGCTCGCCGTGTTCCTCATCGAGGGGATGCTCGCGAGCATGCTCACGGCATCCGATCCCCTCTGGTGGCACGAGCACTTGAGCTCCCTCGGCGCGACGCGCGACATCTCGTCGCTCACCTTCAATCTGACGCTCGTCGTCGCGGGCGTCATGGTGACCACCCTCGCCCGTGCGGCGACGGCGGGCGTGCCCACGAGCCGGCCGGCGGGAACGGCCCGCGTCCGACTCTGCCTCATTCTCATCGGCGTGTTCCTCGCGCTCGTCGGCGTCTTTCAGGTCGACGACTTCTTCTGGCTGCACACCGGGTTCGCATCCGGGATGGCGGTCGTCTACGGCGTGCTCGTCATCCGTCTCCCCGTGTGGGTTCCGGACATCTCGCGATCGTTCGTCCTGCTCGGCTGGGTCTTCTTCGGCGTGCTCCTGCTGCTCGGCGTCCTGTACGGCGTCGGCTACTACACGCTCACCGCCGTCGAGCTGGTGGGCGGGACGCTCGTGTTCACGTGGATCATCCTCTTCCTCCGCAACGCCGCCGCGGTTCAGCACGATCTGACGAGGTGACGGATGCCGCGCCCCCGCCGGCGCGCGATCCCCGGCCATGAAGGAGGCCCATGAGCGACACCATCCCGTCCGCGGTCAGCGTCCGCGCGCTGCTCATCGGTGCCGTCCCGGCCCTCGTGATCGGCGTCGGATCGGCGCTCGTGCTGCGAGCGCTCGACCTCGTGTCGGAGGACCTCCAGCACTTCCTGTGGGACACGCTCCCCGGCTACTTCGGCGCGACCGAGGAGACGCCGTGGTGGATCTTCCTCGTCCTCACCCTCACGGGAGCCGCGGTCGGGGCGATCGTGTGGCTCGTCCCGGGTCACGGCGGACCCGACTCCGCGACCACGGAGCTGGGCGGGCCGCCGCCCAAGCTCGGCGCCGTGCCGACCATCCTCCTCGTTGCGATCCTCGGGCTCGCGGGAGGAGTGAGCCTCGGGCCTGAGAATCCGACGATCGCCGTGAACTCGGCGCTCGCGGTGGCGCTCCTCGGGCGCCTCTCGCGTCGGGTCCCACCGGCGTTCCTCGTGCTGCTGGCCGTGTCCGGCACGATCGGAGCGCTCTTCGCGACGCCGGTGGCTGCGGCGCTCGTCCTCACCGGCACGGTCGGCGCGCTCGCGATGCCGGGAACGCTGTGGGACAAGCTGTGCCTACCCCTCGCATCGGCGGGCGCCGGCGCCGTGACGATGATCCTCGTCGGCGGCGAGCCGATCGCCTTCGAGCTGACGCCGATGGGCGAGTACCAGTGGATCTACCTTCTGCAGGGCGTCCTCGTCGCGGGGGTCTCAGCCCTCCTCGGCATCGCCGCGGCGTTCGTGTTCCCGTACCTGCACCGTGCCTTCCACGCCCTGCGCAATCCGCTGATCTTCACGACGCTCGGCGGCATGATCCTCGGGGTGCTGGGCATCATCGGCGGGCCGATCACCCTCTTCAAGGGCCTCGCCCAGACGGCCGACCTGCTCGAGCATCCCGGCGACTACTCGGCGCCGGAGCTGGCCCTCTTCACGGCGGTCAAGATCGTCGCACTGCTCATCGCCGCGAGTGCCGGCTTCCGCGGCGGACGCATCTTCCCCGCCGTCTTCGTCGGCACGGCCTTCGGCCTGCTCGCCTACGCCCTCATCCCCGGCATCCCGATCTCGCTCGCCGTCGCATGCGGGGTCATGGGCATCATCCTGGCCGCGACCCGGGACGGCTGGATCGCGCTCTTCGTCGGCGTCGTGCTCACCGGCGACATCGCGGTGCTGCCCCTCATGTGCCTCATCATCTTCCCGGTCTGGCTCCTCGTCACGAAGGCGCCCGAGCTGGTCGTCCACCCGAGGCAGGAGCAGGACACGCGCGAGGCGGCGTGAGCCGCGGCATCCCGGATCTCACCGCCTGCGCGCGCCCGCACGGGAGCGCGCCGCCGCGACGCTAGCCTGACGCCGTGAAGCGCCACCGCCCGCTGCCACCGACTGCACCAGCTCCGGCTGCGCCGGTTCTCTCGCCGACGCTGCGCACCCTCCTCGGTCTCGCCGCGGCTGTCGTGGCGCTCGCCGGTCTGTCGTTCGCCCGCGAGCTCGTCGGGCCGCTCGTCCTCGGCGCCGTCATCGTGATCATCTGCCACCCCGTGCGGTTCCCGCTCGAGCGCCGCGGATGGCCGAGCTGGGCCGCGACGACGGCCGTCATCGTCGTGGGATACCTGATCCTCGCCGTGATGGTGGCGCTCCTCTGGTACGCCGGCGTGCAGTTCGCGCGGCTCGTGGTCTCGTACGAGGACGAGCTGAAGGCGACCGCGGAGTCGGTCGTCTCGTGGCTGCGGTCGATCGGCCTCGACGATCAGGCGGCGGATGCCACGGCATCCGTCCTGCGACCCGCCAATGTCCTCTCGTTCGCCACCTCGCTCGGCGGCACCGTGCTCAGCGTGCTCACGGCGTTCTTCTTCGTCGTGGCCTACGTCATCTTCATGGCGGCGGACGGCGCCCGCTATTCACGTGCGGAGGCGGCGTTCGGGCGCGGAGTGCGGCCGAGGGTGCGGCGCTTCGAGGCCTACAACTCCGGCGTGCGCCGCTACTACGTCGTCAACGCGACGTTCGGTGCGATCGTCGCGGTCATCGACGGCCTCGCGCTGTGGGCCCTCGGCGTTCCCGCGCCCGCGGTGTGGGCGATCCTCGCCTTCGTCACCAACTTCGTGCCGAACATCGGGTTCGTCCTGGGCCTGATCCCGCCGGCGCTGCTCGCGCTCGTGGTGGGCGGGTGGCCCCTCATGCTCGTCGTCATCGCGATCTACTGCGTCGTGAACGTGACCCTGCAGGTGCTCATCCAGCCGAAGTTCGTGAGCGACGCCGTGAGCCTGAGCCTCACGCTCAGCTTCTTCTCGGTCATCTTCTGGACGTTCATCATCGGGCCCCTCGGCGCCATCCTCTCGATCCCGTTGACGCTCCTCGTCCGCGCGCTGGTGCTCGAAGGCGACCCGGACGCGCGGTGGCTGCGCTGGCTCTCGGGCGACCACGACGCCGCGCCTATGCACCAGGCGCAGGCCGAGCCCGACTGACCCGCGCCGCGCGACGACGAACATCGGATAATCGCGCGAACGTCGGAGAGATCGGCGGGAACGATCCGAGATCGGTGCGAATCTCCGAAGTTCGTCGACGGATGCCGCGACCCGGCGCGCGCGGCGGCACTAGGGGCGGGGCGGCTCGATGACGAGCACGGTCGGCGACTCGCCCAGCGCGACGTCGTCGACGACCCGGACGGTGCGCGCGAGATCGTCGATGCTCCCCATCACGATGCCGAAGCGCTCGCGGTCCGAGCACACGGCCGTGACCGTGATGAAGTGGGTGCCGGTGTCCCACGTGTAGGTCGCGAACGGCGGTGTCCGAGGGTCGGAGGGCAGCGCCATCGCGAGCTTCTCGCCGACGCCGAGGTACGGGTTGCGGAACGACTCGGTGTCGTCGTACTCCATCGGCATCATGGCCCGCGCAGCCCGCAGCTGCGCCGTCGCCTCCTGGATCTGCGCCATGACGACCAGGAGGTCGGGGTCGGCCTTCCAGACCCAGACGAGCACCCGGCCGGCTGCGCGGCGCATGAGGAATGGCGCGGCCTGGCTCATGCCCCACGCGAGGAACCCGTTGCCCTGGCGCTCGCTCTGACCCATCGCGCGGTTCGCCTGGGTCAGCAGCATCCTGATCGCCGTCCTGCGGTGGCGGCGCCCGCGGAAGCCGAGGGAATCGGTGACGGGCACCCAGAGAGTCGCGTCGGCGTCCGCCTGGAGTCGGGGCATGCGTCCAGGGTAGGCGGTCGGAACCGGCCGTTCCTGGGTGCTAGTTCAGAGCCGACGTGAGGCGGGCGACGCCGTCGTAGAACGTCGCGCTGCGCGGCTGCCGCTGCCACTCCTCGAGGGTGAGCTCACGCCCCGCCTGCCGGTAGCCCTCCTCGACCGCGCGCATGCCGGCGACGAACGAGGCTCCCCGCACCAGCACCGATACCTCGGCGTTCAGGCTGAACGAGCGGATGTCCATGTTGCTCGACCCGATGACGGCGATGTCGTCGTCGATCGAGAAGTGCTTGGAGTGCAGGATGTACGGCGCCGGGTACAGGAAGATGCGCACGCCGGCCTGCAGCAGCACCTCGTAGTACGACCGCTGCGCGTGCCACACGAGCCATTGGTCGCCGATCTCCGATACGAAGAGCTGCACCTCGACCCCTCGCTCGCACGCGGACGTGATCGCGTAGACCATGGCCTCGTCGGGGACGAAGTAGGGGCTCGTGAGGATGACCTTCTCGGTCGCGCCGTAGATGAGCGAGAGGAACAGGCGGAGGTTGTTCTCGGTCGAGTAGGTGGGTCCGCTCGGCACGACCTGGCACAGCAGATCGCCCCTCGCGGGCATCGACTCGACGGCGACGTACTCGTCCGCGAGCTGCTGGCCGGTCTCGATCGCCCAGTCCGAGAGGAAGACGACATTGAGAGCGGATGCCGCGGGCCCCTCCACGCGCGTCACGAGCTCCTGCCACTGCAGCCCCCGCTTGATGTTCTTCGGCGAGTCGTAGCTGCGGTCGATGAGGTTCTGCGACCCGGTGAACGCGACAGTCCCGTCGACCACGACGATCTTGCGGTGATTGCGCAGGTCGGGGCGCTGGTACTTCCCCTTGAAGGGCTCGACGGGAAGCATCCACGACCACTCGACCCCGATCCGGTCGAGCTCGGCCGTCATCTCCTTCGAGTTCTTGACCTTGCGCGTCGCGACGTGGTCGGCGAGGACGCGGATCTTGACTCCTCGCTTCACGGCGTTCTCCATGGCGGTGAAGAAGGGGCGCGTCGTGTCATCCAGCCCGATGATGAAGAACTCGACGTGCACGTAGCGCTCGGCCCTGTCGACCTCCTGCGCCATCTGCAGGATCGACCCGTTGTAGTCGCCGTTGAGTGTCATCGCATTGCCGTGGAGGGCCGGGATGCCGGTCAGCGCCTCCGCCTGCTGGAGCACGCGCTGGAACCACCGCGGCTCGTCCTCGTGTGGGGGCTCGAGGTTCGCGAGGGCCACGCGCTCGCGGATCTGCGCATCGATGCGAGCCTGCTCCTCGACGCGGCGCTTGGGCAGCTTGATGCTGCCGATGAGGAGGAAGAGCAGGATGCCGAAGTACGGGAACAGGAAGATCGCGAGGAGCCAGGCCATCGCGGCCGTGGGTTTGCGGCGCTTGGGGAGGATCAGGAGCGCGGCCACGATGATCGCGGCGTTCACCAGGACTCCCGCGATCCAGATCAGGTTCGCGGTCAGGGCGGGTTCCATGGCGAGAGTCTCCCGACGTCACGGGCGGGACCGGTCCCCGCCGATGTCCTGAACCGTACCGCGCGACGGTGCCTACCGTGTCATCCCGAGCGGGTGATCCCCCGGCCTCGTGGGAGGCGCGCTCGCCGGGTCGTGGGGCCTACAGTGGCGCCATGAGCGACTCGTCCGCCTCGATCGGCGCGCCCCTGCCACCCGCGGAGCAGCCGATGGCGGCGACCCTGGTGACGCCGGATGCCGAGGCATCCGTCCCCCGCGCGGAACCCGAGACCGGCATCAGGGGCAAGATCCTCGCCGTCATCGACCGGCCGCTCGTGGGGGGCTTCGCGGCGACCCTCGGCGTGCTCGGCGCTCTGCTCCTCGGTGCGGCGCTCATCTCGATCTCGACGATCCTCGTCTACATCGCGCTCGCCCTCTTCCTGTCGCTGGGGCTCGACCCCATCGTGCGGCTGCTCGAGCGCCACAACGTCAAGCGGGGCGCGGGGATCGGCATCGTCTTCGGCGCGTTCGCGCTGCTCATGGCGGCGTTCCTGATCTTCGTGCTTCCGCCTGTCCTGGCGCAGATCGGGCAGTTCGTGCGGGCCATCCCGGAGGGGCTCGACGAGATCCCGCAGGCCGACTGGTTCCTCGCGCTCCCTGCCGACTGGCAGGTCGGCCTCGGCGTCGCGATCGACCAGCTCGCGGCAACCCTGTCCGACCCGGCCTTCCTCGCCGCGCTCGGGGGAGGGGTGCTGTCGGTCGGGGTCGGCATCGTCGCCGCGATCTCGGGCGGGTTCATCGTCGTGGCGCTGACGCTGTACTTCCTCGCCTCGCTCTCGGCCATGAAGAACGCGCTCTACTCGCTCGCGCCGGCGCGGTCCCGGCCGAAGCTGAGCGACATGACGGAGCGCATCACCGGCTCCGTCGGAAGCGCCCTCATCGGCTCGGTCACGCTCTCCTCGCTGAACGCGATCGTCGTGTTCGTGCTGCACATCGTCATCGGACTGCCGTTTCCGGCCCTCATGGCGGTGGTGGCCTTCGTCATCACGCTCATCCCGCTGTTCGGCTCGGTCATCTTCTGGATCCTGGCGTCGGTCATCGCGCTCTTCTCGAGTCCGCAGCAGGCGCTCATCTTCTTCATCGCCTACCTCGTCTACATCCAGATCGAGTCCTACGTCGTGAGCCCGCGTGTCATGAACCGTGCGATCTCGATCCCCGCCGCGCTCGTGCTCATCGCCGCGATGGTCGGCGGCACCCTCATGGGCGTCCTCGGCGTGCTGGTAGCCCTGCCGGTGACGGCGTCGATCCTGCTCATCATCCGTGAGGTCGTCGTTCCCAAGCAGGACCTCAAGACCTGAGCGGGCCGCCCCGGCGCGGTCTCCGCGGCCCGGAAGGGCGCTCGGGTAGAGTGGTCGGGCGCCTGGGCCCCCTTCCCGGCGCGCCGCAGAGATAGGCAGCCACCGATTCCCGTGACTCCCCCCGCGACTCCCGACAGTTCCGCCGTCGACACCGGCGCGCGCCCCGAGCGACTCACCATCCTCATCGGAGCGGACACCTTCTTCCCCGACGTCAACGGCGCCGCGCGGTTCGCCGAGCGTCTGGCGGCCGGCCTCGTCGCACGAGGCCACGACGTGCACGTCGCCGCGCCCAGCAAGACGCACCGCCAGCACGGCACGTTCCGCGAGGTCATCGAGGGCGAGGAGATGACGATCCACCGCCTGCCGTCGTGGCGCTGGTACCCGCACGACTGGCTGCGCTTCGTCATGCCCTTCCGCTCCAAGTACTACGCCCGCCGCGTGCTCAGCGAGGTGCAGCCGGACGTCGTGCACATCCAGTCGCACATCGTCATCGGCCGCGGGCTCACCCGCATCGCCCGGCAGCGAGGCATCCCGGTCGTCGCGACGAACCACGTGATGGCCGAGAACGTCCTGGACTTCACGATCCTGCCGAAGGCCGTGACCCGCCGCGCCGTCAAGCTCGCGTGGGACGACGCCAAGCGCACGTTCGACATGACCCGCGCGGTGACGACGCCGACGCGCAAGGCGGCCGAGTTCCTCGAGCACACGATCAAGATCCGCGACGTCATCGCGATCAGCTGCGGCATCGATCGGTCGAACTACACACCCGACCTGACCCCGCGCGACGCGAATCGCATCCTCTTCGTCGGCCGCCTCACGACCGAGAAGCGGATCGACGACGTGCTGCGCGCCATCGCGAAGCTCGACCCGGCGCTCGATGTGCACTTCGACGTCGTCGGCGGCGGCGACCAGCGCCGCAACCTCGAGCACCTGACGCACCAGCTCGGCCTCGAGAGCCGCGTCACATTCCACGGCCACACGTCCGAGGAGGAGCTCCGCTCCCTCTACTCGCGCGCCAGCGTCTTCGCGATCGCGTCGATCGCCGAGCTGCAGTCGATCGCGACGATGGAGGCCATGGCCTCGGGGCTGCCGGTCGTGGCGGCCGATGCCGTCGCTCTTCCCCACCTCGTGCACGACGGCGAGAACGGCTATCTCTTTGAGCCGGGCGACGTCGATCAGCTCGCCGCGCGACTCACGGATGTGCTGACCGCATCGCCAGAGGATCGCCTGCGCATGCAGCAGGCATCGCTCGACGGCGTCAAGGTGCACGACATCCACCGGACGCTCGACACCTTCGAGGCGCTCTACCGCGACGAACCGCTGCCCGAGTAGGCCCGCCGTGCACGTCGTGATGTTCGGCGACCAGCACGTCGAGTCGCTCGGCGGGGCCCAGGTCTCGATGCGTCTGCAGCGGCGGTTCCTCGAGCGTGCCGGGCACACCGTCACGATCGTGGCACCCGCGATGCACGGGCCGCGCGGGAAGGCCGTCCGGCCCGACCCCGCCTACGTCGACCTGCCGTCCATCCCCCTCACGCCCGATCGCGAGTACTCCTTCACCTGGCCCGGCTCCCGGACCGACAGATGGGTGGATGCCGCGCTCCGCGGCCGTCCGGCGGTCGACGTCGTGCACGTCCAGGCCGACTTCTGGGGTGCGTACATCGGCCACCGGTTCGCTGCTCGGCACCGGCTTCCCGTCGTCCACACGATGCACAACCGCGTCGACGTCGGCATCGAGGCGACGGCTCCCATGCCGAAGCTCGTCCTCCGCGTGCTCAACGCGTGGGAGCGCCGCGCCCTGGGCGGGGGCGGGGCGGGCGTCGACGGCTGGGCCTATCTGCGCCGCTTCGCGGCCCGCAGCGCGGCCGTCACCGCGCCGTCGAGCCATTTCGCCGGGCGCCTCGAGCAGCACGGCGTCGTGCCAGCCTCGGGCCGGGTCGACGTCATCTGGAACGGGATCGATGACGAGGTGCTCGACGCCGCGCTGGCCGAGCCGTCGAACGGTCGCACTCCCGGACCGCCGAGGTTCGTCTGGCTCGGACGCATGAGCCCCGAGAAGCGGCTGCTTCCCTTCCTCGAGGCGCTCGCCGAGTCCGGCGTCCGCGCCGACATCGAGATCATCGGCGGCGGCGGACAGCTCGGCGCGGCGCGCCGGCTCGTCGAGAAGCGGCGGCCCGCGGCATCCGTCGTCTTCGCCGGCAGGCAGACCTACGCCGAGACCCTGCGCCGCATCCGAGCCGCCGATGCGGTCGTTCAGACCTCGATCGGCTTCGAGACGCAGGGGATGACCGTGTTCGAGGCCGCATCGCTCGGGACGCCCTCGATCGTGAGCGACCCCGACATCGCGGCCGAGCTGGGCTCGGGCTTCTGGCGGGTGCGGGATGCCTCGACCCCCGCGCTCGCGGACGCGCTGCGGCGGGCCGCCGCCGACGTCGAGGCCGGGACGGCGCCGGTGCCCGATGCGTCGATCCGCGAGCGGTTCCGCCAGTCCTCGAGGACGGCAGCCATGGTCGAGGTCTACGACCGGGTGCGCGCCCGCTGACGCGGGGCGGCGGCGTGGCTAGGGAAGGCGGGTGCGGTCGGTCGGCGTCCGGCGGTAGCCGTCCCTGGGGAGGGCGGCGATCGTCGAGGCGAAGGCGACCACGGAAAGGGCTGCGAGAAGAATCACCATCAACATGGCAGAAACGCTACGCTTGCGCCGGAACTGCCACGAGTGGCAGGATGGACAGGCATCGTGCGAAAACTGCCACCGTGAGGGCGGCCTCGATGCATCGGCTCGCTACGACCGGGAGATGCCCATGAAGACCGTCGCCGTCATCGTCCAAGACGGGTTCGCGCCCTTCGAATTCGGCCTCGCGTGCGAGGCGTTCGGGCTCGACCGCTCGGATGACGGCATCCCGAACTTCGACTTCCGCATCGTCACGCCCGAACCCGGGCCTGTCAGCGCCAACATCGGCTTCTCTATCAACGTCGAGCACGACCTCACGTTCGCGGACGAGGCGGACCTCGTCGTCGTGACGCCGATCCCGCGCCGGTCGTGGGGGAGCGTCGACGAGCGGGTCCTCGACGTGGTGCGGCGCGCCGCCGCCCGCGGCGCGTGGGTGCTGAGCGTGTGCAGCGGGTCGTTCGTCATGGCGGCCTCGGGCATCCTCGACGGGCGCCGTGCCACGACCCACTGGAAGTACGCCGCGACGATGAAGGCGATGTATCCGTCGATCGACGTCGACCCCGACGTGCTCTACGTCCAGGACGGCCACCTCATCACGAGTGCCGGCACCGCCGCGGGCCTCGACGCCTGCCTGCATCTCCTGCGCCAGGAGCTGGGCGCCGAGATGGCCAACAAGATCGCGCGCCGCATGGTCGTGCCGCCGCAGCGCGACGGGGGGCAGGCGCAGTTCATCGACCGGCCGCTGCCGGAGGTGCAGAGCCTCTCGCTCGCGCCGGTGACCGACTGGATGCTCGAGAACATCCGCCTCGAGCTCACCGTCGACCAGCTCGCCGCGAAGGCGCACATGTCGCCGCGCACGTTCGCACGGCGCTTCAAGGCCGATTTCGGAGCCACGCCGGCGGCGTGGCTCGCCCGCCAGCGGATCATCCACGCCCAGCGCCTCCTCGAGAAGACCGACCTGGGCCTCGACCGCATCGCGTACGAGAGCGGGTTCGGCTCGGCCGCTGTGCTGCGGCAGAACTTCGCGCGCGTGCTCGGCATCACCCCGACGGCCTACCGCGCGCGCTTCTGCTGCACGGCTCCCGCTGCCCGGGCTGCGCAGAAGGATGCCGAGGTGCTCGTCGCCTGACGCGCTCCCCTTGGCTACGGACGGCGTGGCGAAGCGCCGGGGGTGATCGGCCGCGCATTGCCGCGGCATCCTTCGCCTGCTAAACTTGAGCCAGAACGACTCAAGTTTTAGTCGCAAAGCTTCCAGGAGACAGATGAACGCCACGCAGATGCCCGGACAGGAGGACTCGCAGAGCGCCCTCGAGCAGTTCGGGATCAATCTCACCGACCGGGCCCGGCAGGGCAAGCTCGACCCCGTCATCGGGCGCGACAGCGAGATCCGGCGCGTCAGCCAGGTGCTGACCCGCCGTACGAAGAACAACCCCGTGCTGATCGGGGAACCCGGCGTCGGCAAGACGGCCGTCGTCGAGGGCCTCGCGCAGCGCATCGTCGCGGGCGACGTCGCCGACTCGCTCAAGGACAAGGAGCTCGTCACCCTCGACATCTCGGCGCTCGTCGCTGGCGCGATGTACCGAGGGCAGTTCGAAGAGCGCCTCAAGAACGTCCTCAAGGAGATCACCGAGTCCAACGGGCGGATCATCACGTTCATCGACGAGCTGCACGTCTTGATGGGCGCGGGCGGCGGCGAGGGCTCGGTCGCGGCCTCGAACATGCTCAAGCCCATGCTCGCGCGCGGCGAGCTGCGCATGATCGGCGCGACGACGCTCAACGAGTACCGCGAGTTCATCGAGAAGGATGCCGCGCTCGAGCGCCGCTTCCAGCAGGTCTACGTCGGCGAGCCGAGCGTCGAAGACACCGTCGCGATCCTCCGCGGCCTCAAGGAGCGCTACGAGGCGCACCACAAGGTCGCGATCGCCGACGGCGCGCTCGTCGCCGCGGCATCCCTCTCGCACCGCTACATCCCGGCGCGCCAGCTGCCCGACAAGGCGATCGACCTCATCGACGAGGCGGCATCGCGCCTGCGCATGGAGATCGACTCGGCGCCGCTCGAGATCGACGAGCTGCGCCGTCACGTCGACCGGCTGAAGCTCGAAGAGCTCGCCCTCAAGAAGGAGAAGGATGAGGCCTCGAAGGAGCGTCTCGCGGCGCTGCGCGAGCAGCTGAGTCAGGAGAAGGCGCAGCTCGACGAGCTTCAGGCGCGGTGGGAGCGCGAGCGTGCGTCGCTCAACCGCGTCGGCGACCTCAAGACGAAGCTCGATGCCGCGCGCATGGAGGCCGAGCGCGCGCAGCGCGAGGGGAACCTCGAGAAGGCGTCGCGCCTGCTCTACGCCGAGATCCCGGCGCTCGAGCGCGAGCTCATGACGGCCGAGCGCGACGAGCCGGCCGGCGACCGCATGGTCAACGACCAGGTCACCGAGGAGGACATCGCCGCCGTCATCGCAGCGTGGACGGGCATCCCCGTCGGACGCCTCATGCAGGGCGAGACCGAGAAGCTGCTGCACCTCGAGGCCGAGCTGGGCAAGCGCCTCATCGGCCAGAAGGAGGCCGTCAAGGCGGTGTCCGACGCGGTGCGCCGCTCCCGCGCGGGGATCAGCGACCCGAACCGTCCGACGGGCTCGTTCCTCTTCCTCGGCCCGACCGGTGTCGGAAAGACCGAGCTCGCGAAGGCGCTCGCCGAGTTCCTCTTCGACGACGAGCACGCCATGGTGCGCATCGACATGTCGGAGTACGGCGAGAAGCACTCCGTCTCGCGACTCGTCGGAGCTCCTCCCGGGTACATCGGCTACGAGCAGGGCGGTCAGCTGACCGAAGCCGTGCGTCGTCGCCCGTACAGCGTCGTCCTGCTCGACGAGGTCGAGAAGGCACATCCCGAGGTCTTCGACGTGCTGCTGCAGGTCATGGACGACGGGCGCCTCACCGACGGCCAGGGTCGCACCGTCGACTTCAAGAACGTCATCCTGATCCTCACCTCGAACCTCGGCTCGCCGATCCTCATCGACCCGACGATCCCGTTCGAGCAGAAGCGCGAGCAGGTGCAGGCCCTCGTGCGGCAGGCGTTCAAGCCGGAGTTCGTGAACCGGCTCGACGACATCGTGGTGTTCCAGGCGCTCACCGAAGATGACCTCGCGCAGATCGTCGAGCTCACCGTCGACGCGCTGCAGCGGCGCCTTCACGACCGCCGCCTGACGCTCGCCGTGACACCCGAGGCGCGCACGTGGCTCGCCGAGCGCGGCTACGACCCCGTGTTCGGCGCGCGCCCGCTGCGCCGGCTCATCCAGTCGGAGATCCAGGACCGCCTCGCCATGGGCCTGCTGTCGGGCGGCGTCCGCGACGGCGATGTCGTGCGGGTGGATGTCGCGGCCGACGGCACGCAGCTCGTCCTCACGAGCGACGGGCCGGCCGCCGCCGAAGGACCCTCCGAGGATGAGGACGTGATCGAGGCCGAGCTCCTCGACGACTGACGTCGGCACGCGAGCCCGAGCGACGGATGCCCCGTCCCGCAGGTGCGGGACGGGGCATCCGTTCTTCGTGGTTTGCGTCAGTCGTTCACGAGCACCGACTCGGCGACAGGACGGCGCACGCGGGGGGCGTTCTCGCGCGCCTGCAGCTCGTCGGAGGCGGTGCGGATGTCGCCGAGCTCGCCGACGGCCATGACGGTCACCGGCACGAAGCCCTCGGCGAGACCGAAGCCGGCCGCGATCGCCGCGTGGTCGAAGCCGCCCATCTGGTGCGTCGAGAGGCCCGCGGCGTGCGCCTGGACCGTGAAGTGGGCGGCGACCTGGCCGGCGTCGTACTCGGCCCAGCGCATCGGCTTGCCGTCGCGCTCCGTCTCGGCGATGAAGACCACGAGAGCCGCGGCGTCGCCGGCCCACGCGCTGTTGAAGCCTGCGAGCGACGCGAGCACCTTCGCGTGCGACTGCGAACCGCGGCGGGCGACGATGACGCGCCACGCCTGGGTGTTGGCGGCGGTGGGGGTCCAGCGCGCGGCCTCGAGGGCGCTCGCGAGGGCGGCCTCGTCGATGACGGCGTCGCGGTCGAAGATGCGGGTGCTCCAGCGCTCGGCGAGGATGTCGAGGATCGGGGCGTCCGTCTCGGCGGTGCGGTCGATGAGAGTGGACATGGGCGTCTCCTTGGGTTGAGCGGTTCTGCGGGGACGCCTTCGGCCCGGATCTATGCAACAGCATGAATCCCGGAACCATTCCCGCACGTCCCGGCCAGCGGGAGCGGGTGGGCTACGGTCGGATCATGCGGATGGCAGGCTCCGGCCGTTTCGTCTTCGTCGCCCAGTGGGTGGCGGCGGTGCTGCTGCCCGTGTTCTTCTTCCTCGGCCGCAGCCTCGTCGGCGCTGAGCTCGGGTGGCTCGCCCTCGTGGGGATCGTCTACGGGATCTTCGTCATCCTGATCCTGCTCGTGCCGCCGCTGCTGACGCTCTTCGACACCGAGGGCCGCCGCCGGCGCTCTACGCGGCTGCTGTACGACATCTCGAGCTTCGTGCTGTGGGCGGGACTCGTCGTCGGCGCGCTCACGGCCCCCGACTCCGGCGACAGCGGGCACCTCGACTCCGCGTTCACGACCTGGACCGGCGCTTCGTACGAGGTGTCGCAGGCGATCTTCATCGGCGCCGCCGAGGTGACCGGCATCGCCTATCTCGCGCAGCTCGTGACCGCGATCATCGGCATCGTCCGCGGCCGCCGGGTCGCCGCATCGTGAGGATCGTCCGCGCGCTCTGGGGTTCGACGCATCCGGGACCCACGCTCGTCGTCACGGGTCTCGCCCTCGCGCTCGGGATAGCCGTGGGGCTCGACCCGTGGCGGCTCGTGCTCCTGACCATCGCCGTCTTCTTCGGCCAGCTCTCGATCGGCCTCTCGAACGACGCCGTCGACGCTCCCCGCGACCGCGCCGTCGGGCGCACCGACAAGCCGATCGCGCGGGGCGACGTCAGCGAGCGCGCCGCCTGGGCGGCCGCGATCACGACCGTGGCGCTCGCACTCGTGCTCTCGGCTCCCCTCGGGTTCGGGATGCTGGCGGCCCACGCCGTCTTCCTCGCCTCGGCGTGGTCGTACAACGCCGCTCTGAAGTCGACGCCGTTCTCGATCGTCCCGTTCCTCGTGAGCTTCGGGATCTTCCCGTCCCTCGCGACGCTGGCCGCGCCAGACCCCGGAGTGGCCGCGCCGTGGGGGGTGGATCGCGGGCGCCGCGCTCGGCGCGGCCGTGCATCTGACGAACGTCCTTCCCGACCTCGACGACGACCGGCGCACCGGGGTCCGCGGCCTGCCTCACCGGCTCGGAGCCCGCGCCTCGGCCGTCGTCGCGGCGGCCGGCATCGTCGTGGGCGCGGTCGCGGTGCTCGTCGGGTCGTCGGGCGCCGACCTCGGCGCCGTCGCGCCGATCGGCTGGGCGTTCTTCGCCGCCGTGGTGCTCGTCGCGGTCGCGACCGCCGTGCTGGCTCTCGTCCGGCCCCCGACGAGGCTGCTGTTCCGCCTCGTCATGCTCGCGGCGCTCCTCCTCGCCGCGCAGCTCGTCGCGACGGGCGGCGCGGTCGCGGCTTGAGGCCCGGCCGGCCGCCGGCGGCGAGACCGGCCGGCGGCAAGTACGTACGTTCTCGTCGAAAGCACCCGAAATGTGCGGGCATAACGTGTGGTTTCGGCGAGATCGTACGCTTTCGCCGCCCTGGAAAGGGGGGCGGGGCGGGCGGCGCTCAGGCGTCGCGGTCGAAGCCCATCGAGTAGGCGTGGGCGAGGAGGCGGGCGCCGGGCGGCAGGAGCGCCACGCGCAGCCCGGCGCCGCGCACGGCGTGGGCGGCGGGCCCGAGCCCGCGGCCCAGCGAGGTGTTGAGCGTCGCGATCGCGGCGGCCGTGCGCGCGGAGGCGATGCGGCGCCTCTCCCAGCGTGCGAGCTCGGCGTCGGGGGCCGTGCCGGAGTGGGCCCAGGCGGCGAGGAGCGGCGCGAGGGTCGCGGCATCCAGCAGTCCGAGGTTCATGCCCTGCCCGCCGATGGGGCTCACCTCGTGGGCCGTGTCGCCGATGACGAAGAGGCGATCGCGCCGAAGTGCGGGGGCCACGACGCGGCGGACCTCGAAGGGGGTCGCGGTCGTGACGAGCGCCGCGTCCTGCCCGCGCTGGTCGAGCGCTCGCCGCAGCCGATCCCGGCGCGCTTCGCTCGACACTTCTCGCGGCGCGGGATCCCACGCGACGAACCGGCGCCTCCCACCCGGAAGCGGGAACGACTCGAGCACGCCGGAGCGGTCGATGTCGATGACGGCCAGGTCGGCCTCGGCGGGGGCCGCGACATCCGTCATGAGGTACCGGTCGGCGTACGCGCGCACGCCCAGCGCGCCCCGCCGGTACACCAGCGGGCGCGCACGCCATCCGCCCGCGACCACGACGAGCGGCGCTGACAGCTCGCCGTCGTCGACCTGCACGCGCACCCGGCGCGCCTCGGGCAGGAGGTGCTTGACTGCCGTACCGCGGCGGGCGGGCGGCGCGCCGGCGGCCAGCGCCTGCTCGGTGGCTGCCTGCGGCAGCGCCGCGACGAACGGGAAGCGCCGGTTCAGCCGATCGAACCGCACGACGCCGAGCGTCCGCCCGTCTGACCGCGCCTCGCCGCGCGTCACGCGCACCGCCGAGGCGAGGAGCCGCTCGGTGATCCCGGATGCCTCGAGCGCGGCCAGCACCGGAGAATGCACGCCAATTGCCCGCGACCCCTCGCCCGGCACGGTGCGCTGCTCGAGCAGCGCCACCTCGACGTCGCGGCGGGCGAGCTCGGCGGCGAGGAGCGTGCCGACCGGCCCCGCGCCGACGACGATGACCTGAGGCCCGCCGCCCCGCTCAGCCATCGGCACGCGCCTGCGCAGTCGACGCGGCCGCGCCCTCGGGCAGTGCCTTGGCATCGGACGCCGCCGGGCCCCCGACCCGCGCGTCAGCGTCGGACGCCGCCCGGCCCTCGCCCCGCGCCTGTGCATCGGACGCGGCCTTGCTCCGCGCGACGGCGTCGGCCGACGCGCCCTCGACCCGCACCTCGCCATCGGACGCCGCCCCACCCCCGGCCCGGGCCTCCGCGACGATGCGGAAGGGCGAGGCATCCGTCACCCGCCACGGCGCGCCGAGCGAACCTGCGAGCTCGTCGGCGTGGTAGCTCCGGCGGATCGACCGGAGTCCGTCTGTGCGCAGGAACGTGCCCGGCGCGAACGGCGTGACGGCGATGGCGTAGAGCCCGTACGCGGCGCGGCTGCGGCGGATGTCGGAGTGCAGCACGATGCCGTCGCTCAGCGCCCGCGAGTCGGCCGCGAATGCGGCGAGCTCGTCGGCGCCGAGGTGGTGGAGCACGTTGTTCGACAGCACGGCGTCGAACCGCTCGCCCGCGGCGCCAAGGGACGAGGCATCCGTCGCCCGGAACTCGATGCGCGAAGAGGCGCGCTCGCGCGCGACGTCGAGCGCCCGCGGGTCGGGGTCGGCGCCGATCCATCGAACGTCGAGGCCGTCCCGCTCGGCGAGCCGGGAGAGGCGCGCCACGAGGTCGCCTCCGCCCGACCCGAGATCGAGCACGCGCGCGGGCCGATCGAGCGAGCCGAGGAAGGGCCCGAGTCTCGATCGGTACAGCCGGCTCCATCCGCTCCAGAGGCGGTTGACGACGTCGAAGCGGCGCAAGGTGGCGGCGAGGCGCGCGGGGTCGCAGTCGGGGTCGTCCATGAGCTCGACGACGACGGTGTCGCGGGCTCGGAGCGTCACGCCGTGGTCCTGCGCAGGAGCGCCGACTCGACCGTCAGACCCGGGCCGAAGGCGAGGGCGGCGATCTGCGCGTCGCCGAGGTCGTCGTCGCCGAGCAGGTCGCGCAGGATGAACAGGATCGTCGCGCTCGACATGTTCCCCTGCCGGCGCAGCACGTCGCGCGACGCGGCGAGCGCCTCGGGGTCGAGGGCGAGCCCCGACTCGACGCGGTCGAGCACGCTCCGCCCGCCCGGGTGCACGGCCCACACATCGGGCTCCACGTCACCGAGGAACGAGCCGACGGCGCCGCGGATCTCGCGGCCGATGATCCGCGGCACCTCGGCGGTGAGGACCATGTCGAAGCCCTCGTCGCCGATGGTCCACACCATCTCGGACTCGCCCTCGCTCGTCAGCACGGTCCCGAAGCGCTCGAGCTGGAGTCTCGGTCCGTCGCCGAATGAGCGGGCCGACACGACGGCTGCCGCCGCTCCGTCGGCGAAGACGGATGCCGCGACGATCTGCTGCGGATCCTCCGAGGAGCGGATGTGCAGGGTGCACAGCTCGGCGGCCGCGACGAGCACGACGGCGTCGGGCTGGGAATCGCAGATGCGGGATGCCGCGCGCAGGCCCGGCAGCGCCGCCGCGCAGCCCATGAAGCCGATGTGGTACCGCTCGACCGCAGCCGAGAGGCCCAGGTCTTTCACCAGCCGGAAGTCAGGGCCCGGCGCGAACATGCCGGTGCACGATACCGTCACGACGTGCGTGACCGCCTCGGGCGCGACTCCGGCGCCGGCCAGCGCGCGGGCGGATGCCTCGGCGAACAGGGGCGGCGCGAGCCGGATGTAGGCGTCGTTGCGCACGCCGGTCGAGGGTGCGCGGATCGTGCCGTCCTCGCCGGCCAGCGGCATCCCGCTCTCGACGACCGCGGGCACGCCCGACGCGACGGCCACGAGGTCGGCGAGCACGGTGTTGCGGTGCTCGATCGCCGACGCGTCGAAGGCGGCGTGGATGAGGCGCTGTGCGACGCGGCTCAGACCGGGCTGCGACTGGAAGACATCGCGCGCCGCCTCCTGCGAGACGCGAGCGGGGGGTACGGCTGTGCCGATCGACAGGATGCTCGCGGTCATGGTCAACCTTAGGCACGACCGCGCACCCGGCGGGGCGGAATGGCGCAGTCCGCGCCACGAGCCGAACGGGCGGCGTCAGGAGGGTGCGCCGCCCGTCGACCCGCGGTCACGCCTCAGTCGGCCTGCCCTGTGCCTCGTGAGACGCCTCGGTCGCGGCCCGGTCCTCGTCGTCGGCATCGGGCAGTTCGCCCATGCGCCAGAAGGGGCCGGTCACGACGAAGAGGGTCGCGAAAATCTCGCCGATCCCGCCGATCCACAGCGTCGGCACGACGCCGATCCACTCGCCGAGGGCACCGAACAGCAGCGCGCCGATCGGCATGACACCCCACACGACGAAGCGGATCGAGGCGTTCATACGGCCGAGGAGGCGCGTCGGGGTGATCCGCTGGCGGAAGGTCACCTGGGTGATGTTGTACAGCAGCACCGTGAAGCTGCCGATGAAGAAGGCGACGACGAGCATCGGCAGCGCGAGCGTCGGGAACAGGGCGACGAGCGGCACGAGGAGCGGCGCGAAGCCGAAGAGGAGCGAGGAGACGGGGATGGCGCGGGCCTCGCCGATGCGCTTGACGATGTGCGGCGTCGCGATGGCGCCGAGCAGCCCGCCGACGGAGGCGAGCGTGAAGACGAGGCCGAACGCGGCGGGGCTGATGCCGAGCTCGCGGAGCGCGAAGATCGGCAGCAGCGTCGTCGAGGCCATGCCGAAGAAGTTGGCCATGCCGGTCGTGCCGACGATCCGGCGCAGGAGCGGGTTGCCGAACACCCACTTGAGGCCTTCGCCGATCTCCTTGACGAGCGGCTCATGCTCGTGCGCCCGGCGGAGGACCTCGTGGTCCTTCGTGAACAGCAGCGCGACGAACGACGCGAGGTACGTGCCGACGGTGATGAGGATCGCGAAGGGCGCCGCGATGACCCCGACGAGCCACCCGCCGAAGGCGGGGCCGGCCATTCCGGCGAGCTGCTCCGTGGACTGCAGCTTGCCGTTCGCCTCGGCGATCTGGTCGCGGCGCACGAGCGACGGGATGATGCTCTGGTTCGACACGTCGAAGAACACTGTCGCGACGCCCATGATGAGCGCGACGACGTAGACGTGCCACATCTGCAGCACGCCCAGGAAGGCGAGGAGCGGCAGCATCCCGAGCGCGACGGCCCGGACGAGGTCGGCCCAGATCATGACGTGACGCTTGCGCATGCGGTCGATCCAGGCGCCCGCCGGCAGTCCCACGACGAGGAAGGCCGCGACGTTGGCGGCCGTCAGGACGCCCACCTCCCACTCGGTCGCGTGCAGCAGCAGCACAGCGAGCACGGGGATCGCGAGCTCGGTGATCTGCGCGCCGAACTGGCTGAGAGCCTGCCCGCTCCACATCGTGAGGAAGTTGCTGTCCCGCCACAGCGACCCCTTGGGCGCGACAGCGGCGGCGCCGCGCGGGGCGAGGTCCTGGTCGGCTTCGACGGCGTCGTCGGCAGATCCGCGCGAGGTGGGGAAGGATGCCTCGGCCCGCGCCTCGGCGAGAACCTGGGGCTCGACGTCGGCGTCGACTCCCTCGGGTGATTGGGACATGTCAATCAGTGTGCGCCACCGATTGAGGGTTGTCAATCGGTGGACCGCACGGGCGGCTGGCCCTCTGGACACGCGCCCCGGTCTGGAGGATCGTGAGACGGGGGCCCGACCGATGGGGAGATGCCATGTTCACACCGAATCGACCGTTCTCGAGCTTCGCCGTCCCTGACCTGGACGCCGCCGTCGCGTTCTATCGCGACACGCTCGGACTCGACCTCACCGTCTACGAGGAGATGGGCGGCGGCTTCACGATCGCCCTTCCGCAAGGCGGCGCGGTCTTCGTCTATCCGAAGCCCGACCACGAGCCCGCCGTGTTCACGATCCTGAACTTCAGCGTCGACGACGTCGATGCCGCGGTCGACGATCTCAACTCACGCGGCGTCGTGACGAAGATCTACACCGACCCCGACTACGGCACCGACGAGAAGGGGATCTCGCGGGGGTTTGAGGGGGGCCCCGACATCGCGTGGTTCCGCGACCCGGCGGGCAACGTGATCGCCGTCGGCGAGATGATGGCGCAGATGATGGGCGGATGAAGCGCCCCCGCGACTGATCGGGAAACATCGATCAGTCGCTAGAGTCGGACCGTGGGCGCTGCCGAAGACCGCATCGAACTCCGCCCGGGGGATCCCGAGGCGGAGGCGCGCATGCGCGCGCTGAGCTCTCCGCTGCGCCTGCGCATCCTGCGCCTGTGCGCCTTCGAGTCGCGCACCAACAAGGAGCTCGCCGACCTTCTGCACGTCAACCCCGGCACGATGCTGCACCACGTGCGCACGCTCGTGAACACGGGCTACCTCGCCGCCGAGCCCGAGCGCGCCGGCGCCCAGGGCTCCCGCGAGGTGCCCTACCGGGCCACGGGCCTGTCGTGGCGCACGTCGATGCCCGGCGGCTCCTACACGCTCGTCGAGACCTTCCTCCAGCAGATCGAAGGCCTCGCGGACGGGGACCTCGACACGACATGGCTCGGCCTCAAGCTCAACGAGGAGCACAAGGAGGAGCTCCAGCAGCGCCTCATGGACCTCGTCAACGAGTTCAAGGACCGCGGTCCCGATCCGGACGGCGACACCTACTCGCTCTTCACGGCCTTCCATCCCGACGACAATCCGCCGGGTCCGGGCTCGGCGAGCGCGCAGAGCTCAGCGAGCGCGCCGGGGTGAGCCGGGATCAGGACTGAGCCGCGGTCAGGGCTGAGCCGGGATCAGGACTGAGCGGCGGCCTCAGGGTCGGCGGCGGGCACCAACGGCGCTTCGAAGCTCCCGGTTCCCAACGCCGGCCAGTCCTCGGGTCCTGCCGAGCCCGCGGGGTACTCCTCGAGGGGAACGGCGCCGCTCCGCCAGGCGTCGAGGACGGGCTGAACGATGCGCCAGCACTGCTCGGCGGTGTCGCCGCGGACCGACAGCGTCGGGTCGCCGTCGAGGATTCCCTCGAGAACTTCGCTGTACGCCCGGCGCTCGCCTTCGCCGAACTCCGACTCCAGGGCGGCGCGGTCGAGGTGGAACGGGTCGCCGGGGCCGTTGAGGTTCAGCTCGAGCGACATCCGGTCGGGTCCGAGCGAGAGGCGGAGAACCGAGGGCGCGGTCGATCCCTCGAACCCGGTCGGCAGGTGCGAGACGTCCTTGAAGCGCATCACGATCTCGCTGACCTTGGCGCCGAGACCCTTGCCCGACCGGAGGGTGAACGGGACGCCGGCCCACCGCGAGGTGTCGACCTCGAAGGTCACCTCGGCGAGCGTCTCGGTCTCATGGGAGGGGTCCACACCCGGCTCGTCGACGTAGTCCGGCAGCTGCCGCTCGCCGATCGAGCCGGCGGTGTAGCGCGCGCGTCGCGAGTGGGCCGCGGCATCCCCTTCCCACACCTTCGTGGCGCGCAGCGCCGCCGCCTTCGCGTCGCGGAAGTCTACGGCGTCGAGGGTCGCCGGCGGGTCCATCGCGACGACCGCCAGCACCTGCAGCAGGTGGCTCTGGATCATGTCGATCATCGCGCCCGCGGTGTCGTAGTAACCCGCGCGCCCTTCGAGCCCGAGCGTCTCGTCGTAGCGGACGGTGACGTTCTCGATGTGGTCGTTCGACCAGACCGGCTCGAACACCCGGTTGGCGAAGCGCAGGCCGAGCACGTTGAGCACGGTCGACCGGCCCATGAAGTGGTCGATCCGGTACACCTGCTCCTCGGGGACCAGCGTCGTCAGCTGCTCGTTCAGCCGCCGAGCGGTCGCCTCATCGCTTCCGAACGGCTTCTCGAGCGCCAGGATGAGCCCGTCCGGGAGGTCGACCTTCTCGAGGGCCCGGCACCCCTTCTCGGCGATCGCGGGCGGAACGGCGAAGTACAGCGCGATGCGCCCCTCGCACTCCTTCAGCAGGCCGGCGAAGTCCTCCGAGTCCGTGATGTCCGTGCGGCGATAGGTGGTGTGCTCCCGCACGTCCTTGACCGTCTCCCCATCGGCCTTGGCCGAGGCGAACGCCTTCTCGACGATGCCGCGCCACCTCTCGTCGTCCCAGTCGTCCATGCCCGCTCCGATGAGACGCACCTTGCGGTGGGGCTCCTCGGTCAGCAGCTGCGCGAGTGCGGGGAGGAGAAGTCGGGACGTCAGATCGCCCGAGGCCCCGAGGATGCACAGGGTCGTGTCGATCGATTCCACCGGGTCGCTCGTCTGGGACGCGTTCATGGCGTCACTGTAACCCTCTGAGAATCGGCCTTCGGGGGGCTTGCGCTGGGAGAATCGGACGATGGCGATGCCGATCGAGGACTATGCGCTGCTGAGCGACTGCCACTCCGCGGCGCTCGTCTCCCGCGAGGGGTCGATCGACTGGCTGTGCCTCCCGCGCTACGACTCGGCCTCGATGTTCGGAGCGCTTCTCGGCACCGACGACCATGGCCGCTGGCAGGTGCGCCCGCACGACAAGACGGCACGGGCGACCCGCTCGTACGACGGCGACTGCTTCTCGCTCGTCACGCGCTGGGAGACCTCCTCGGGCGTCGCCGAGGTCGTCGACCTCATGCCCTACGGAGGTCACCGCGCCGACGTCGTCCGCCGCGTGCGGGGCATCTCCGGCTCCGTCTCGTTCTCGGAGGAGCTGCGCATCCGTTTCGGCTACGCGCGGGCGCTCCCGTGGGTGCGACAGGTCGGCACCGCCGCCGAGCCGGCTCTCGTCGCGACCGCGGGACCCGACGCCATCGTCGTGCGCGGGCCGCGGCTGCATCCCTCGAATCACTCGCACACCGCGCGCTTCGACGTCGCCGCCGGCGAGACGGTCGACCTGCAGCTCACGTGGTTCCGCTCGCACCACCCGGTGCCGCGCCCCATCGACGTCGACGAGGCGATCGCCCGGACGAGCGCGTGGTGGGCGGAGTGGGCGGGCCGCATCGACTACGACGGTCCGCACCGCGAGGCCGTGATCCGATCCCTCCTCGTGCTGCGTGCTCTGACGTATGCGCCGACGGGCGGCATCGTGGCGGCGGCGTCGACGTCGCTGCCCGAGGACTTCGGTGGCGTCCGCAACTGGGACTACCGCTACGTCTGGCTGCGGGATGCCTCGCTCACGCTCGAGGTGCTCCTCGACCACGGATTCCTGCGGGCGGCCGAGGAGTGGCGCAACTGGCTCGTCCGCGCCGTCGCGGGGGACCCGGCCGACGTGCAGATCATGTACGGGGTGGCGGGGGAGCGCGACCTCGCGGAGCACGTGATCGAGAGCCTTCCGGGGTACGACGGCGCGGCGCCCGTCCGCACGGGCAACGGCGCCGTCGACCAGTACCAGGCCGACGTCATCGGCGAGGTCATGGTGGCCCTCGAGGCCGCCCGGATGGCCGGCGTCGACGAGACGCGCTTCTCCTGGCCGCTGCAGCGTTCGCTGCTGAAGTTCGTCGAGGCCAACCTCGATCGCCCCGACAACGGCATCTGGGAGATCCGCGGGGAGCCACGGCACTTCACCCACTCCCGCGTCATGATCTGGGCCGCGTTCGACCGGGGCGTTCGGGCCGTGCGCGAGGCGGGCCTCGATGGACACCCGGAGCGCTGGGAGCGCCTCCGGGATCGCATGAAGGCCGAGATCGACCGGCACGGCTATGACGAGAGCGTGGGCCACTTCGTGCAGGCGTACGGCTCGACCGAGGTCGATGCGTCGCTCCTGCTCCTTCCCGAGGTCGGCTTCTGCAGGCCCGACGACCCCCGGATGCTGCGCACCGTCGCCGCGATGGAGCGCGACCTCATGCACGACGGCCTGCTCCACCGCTACCGCACGACGACGGGGGTCGACGGCATCCCGGGTGGCGAGCATCCGTTCCTCGCCTGCTCGTTCTGGCTCGTCGAGCAGTACGCGACGAGCGGCAGGCGCGACGACGCCGCCGAGCTCATGGACCGGCTCATCGACCTCACGAACGACGTCGGCCTGCTCTCGGAGGAGTACGACGTGGAGGGCCGGCGGCACGTCGGCAACACTCCGCAGGCGCTCTCGCACCTGGGCCTCGTGCGCGCCGCCGACGCCCTCCTCGGACGTCGTGGCCGGGCCGCCGACCGCCGTCGGTACAACGGCGGCGACGGCACCCGCGGCTCGGACGCCGGCGACGCGGCACCCTGACCCGTCAGCGGGCGAGCGCCTCTTTGAGCGAGACCCGTCCGCCCATCCGGAGCAGGGAGTTCTCGTAGATCCGCGCGCCCACGAGGATCGCGCCCACGCAGGTCGCGATGAGGATCGCGAGCGAGAGCAGCGGCTCCCACCACTGCGCCTGTCCGAGGAAGAGGCGCATGGGCATGCCGACGGGCGCCGAGAACGGCACGTACGACATGATCGCGAGCACGGTCGGGTTGTCGTTGAAGAAGATCACGAGGAAGTACGGCGCCATGATGAGCATCGTGAGCGGCGTCGTGGTCGAGCCGATGTCCTCCTGACGCGACACCATCGAGGCTGCCGCCGCAAAGAGCGACGCGAGCAGGATGAAGCCGAAGAGGAAGAACACCGCGAACCACGCGATCGGGCCGCCGAGTCCCTGCAGGAGCGCGGTCTGCCCCGTGATCGTCAGCCCGACGACGGCGATCGCGGCGAGCACGAGGATCTGCGCCATTGCGAGGATCGTGTTCCCGATGACCTTGCCCGCGAGGAGGACGCGCACCGGGATGGCCGAGATGAGCAGCTCGACGACGCGCGTCTGCTTCTCTTCGACGACGCTCTGCGCGATCGTGCCGCCGAAGAGCGACGCGGCGAGGAGGAACACGATGCCGAAGCCGA
The DNA here is from genome assembly GCF_011046485.1 of Microbacterium sp. 4R-513. Taxonomy (NCBI): domain Bacteria; kingdom Bacillati; phylum Actinomycetota; class Actinomycetes; order Micrococcales; family Microbacteriaceae; genus Microbacterium; species Microbacterium sp. 4R-513. The sequence continues at coordinate 1,384,666 of NZ_CP049256.1, forward strand.
TCGCAGCGATGTAGCCGAGCGCAGCATTGCCCTGCTCGGGGTCGAGCAGCTGGACGGGCGGCAGCTCGGCGAGCTGGAGAAGCAGCTGCGTCGGGGCGCTGGAGTCGGCGACGACGGCGTAGCCGAGAGGCGACGACGCGTCGCCCACGACGGCGGCATCCACGTCGCCGCTCCGGACGGCGGCCTCGGCGGCGGAGCGGTCGGCGACGTCGGTGACGTCGAGGCCCTGCACATCGGCGACGTACTGCTGGGCGTCGGGCGTCACGGCGACGGGCGTGCCGGTGTTGTTCGCCGCCGCGAAGCCTCCCCAGATGACCAGGGCGAGGGCGCCGATGAAGAGGATCGCGGTCGAGATGACGAAGGCCTTGCTGCGCAGCTTCGAGCCGATCTCGCGCTCGGCGACGAGCCAGATGCCCTGCGCGGCGCTCAGGCCGGCGGACGGGCGGGTGGTCGGGGTGCTCACTGGATGACCTCCTTGAAGATCTGGGCGAGGGACGGATGCTGCGGCGCGAAGCTCGCGACATCCCCCTGCGCCACCGCCCGGCGCAGCACGCGCTGCGCCGTCTCGTCGCTGTCGACGTCGAACACGGCGTACCCGCCGGCGAAGTCCCGCACCTCGACGCCCGGCTCCGACCGGAGCCAGCCGGCGTCGCCCGCCGACACGAGCTCGAAGCGGCGGCTCGAGTGCTGCGCCCGCAGCTCGTCGCGTGCCCCTGCCGCGCGGATCGTTCCGCCCGCGATGATCACGAGGTCGTCGCAGAGCCGCTCGACGACGTCGAGCTGATGCGACGAGAAGAGGACGGATGCCCCGGCAGCCGCCCGCTCCTGCAGCACTCCCGCGACGACGTCGACAGCGAGCGGGTCGAGTCCCGAGAACGGCTCGTCGAGGATGAGCACCTCGGGGTCGTGCACGAGGGCGCCCGCGATCTGGGCGCGCTGCTGATTGCCGAGCGACAGCGTCTCGACGTTGTCGTTCAGTCGCTCGCCGAGTCCGAGCTGCTCGAGCAGAGCCTGCGCGCGGGCCGCGGCATCCGTCTTCGGAAAGCCGTGCAGGCGCGCGAGGTAGGTGATGTGCTCGTGCACCTTCATCTTCGGGTAGAGCCCCCGCTCTTCGGGCATGTAGCCGAAGCGGCGCCGGTCGGCCGTCGTCACCTCGACGCCGTCGAGGGTCACCGACCCGCCGTCCTTCGCAAGCACGCCGAGGACGATCCGCATCGTCGTCGTCTTGCCCGCGCCGTTCCCGCCGACGAAGCCGGTCAGGCGTCCGGGCTGAACGGCGAATGCGACGTCGTCGAGCACGAGCCTCCCTCCGTAGCTCTTCGTGATCCCGGTCAGCTGCAGCATCGGCTCCTCCTCGTCGTCGGGCGGTGTGCCGCCCTCTCGACTCACGGTACGGATGAGCGGGCGCCGGGGCCTCCCCCTCGGGGTGGAGATCCGGCCCCCTCGGCGGTCGGAGGTTCCGATCCTGACGGCCCACTCCATGGCCTTGCCCCGCCGGAGGTGGGCTCTGCCGAGCTTCGACGAAAGGCCCGGCCGGAGCATCCGTCGCCCCCGCGTCCGTCAGGCGAGCCCGTGGCGGTGCGCGTACACGACCGCCGCGACGCGGTCCCGCGCCCCGAGCTTCGCGAGGACGTTCGAGACGTGCGTCTTCACCGTCGCCTCGCCGATGTGCAGGTGGGCGGCGATCTCGGCGTTGCTCAATGCCTGGGCGACGAGCTGAAGCACCTCGGCCTCGCGGTCGGTCAGGTCGACCGTGATGCGCTCGGGGTCGGGCTCGCGCGGCGACCGGGCGACCCCCGCGGCGACCGGAGCGGACTGCGCGAACCGCGCGATCACGCGGCGCGTCACCTCCGGTGCGAGGAGAGCGTCGCCGGCGGCGGCGACCCGAACGGCGTTCACGAGCTCTTCCGGGCCGGCGTTCTTGAGCAGGAATCCGCTCGCACCGGCGCCGAGCGCGTCGAAGAGATAGTCGTCGCGGTCGAACGTCGTCACGATGACCACGGCGGTGTCGATGCGTTCGTCGGCGACGATGCGCCGCGTCGCCTCGAGACCGTCCATGTCGGGCATCTGCACGTCCATGCAGACGACATCCGGCTGCAGAGCGGATGCCGCGGCCACCGCCTCGGTCCCCGTCGACGCCTCGCCGACGACGACGATGTCGCCCGCCACCTCGAGGATCATGCGGAAGCCGGCCCGCATGACGGCGTGATCGTCGACGAGCAGCACACGGATGGCCGGCACGGGATAGCCGGCGCTCACGACCGCACCCGCTCGGCCAGGGGCACGTGCAGTCGCACGAGGAATCCGCCGCGCTCGCGAGGCCCGATCTCGATGGAGCCGCCCGAGGCGGCGGCGCGCTCGCGCATGCCGACGATGCCGAGGCCCGGGCGGTGCGGGGTCGAGCCGCGTCCCGTGTCGGTGACCTCGAGCTCGATGGCGTCCTCGCCATAGCGGAGGCGCACGTCGGCCGAGGCATCCTTCCCCGCATGCCGGCGGGCGTTCGTGAGCGCTTCCTGCGCGACGCGGTAGGCGTTCACCTGCACGAGGTCGGGGAGCGGCCGGGGCTCGCCGACGATCGTGAGGGTCGTCGGCAGGCCGTTGGCGTTGGCATGCGCGACGAGTTCGTCGAGGCCGTCGAGGCGCAGGATCGAGCCGCTCGGCGCTTCGGCCGTCGACGTGCGCAGCGTCTCGAGCAGTTGCCGCAGCTCGGTGAGGGCGGAGCGGGCGGATGCCTCGACCCCGAGCAGCGCGTCACGCGCGGCGTCTGGATCCCGGTCCATGACGGCGCGCGCCGCACCGGCCTGCACGCCCATCGCCGAGACGTGGTGCGCGACCACGTCGTGCAGCTCGCGCGCGATGCGCACGCGGTCCAGCGCGACGGCCTGCGCCGCGGTCACCTCGCGCTCGCGCTCGAGCTCGTGCGTGCGCTCCTGGAGTGTCGCGCGCTCGATCGCCGAGGCGTACGCCCGGTCGCCCATGTAGTACGCCCCGCCGAAGAACGCGGCATTGACGAGGAACTGGATCAGCATGAACGCGACGAAGGGCGAGAACAGCCCCTCGCGGGAGAGACCCTCGTCGGTCGGCGCTGTCGCCGACTGGAAGGTCGTGACCAGCAGCCACACGAACATCCCGATGATGATGCCGATGCGCACGTACATCGCACGGCGGCGGTCGTCGACCCACGCGCCGACCGTGTACATGGCGATGAAGACGGCGATGTTGCCGACGTAGATCTCGGGGATCCGCAGGGTCACGCCGACGAAGAAGACGACGGCGACGGCGACGGCGACGAACTCGGGGTAGCGGCGGCGCAGCGCGAGGGGCGCCGTCAGTGCGAATGAGTAGAGGAGCGCGGAGCCGAGCCCCTTCGCCGTGTCGGTGCCGTAGACCCCGGCCACGATGCCGAGTGCGGCGCTGAGGACGGCGCAGAGGAGCAGGCCGGCAGCCAGCCAGAGGTCGTTCCGGTGGTCGCGCGGAGTGGGCGCCGGACGGCGCAGCGGTCCCGTGGGCGGGGGAGCGGACATCCCTCCACGCTACGGGGGAGCGGGTGCCTCGACATCCCCCGTGCGAGGGAGGAAACACGGATTTACTTGCTATTGACAAGCGAACTTGCTTTTTGCAACTATGGTTCGACAAGCTCACCAACCGCGGTGAGAACCAACCCAACAGAGGGTGGACGGCAAGGAAGCCCACCGGCAAGGAGCAGGAAATGCCCACGAACATCTTCGTCAACCTCCCGACGGATGACCTCGACCGCGCGAAGGCGTACTACACGGCCCTCGGCTGCGATCTCAATCCCAACTTCACCGACGACAATGCGGCGTGCATCGTGTGGAGCGACGACATCTACTTCATGGTGCTCACGAAGGCCTACTTCTCGACCTTCACCGACAAGGAGATCGCCGACCCGCGGACGCACTCGCAGGTGCTCTTGTCGATCAGCCGCGACTCGCGCGACGATGTCGACAAGATCATCGAGGCGGGCGTCGCCGCCGGCGGCACGGCCCCAGGCGACCCGCAGGACTACGGCTTCATGTACGCCCGCGACCTCATCGACCCCGACGGCAACGGCATCCAGTTCATGTGGATGGACCCGGAGGCGGCCGCCAAGGGACCCGAGGCCTACATGGCGGAGCAGGCCAGGGCGTAGTCGTGGCCTCCCGCAGCTACGGGCAGTACTGCGGAGTGACGTCGGCCGTCGAGCTGATCGGCGAGCGGTGGGCCGTGCTCATCGTCCGCGATCTGCTCGTCGGCCCTCGCCGTTACACCGATCTGAAGCAGGGGCTGCCCAAGATCCCGACGAACATCCTCTCCACGCGGCTCAAAGAGCTGCAGGAGAGCGGCGTCGTGCGCCGAGTTCCGCTCCTGCACTGCGGCCTCGTCTACGAGCTGACCGACTACGGACGGATGCTGGAGCCCATCGTGCTGGCCCTCGGTCGCTGGGGCTTCCGGGCGATGGGCGATCCCGGTCCGGACGACGTCGTGACGGCGGACTCGCTGACCATGGCGCTTCGGACGTCTTTCCGGACGGATGCCGCGGCATCCCTCCCTCCCGCGATCTACGAGCTGCATGTCGGCGACATCGTGCTGCGCGTCCAGGTCGAGGGCGGCGACCTCTACGTCACCCAGGTCGCACCGGCGGGGCGGCCCGTCGATCCGCTCGCGCGCAGGGCCCCGGGAGGAGAGACCGGACTCGTCTTCGCGGCGGGCCCCGGCATCCGTCGTCTCATCTCGGGGGAGCTCACGCCGGGCGAGGCGATCGACCAGGAGGTCCTCGCGGTCGTCGCCGGCGATGCCACGCTGCTCGATCGGTTCGCGGCCACCTTCCACATCGACGACGCCCTGGCGGCGGCCTGAACCCGAGACGAGGATGAACCCATGACGAACGAGACGAACGGCCGCGGCCGGATCTTCATCGACCTCTTCACGACCCTCGACGGCGTCGCGCAGGCGCCGGGCGGTCCTGACGAGGACACGTCGGGCGGATTCCCCTTCGGCGGGTGGCAGGCGCCCTTCCGCGACGAGGTCATCGGGCGCGAGATCATGGCGGGCATCTCGAACATGGACGCGCTGCTGCTCGGCCGGCGCACGTACGACATCTTCGCCGCGTACTGGCCGAACTACCGTGACGGCGAGGACAATCCGATCGCCGAGAAGCTCAACGCCGTGTCGAAGTACGTCGCGTCGCGCGACGAACTCTCGACGGACTGGGCGGGAACGACCCAGCTCGGCGACGACGTGCTGGCCGAAGTCGACGCCCTGCGCGACCGGCACCGCGAGATCCACGTCATCGGCAGCGTCGACCTCGCCCACACGCTCATCGACGCGCAGGTTTTCGACGAGCTCGTGCTGTGGGTGTACCCGGTCGTGCTCGGCCAGGGCAAGAAGGTCTTCCCCGACGGTGTCGCGCCGACTGCGCTGCGCCTCGTCGCGCCCGCGGTGACGGGCGACTCGGGTGCCGTCTCGCTGCGCTACGCCCCGGCGGGGAAGCCGACGACCGGGGATCTGACGCGGTAGGTGGCGCCTGTCGGCGGCTCGCGATGCTCTGCGGCAGACGCCCGCGGCCGGCATATCGGGCTCGGTCACGACAGTGCCGCGGGTCGCTGACGGGTACGGAACGGATCCTCATACCCGCACCGCACGAATAGCGGACGGGCGCGGGCATTGCTGTGCAGGTAAGCGCCGCGTACGGTCCCATCGTGTCAGTTGATGGACACGGCGCGCCGCAGAACTCGTAACTCGCATTGGACGTCGGCCGGGATATCGGGGATCCGTGCGAGAGGCTCCGCGAGCCGGTCGGCCTCTGATGCCTATGCGAGGAACCGCTGTCCCTGCGGGACTCTTGAGGCATAGTGCCTGAGGAGAAGCCGTCCGAGAGTTGCGGCGGCAGGGTCCTTCTTGACGGCCCGCCCCACCGCCCTCGCCAGCGCGCGCCGCGCAGGCTCGCGTTCGAGGGCGGTCCAGAGATCTACCGAGACCACGAGCTGGGACTCCACCAGCATCCGGGGGTCGGCGCTCCTGAGTGCCTCGAGGAGAAGGATGCCTTCGGGAATCTGCTCGACGACCTGCCCAAGTTCGGTTGCCAGAGCGTCGACGCCGCTCTGGCCGCTGCGCAGCGCTGGCTTGACGTAAGTGCGTCCCTCCGTGAGAGTCGTGCGAGCCTGCTTCGCGAGGTCGCTCATGCCGCTCTTGTTCTCGCTCAGTACCAGCGTCGCGAGACATGACGAATTTTCTCGACTGAGCTCGTGTAGCGCTTCAAGCACGATCGCGACTTCTTTGGTCGGCTGCCTTAGCGCCATGTTCAATAGTTCCGAGAGGCTGCGGGGCACGGACAACGTGGTGTCGGCGAACTGGGACACTGCGCTCTCAAGCAGGCGTCGTCTAACCCCAGGGAACTCGATGGCCAAATTGTCGACGTAGAGATCGCCCGCGAGGCCGGCACCGATCAGGGCGATTGGGGTATCCGCACTCTTTGAGTCGTATGTGGCGACCAGGTCGATGAGCTTGTAGATCACATGCTCTTGTCGTTTGAACACTCGACCGGCCGCGAGTAGCCAGGTGTTCCGCCAGTGGCTGGAGGGTACGAGGGCGAGCAGATTGTCGAGGACGGTTTGTTCGTCGCCCTCCGTGAGCGCGCGAGCGGCCATGTACTCCTGAAGAGAGCGGACTTCGAACTGGTACCCGGGTGCCTTCCGCGAAACGAGCATCACGAGCCGCTCGGTGGAAAGCTTCATGAGGGTATCTGCAAGCGAGTCGGACTCGCCCTCGTCGTACCCTGCGGTCTTGTTGAGCCGACGGCGGAGGATGCGGGCGATCTCGTTCTTCGTGAGCGCTGCGTCGGAGTTGCCGGCTTTCTCAGACCTAGCTTGCAACTTCAGGCCCGCCTGTTCGTGAAGATGATCGACGTGCGGACGAAGGGACTTCAGCTCCGAGAACGCCTCGCTCTTCGCTAGTTCTCGGTCGTAGATGACCCGGTAGTAGCGATCGAAGAGCTCGAACCTGTCCGACGGAAGGTCAACTGCTTCCTCTGCCAGCGCAGTCATTATGGTGACCTGCAACGGCGTCGTCATCAGTCTTTGCGTGACCCGCTCGTGGACAGCCTCGATCAGGCGCTCAGAGACCTGCTGGGCCAAGTCAGGGTCGTCGGCGGAACGCAGGCGAGTGAGCGCGTCAGAGTAGTTAAGAGCCTCCGCCTCCGTGAACTCCAGCAAGTCCAGTTGGGTGCAGGGAATAGCTTCGCGGAACTCTCCTCGGTATCCCTGCGGTCTCGTGGTTGCGACGACGAACAGGTCCACGCCTGCAGCGTTGAGGTCGCTTACCAGCGTCCTGACCGCATCCATGAGCCTCGTGCGATCTCGAGCATTCGGGATTTCGTCAAGGCCGTCCAGCACGAGACAGACCGGCCAGGTTCGCATCCACTCCAATAGCGCCGCAGGCTCGGCCGAGCGCCCAGCGACGATGATCGACCCGGCGATGTAGCTGAGCAGCGAGAACGGTCCTTTCGTGGTCGCAATGGAGGTCCCGGCTTTGGCGAGCTCTACGACGAAGGGCCAGCGGCGGCGCTCAGGGGTGGGAATCCCGGCTTCCTTCAGTCTCGCGGCGAGATCTTCGTAAGCTCGAACGGCGGTCGCGCCGTAGCGGCTCACGTCCGTGTCGGCGAGAAACGCGACTCGGTAACCGTGCGCGATGACCTGCGAGATGGTGCTCTTGCCCTGACCGGGGCCACCAACGACCACTGCAGCTCTCGCTCCACCGCCGATGCCGTTTGACAGATTGTCGTCGCCAATCCGGATCACGCTCTCCGCGGTCATCGTACGATTACGATCAGCCGGGTCGCCTTCTGCCCACTCAACGTCGCATGGAAGGTCGATTGCGATGTCGGCGAGGCGCACTTTCGATGAGTCGTTGTAGCCAGAATCGCCGGTGCGTACCCACTGGCGGTTGACGAGTTCGGACACCGCGTGTCCTGCGAGATGCTGAATCTCCAAGGCAGTTGCGGCGGAGAAGAACTCGTCGAGCTTGAGCAGAAAGTCACCAGTGACGATCAGCTCGAAGTACCGCTGGCGGATCGCGGTGTGCTGGTCGAGCATCGTGCGGATCTCGTCGTAGTCCCAGACGTACCAGCCTTCGAGCTCCAGTTCAGTAGCAGCTGACTCCATGTAGCGGTCGAACTGGTCTCTGCCGCCGGTGCTTTTCGTACCGCTGAGCACGACATTGGTCGCGAAGAGCAGGTACTTCGGGGTCCTGTCGCCCACACGCTTCTTAGCGAGCCAGCCGCGCACCTCTTTGCGTGCTTCTTCGAGGAACCACTGCCAGCCCTCGGTCGTCGACGCGACTTTGTGCTTGTACTTCATCTGGATGACGCCGTAGCCGTTCCACTTGAGGCCGGCACCGCGTGGGAAGTTCACCTTGCCATTGAACGTGGCGTCCCGCTGACCGTCACGACCAGCGCCAAACGGGCGCACTCCGTTGCCGAGTTCTGCCTTCGCTAAGGCCTGCAGCATGTGCTCGAACTGCTGCCAGCCCATTCTGCTCAGGTCGTAGTCGCCCATGTGGGTCCTTCCCTCAGATGTGGCACTGAGGTCCCATTGTGATGGCCGGCGGCCGCCGATGCCGACGGGGCTCACTAGCGCTATGGAGCCGAAGCGCACGCAAGAGGATTCCCTTGCACCGCATCGCCCGCGAGCGGCAATCCACCCACGCGATCTGCCATGTCAATCCACTTCTACAAAACCTACATTCGCCACCTCCTCTTGTGTAGAATGTAGGTATGGACGAGTTCATTGGAGTCGGCGAAGCGGCGAAGCGACTGGGGCTTCACGTGAACACGGTGCGGAACATGGCGAGGGATGGCCGACTGCCGGTAGCCAGCATCCCCGGCTCAAACCGGATCAAGTTTCGGGCCGAGGACATCGATGCCTTTGCTGCGGCCCGGGGCGAAGAGATCACGCCCAACGTTCGAGTCCGCGACGTCGAGCCTGAGCGGGTGACAGCGAACGACCTGAATGCGTGGGGCGGCAGAGTCGCTCAGGAGAAGGCGCCCGAAATGCTGCGCCGCCTTCTCGATGCGACACCAGGCATCACCCAGCTTTCCGTGCGAGCTGGCGACGGCGTCGCGCTTCGTGGCTGGGATGGACTCGCGATGTCTGACGGCATGCACGCCAGCTACCTTCCTGCGGGTCGGCTGCGCTTCGAACTCGGTACTGACCAGAATGCCGCGGGTAAGGCAGAAAGCGACTATAAGAATCGCCTCGCCCTGCCCAGGGATGAACGCATCGTGACGAATTTTGTGTTCGTGACGACGAGGCGTTGGCCTGGCAAGACTGCGTGGGCTGAGGGCAAGTCCGCGGAAGGTGAGTTCTCGAGTGTGTCGGCGCTGGATGCCGATGACCTTGAGGGATGGCTTCAGAAGACCCCGTCAGCTCACATCTGGCTCTCGGAGCTTCTTGGTCGCTACCCGCGAGATGTGCAGACGATCGAACGATGGTGGGATGAGTTCCGGCTGTCGATGCGGGTGGAGTTGCCCGAGCAGCTATTCGCCACAAGTCAGGAGTTCGTGCGCGAGCGTATCGCGGCACTCCTTGGCTCGACTGACTCGCGACGAATGCTCACTGTTCAGGGTCGTTCGATCGAGGAAGCTCTCGCTGTCACGTACGTGGCGCTGCATGCCCTTGAGGATCGGCCGTCGGCCATCCTCGTGAAGAGCGCCGCGGCTTGGGCGCGGCTTTCAGAAAGCAATGTGCCGCATCTTCTTATCCCGACGTTCCCGGAGCCGCCCCTCGCGTTGGCTGCCAGTGGGGGGCACCCGGTCATCCTTCTTGCGCACAAAGGGATGGCCGTCAAGCCCGGCGCCGACCTCGTCGAAGTCGCGGTCCCTGGGCGCAGCGAGACGTCACGGGTCCTCCAGGAATCGGGTATTGCATCACGCGAAGCGGAGAGGATGGCCGCGCTCTACCGCAGAAGTCCGAAGGCATTCTTCCGGTCCCTGGCGTTGGACTCCCGGGCTCAGTCCGCGGTTCCCGATTCGCACCGAGATGATCTAGCGGCTGCTTCGCGCCTAGCGCTTGCGGTGCAATGGACGGCGGACGACGGCGACCGTGCTTTGCTCGAACGCTTGGTTCGTGCCAACTGGGACGAGCTTGAGTCGGTGATTGTGTCGCTCTCCAGCGGTGATGATCCCGTATTCGTGCGCGCGGGAGATGCCTGGCGAGTGGCAGCACCGGTCGAAGCGTCGCTCTCTCTGTTCCCTGCCCTGACGAGCTCCGACCTCGAGCGGTGGGCGGAGGTGGTCGAAGGAGCATTGTTCGAGCACAACCCGCTGGATATTCCGGACGCGGCTGCACGTTTTGCCGCGCAGTTGCGCGGGGAGAAGCGGCCTCACTCGCGCGAGATCGAAGAGGGCCTCGCGGGAGGGGTCGCGCTAATGGCACTGATTGGAGGCGAGGTCGCGGGCCGCGCGGGGGTGGATTGGGCTGAGCGTGTAGTCGGTCGGATATTGTCGCGGGCTTCGGGGCTCGGGACCGAAGGCTGGAAGCGCATCGCACACGTGCTACCCACTCTCGCGGAAGCCGCGCCCGAGTTGTTCTTGGATACGCTGTTGGACGACCTGGGAGACGAGGCTCCAAGCCTCAAGAGCCTCTTTCCGCCCGCCGATGAGCAGACGGATGTGCTGTCTCAGACTTCGCCGCATGTTTACCTTCTATGGGCGCTTGAAGTGCTCGCGCGTTCACGAGAACACTTCCCGAGCGCGATGAACGTCCTGGCTCGGTTGACCGATTACGACCACGGGCGAGAAAACTCCGGTAACACCGCGTTCCGAAGCCTCGAGAACCTTCTCCTGCCGTGGGTCCAGTACACGGCTGCCGGAATGTCGTCAAAGATGTTGGTGCTTCATCGACTAGTCGATCGGCGGCCCGACCTTGGCTGGCGTCTCCTGCTCCAGCTGCTGCCGAACTCGAACTCGTTCTCGATGAGCCCAAGCAGCCCGACTTATCGAGATTGGGGCCCGGAAACGCAAGACGTCTCCGTCGCAGAGTGGGGAGCCTTTGTCGGTGAGGTGACTCAGATGATTGTCGATTTGGCGGGGACGGACGTAGACCGTTGGGTTGATGTCGTTCCCTTGCTGGACGATCTCCACCCTCGTGATTACGACATTGCGACCGACGCGATGCTCGCTGCGGCAGCAGCTACGGATATGTCAACGTTGTCGGCGCGGAGGCTGTGGGATGCGCTTAACGCTGAGATCCTGCGTCATGAGGAATTCGCCGACGCTCACTGGGCACTCTCGAACGAAAAGCTGGACAAGCTGCGGCACGTACTGGCGGCGCTGCCTGATCCCGGCAAGGCATCGGAATATGCTGCCTTGTTCGGATGGGACCGGGGTCGGTTGGGCCTTAACGGTGACGACTCGGCAGCGACGCTCGACGTGCCCGCGATGCAAAGGGCCGCGGTGGCTGAGATCGTGCAGGTAGGGCGCGATGAATTGGAAAGGTTGATCGACAAGGTCGGCAACCCCCACATCATCGGCGCTCTGCTCGTGGAGCTGTCTACCGCTGAGATTGATGGCTGGGCGCTCGACTGGCTGCTCGGTGAAAGGCAGGCCCGGCGACAGGCCGCTCAGTCCTACTTCGCGCGTCGATCGCTCACTGAAGGTGGATTGGCGTGGATCGAGGCCAGACTGCGCGAGCTGCACGAAGCACCGACGGATCGCCTGGCATTGGCGCTAACCATGGAAGCGAACACAGCGACATGGGATCTGCTGGAGCGCATCGAAAAGAGCTTGGTCGATGCCTACTGGTCCAACGTGAGTCCATGGGTGATCGGTGAAGGGGAACGGTCTCGGGCCTTCAAAGAGCTGCTCGACCGTCACCGCCCGGTCAGTGCACTCCAGCTGTTCGACTTTGCCCTCATCCATGAGGAGAAGGGCGGCCCGGTCGTGATGGGGCCCGACGATGCGACCGCGGCACTCGATGAGATCTTGAGTGGCAACTCGGCGGAGGAAATGAGGGGGGCATCGCACAGGATTGGAACCGCGCTCGACTACCTCGCCAACAAGGGGGCCTCGGACGGCGTGATGGCGCGGTACGAGTTTCTCTTCTCTCCACTGCTTGACCGAACGACGCACTACCCCGCCGCGCTCTATCGGGTACTCCGTTCGAACCCAGCAGAGTTCGTAGAGCTGGTTTGTCTTGCGACGCGACCGGCGAGCAAGCCGAAGGATGACTCGAGAGATCCGGCAGCATCTGCTCTCGCATGGCGTGTGCTTCGCGATTGGAAGCAGCTACCGGGTACGGACGGTACAACTTGGATCCCTGACGCTGAGGAATTGACGCAGTGGGTCATCGAGTGTCGTTCTCTGCTGGCAGAGCGCGATCGGGCAAAGGTGGGCGACGAGATGCTGGGGGCTATGCTCGCATACGGTGCAAGCGAAGCTGCTGAGGGATGGCCCGCGGTCGCGGTGTGCGAGGTGCTCGAGATCGTCGGCACTCACGAGATGGAGAACGGTTTCGTCGGCGGAGTGATGGGCGCTCGAGGCTCCTGGACCAAGGGCATCTACGAGGGTGGGGATCAGGAGCGGGAACTTGCCCACCGATTTAGGGCCCGCGCGGACGAGCGTGAGGACTGGCGCCGAGTGCACCGCGCCCTCAAGGCGGTCGCACGTGGATACGAGCGACAGGCTCAGCGTGCGGACGCTGAAGCGAAATGGGACGCGGACGGGGCCTGAGTAGTAAGAAGAAGGGCGATTCTGCGTCGACTGTCAGAATCGGTCCGCGCCGCATGCACGCAGCGGTCGCGACTATGGCGGTGCGTCCGCATTCCGCCGGCCCGAGTGCCCGTCCGTTGGGATGCAGTTGGAGGGAACGGCACGATCTGTAGCCCGCATCAGATTGGCTATCGACTCGAGATCCCTGTCGAATAGATGAAGCGTCCTCGTTGAGGGGGCCACCTGATCGATATCGCGGCCCGCAGCGCGGTCCTTGAGCGCACACTGAAGGGCGTTAACCGTCGAAACCCATCGCCCGTGCAACGTTGCGGTTGCAGAGCTAGGGTTCGGAGTGCGGGGCGCGTGGCCCATCGCGTTCGAGCCGTTGCTCCTCGGTCAGGGTGTCAGAGCCTGTCGTCACTGGGTTGCCGTCGGGATCGATGTGCCAGCTGATCATCGTGACGGTTATTGTCGCAGGGCCGCTGTTGAAGGAAACCTGCTGGGAGGTTGGCAGTCCTGCCCCCCGCACGTCGATGCCGATAGTGGCGGGTTCGCCCGTGCACTCTGGCCCCCTTGGAGCATCCCCCTCCTGCATGTTTCTGCTGGACGCCCACCGTGACAGTCAGGTTGTCGCCGGGATCGCAGACATATGTGACGAACACTCTTGCGAAGTAGCCACTCTGCAACGATTCGTCGATGCTGAGGATCGAAACCGAGGCGGACGCGGGCGCGGCGTAGGTGAGCGCCAGTACGCCACCAATCGCCAGGGCCAAGAGCGGACGTAGGGCGGATCTCACTTTTGCCTCCCGAACTGCAGGTCTGTTCTAACGAAGGCGGTGGGGGTTGACTCCCCTTATTCCGGATCGTAGGGGACGCGATTCTCCGGTTCAATAGCCGCGCGCCCTAGGTGAGGGCCTTCAGGCCAAGACTTGGCGCTAGGCGCGCCAGCGGTCGACAACTGCCCTCGCGCGGGTCCTCAAACGTTCAGGCGGGGTGGGTGGCTGCGCGTGCTTTTCGTGCGCGTCGGTCTTCGAGGATCACGCTAGGGCGAGTCAGCAGGGCGCGGCGTCTAGTCGATTCCTGCGCCACATCGCCAGAAGTGCGATGCCAGAGAAGAAGACGGCCGGGAGCAAGTACCACGCATTGAAGTAGGTCGCGGCTCCACAAGCCCCTCCGGCAATCCAGCCAATGACGATTCCGGATTCCAAAAGTCGGACCTTCCAGGCGCGTGTCACAGCGGCACGATACGCGACCCCAGAGCTTCACTGAGCCGGTGCTAGGTGGCCTTTGGCAATGCTTAGCCGGGGTGACTACCACTGTTCGTATCAAGACGCTGTCCGCGACCCAATCTGTCCTCCGGTGCGCCGCCCAGGTAGGGGTGAGCTACGGCGCTCGAACCTCGACCTCCGGCCCGCGTGCCGGACGGCGAGCGTGCGGATGCCGGTCCCTGAGCGGTCGCCAACGGCGAGCGGTCCGGGCCCATTAGAGTCAGATCATGCAGGAAGTCGCGACGCTCACGTCGATGGTCTCGGCCATGTGGGTGACGGTGGCGATCCTCGCTGGCGGGTTCGCTCGGACTCGCAACCGCTCACCGTGGTACTGGTTCCTGGGGGATCTCAAAGGTCTCAATCTGTTCCGAGCCGCGTAGTGAGGTGAATGCTGTCAGCGAGTTCGACTGAAGCCGTAAGCCGAACGTTGTCAGCGAACTCCAGTGCCTCGTCATTGCTCCACAGGGGCACCCCATAGCCTCGCTGGCGGGCGAGGTTCTGGGCCGAAGTGATTCGCTGCGCGAGCTGCATTCGCCGTTCCTCATTTTCCAGTCGGCGTTGCTCCAACTCCTCCCGGGCGATGGCGTTCTGCAACTGCTGTGCCTCGTTCTCGAGTATCAGCCGCTCCAAGAGAATGTACTTCTCCTGCACGGTTGCCTCGAGGGTTACGTCGCTTACGATGCGCTCAAGTTCAGCCTTGGAAGCCTCCTCGGAAGCCAACCGTTTCCGCGCCTTCGCGACGTTGAAGTAGTCAAGGAAGGCGATGATTGAGCTCGCTGCATCCTTGCCAACCTTCGCCGACGCCACGATGTCGAGGGGATTGGAGTAGCTCACGGATCGAATTACAAGAAGTTCCTCTCTGGCCGTCGACAGAGCTGCGAACGGAGGCGTCACGTCGAAGTAATGATCGGCACCCGTATCCACGCGAACCTGGCGATCGGCCCCCGGGTTCGTAGGCCTTGGCTCAAAGGTCAACAGTCCGGTTGCGGCAAGGCAGCCGAGCGCTATCAAGTCAATCGCCGCATTGATGTACGCCACCGCTTCTTCCGCCGGCAACTTCGGCCTCGTGTTCGCATAAGCATGCAGCTCGACGGGTTCCTTGCCGACTTCACGGTCTGTTCCACGAGTCGTTATGACCGGCATCCGGCAGATCCCCCCAGCGATATACGTTCGATGAGCCCGCACGGCGTAAATCCCCACATTATCTCCTCCTCCTCCATCGGGCGCCAGCCGACGCGCTGACGGCGGCGGTGCCGTGTCCGAACGAGCTGCGCCCCCGGGACCGACACCTCGAAGGCACCCAAAAGGCGGCGTGCGATTGGCGCGGGCGTTCGCCTGTCATGGCTCCGACGAAGGCCTCGGCTGGACTCCACCTATTTGCAGAGTGGCTCGCGCCGATCTCGGTCGTGGAGGGCGTCCGCTCAGCGGTCGTCTTCAGTACGCAAGCGGAAACGCAGCGAGTAGCGTGGGCCATCACCCGATGTGCAGGGGAGGCCGACTTCGTGTTCCTATTCGTCGACGCGAACGCGATCGTGAGCAACCCGCTGCTCACCGGCAGGGAATGGGACGCAGTGGCAGACGCCGCGGTCTCCGAGATTCTCGACCTTTACGTACCGGAGCTGGCGGTCCAGGAGGCCGTTGCTCGCTATCGGGACTCGGCGCGAACGAGGCAGCGGGAATTGAGGAAGCAGCTCCGTAGGTGGCCCCCGAGTGCACGGGTGCTCCTTGAGGATGCGGTTGCGGCGTCGGATCGTTTTGCGGACGGATACGATCGTGCGCTCAGGGAGCGGTTAACTCAAATGGGCGCCTACATCATCCAGTATCCGCGCGTCCCGCACGAAGATGTGGCGATGCGCGCTATCCGACGGGGCGCGCCTTTCGACGCGGAGGGGAACGGATACCGGGATGCGCTGCACTGGCACTCATTTTTGGAGCTTCTGGAGGAGCTAGAGCCTGAAGATCCCATTGCCGTTCTGTTGAGCGCCGATAAGAAGGCGTTTGGCCCGCTTCGTCACGAGGAGCTTCTCCGGGAAGTTGAGGAGCTCGGCGTTGAGTGGGAGGTCGACTTCGTGACGCACGTCACCGACTTCGTTGTTCCAGGTCAGTTCTTCGACGAGGAACAGGCGCTCGACTATCTGCAGATGACTCAACTAGAGCGCGCGATACGCGAGTCTCTCCTCGCCGGTGGCTGGCCAGTCGACTTTTCGTCGACACTCGCTCGTCGCGCGAACTATGACAGCGCGGAAGTCGCGAAGGTCCTTGATATGCATGTCGAAGAACTGACAGTGCGTATGGAGCGGCGATCCCGAGACCTGTGGCTCACCTTCACCGCGAATGCGAAGTGTCGCATCCGCTTCGAGACGGTCGAAATCCTGGACGAGGAGGTTGGCGATTTCACCGTTGTGAAGGATGTGCAGCAGTGGACGCTAGAGGTTGAGGGGAGTGCATACTCCGAGCGCAGCGAGATTCGTTCTGTCTCTGCCATAAGGCTGGTGAGTGCCGAGAGCCCCTCGGATCGATTCGTTCCCTGATCTAGGTGACGGAGAAGCCGCGCTGGTTGATCAGCAAGTCGCCAACGAGGGCTGGCAGTTGCGCGTGCGCAAGCGGGTCCTGCTGCGGGCGCTCACATCGACTACTCAGCGCCCGCTCGTCGCGCCCACCTGCGCCACTCGTCCGGAATGGCAGTATCGGGCACGAAGCTCCGCCCGAACGTCACGTAGTGCGGAAGCATTCGCCCACGCCCGGACGGCGCTGGATAGGAGAGGTTGTGATGGTGGATCAGGCCGGCGCGCCGGACCTTCAGCAGCAGCCTCACCAGGCGCTCGACATGCTGCGCCTCGCTGTCGATCGGCGAGGCGTCCCGCAAGGACCAGCGCAGTACGCGCCATTGGACATCCGGGTCCTCGGAGTAACCGAGGCTGAGGTTCGCGTGGATGATGAGGTCGCGTTGTTGCAGCAACAGCCTTGCAGCATGGCACCACGCGAGCAGCTTTCCGCGCTCGACGTCAGACCAAGGCGGCACGCCGAGATCGCCCACGCGCGCCTCCAGTAGCCCGATCGCGCGCTTGGCGGACTGAAGTTGAGGGTTCGCGATCCCGTAGATGCGCGCGATGGCGTAAGCATGGTGCTCGACGTCGGCGGCGACGAGCACGAGATCACCGAGCGCGAGGCGCAGCTCCGTGGGCACGTCTCGCTCGATCCAGGTTGGCTCGTCCACGCGCTCAGTCTGCCCGAGCGGCGAGGCTCAACCTGGATCGACCCAGGGTCGGGTTCGGCGTTGGAAGCGCCTCCGGTCCGCGACGCACGCGCTCGAGAGTCGGTCGATCTGCGGGCTTTGCGCGTGGAGGGGCCGTCCGGTACATGGGTTGCGGCACTCGATTGAGAAGCCGGTTGCGGGCGGGGAGCGGGTCGAGCCGGGTCGATGACGCGGTCCGACCAGTGGGGTGCCGTAGGTTCGTTCTGTGCGAAGTCGGGCTATCTATGTCGAGACTTCGATCCGTGCCGACGTGGATGCGGTGTGGGATGCCACCCAGGACCCCGCCCAGCACGTGCGCTGGGATGTGCGGTTCTCGAGAATCTCGCCCGTCGGGGTGACCGTGGCCGGCGCCTCGACATTCACCTATGAACGGCGTGTCCCGTTCCACACCGTGCGGGGAAGCGGGGTCAGCCTGGGCGAGAAGACTGGTCTCGACGGGGCACGGACGTCGGCGTTGCGGTTCCAGACGGAGGATCGCTTGTCTCCGATCGCCGCGGGTCGGGGCTACTGGAGGTACGTCGCCGATGGGCGGGAGGTCACGCTCTTCGTCACGGGCTACGACTACAACCCGGGGTGGGGTGTGCTGGACGTGGTCGTGCGCCCGCTTCTCGGGTGGGCGACGGCATGGAGCTTCGACCGGCTGCGGATCTGGTTGGAGACCGGTGTCCCGCCCGAACGATGGCCGCTATGGAGCGTGTTCTGGTGGTGGCGGTCGGACCGCCCACGTGCCTCCCGTTGTCTGCGAGCACCACGGGGCAGATCGCGGCGCGACGACCATCTCGCCGACGCGCCACCGTCCCTGGCGGCCCTGCCGGACCCGGAGGTGATCCGGTGACATCGATCTTCGAGGTGGCGCTCGGGGCTGAATTCGATCGGCTGCACCCCATGATGCGACGACGGTTCAGTGTGGGGCTGGACTCCGGTGAAGCATGCGTCGGGCGCGGAGTGATGACGAGCATCCGGCGCGGGCCGTGGTGGACCATCCCGTTCCTCCAGATCGGCCGCTTGCGCAACATCCTTGTTCCCGACACCGGCACCGACGTGCCGTTCGTCATCGAGAACTTCCCCTACCGCGATCCGCTCGGTCGAGAGACAGTCACGTTCGTGCGCGAGTACACCATCGGAGCGAAGCACCGCCGGTTTGACGCGACCATG
This sequence comes from Microbacterium sp. 4R-513, assembly GCF_011046485.1. NCBI lineage: Bacteria > Bacillati > Actinomycetota > Actinomycetes > Micrococcales > Microbacteriaceae > Microbacterium > Microbacterium sp. 4R-513. The sequence goes on from NZ_CP049256.1 coordinate 1,403,048, forward strand.
ATCCTCGACGACGGCCGGATCGTCGACTACCTCGGCACGCACCAGCACCTCGCCGTCGACCTCGACCTTCGCGTCGACGACCGTGGAGGGCTCCTTCTCACCTCGGACTCGCAACGCTTCTACGAAGGACCCATCGGCTTCCGCTTCCCCATGCTGTTCAGCGGTCGCGCCCGCCTCCACGAGTACTTCGACGACAGCGACCAGTCCTTCCACATCGACCTTGAGGTCCGCAACCGCCGCTTCGGGTTCCTCTTCGGATACCGCGGCGCGTTCCAGGCCGAATGGATAGTCGCGACCGACGCACCAGCCCGACTAAAGCCTCACCGCCACGAAGCCAGAACATGACTCAGGCGCTCGCTACCCGGTCCCGGTGCGGGCCAGCCGCGCTCGCACCATGTGCGGTCGAGCTCGCACCTCACCCTGCGGGCGGGCGTCTGGCGAGGATCGCTCCATGAGGTCGGGGCTTGGGCTCGCGTCCCGTTCTGGTGTGGGTCTCGACGACGTCAAACCCCGCGACCTCTAACTCGTTCGCCAACGCTTCCGGCGCCCAGCGGTAGGCGGTGACAACCGTGTGATCGAACGGCTCGACCAAGGGTCCGATGAAGAATCCCACCAACAGCGCGCCACCCCCCTGAACGACCCGAGCGAACTCCTCCAGCGTTGCGCCGACGGTGCTCGGCTCGTGATGGATGAGTGAGTACCAAGCGAGGATTCCGCCTACGCTGCCGCTTTCAAACGGCAGTCGGTTAATGTTGCCGAGTTCGAAAGGCACTCCCGGGTAGGCGTCGCGTGCGTGCTCGATGAACTCCGGTACCTCGTCGATGCCGCGGACGACGTGGCCCTCTTCGGTGAGATAGGCGGACCAGTGCCCCGGGCCGCACCCGGCGTCCAGGATGGGGCCGTTGACGTGAGCCGCCCACGACGTGATCAACTCCACGTCGGACGGGTGGGCAGCCGCCGTCGAGCCCAGCGCTCGCACATACTCAGCCGCCCGATTCGAGTACGCAGCCTGGACGTCCAAAGACATGATCGAAAGCCTAGAAGGGTATCCGGACCGGCTTCCACGCGCGCGCCCGCCGGTCCGCCAACGCGCGCATTTCGGGGCCGTGGGTTCCGTCCACCCTGAGCGCAGCGAGAAGCGAGAGGGGTTCTGCTCACCCGGTCTTGTTCACGCTACCCCGCGCTTGTACGGCTCGCCCGATGCCGGGGTTTACCGGCCGATGGGGCGGAGCGCGAGTAGCTTCTGTGCGCTCTCGACGGCGTGGGCGGTCAGTGCGCTGGCGGGTGCGGAGTTGCCGAGCAGGCCGCCGATGGGAGTGAGTTCCAGTCGACGGGTGACATCATCGCTTCTCCACTCCAAGACGTCCGTCCATTCCAGAACAATCCGGTCCGCTCGTGCTCGGCCGCGGGGCGACACGTTGACGTACTCGAGCGTGCGGATCTGGGCGGCTTCGATGAACTCCTTGTGCTGTGGAGGGAGCCCAGACCACAACGAGATCGAATTCTCGCGGATCACCAACACATGCGACCATGCCGAAGCAAGAGCAGGCGCGGAAAGCGCGAGTTCCTTCTTAGCCTCCTTGGAGATCGTCACTTCCAGGACAATCGCTGACGGATGGGCTGCTTTGATCAGCGCGATTCGAACCCTACGCCAGATGAGGATCACCGACGCGAGTATCAACCCGAGCCCAATCCCTAATGGAAAGGCGAACGCACGGGACAGGCGCGTGTACGACCGGTTCGCGAGGAGCTCATCCATATTGTCCATCGTCAGCTCGGGAACGATGTGGTACAGCCGCGCCGCCAGCAACAGGAACAGCACCCCGAGCGGAGCCAACAGCGCCGCTCGTACGCCGATCCTCGTCACCATGACCTCCTTGTAGATCGTGCCATGACAGCGGATGCCCAAATCCCATGACCCCCGCACCTGCGAACACATCCAGCCGCCACCGGCTCCCTTCACGACGTCGGCCCCTGTCAAGACGCGACAACCGAGGGCGACGCCACCCCGAACGAGTCCACCGTCGTTCGCTAGTCGGTCGTCCTGTGTGCGTCCGCGTAGCAGCAGTAGCGCTCCCAATTGCGGATGGCTAAGCGCCCGCGGGCACGAGTCCGGATCCGAGCACGGCGAGGGACGGAAGCGTCAACGGGCGGTGCGCTGTGATCCGTTCGTATGCCGCACGCATGGCTTTTCGGCCGGCGTGGTCCTGGGCCTTGTACGTCGCTCCGATGCTCGCGATCCCGCTTTCGACCGCGGTCCACAGCTCATCCGCGTTGATCACGAAGTCCCACCCAACCAGGTCAGCCGCGACAGACTTCATGCCCGCCTCGGCCATCAGCTGCGTCAGCCCTTCTACGCTCCGCTCGAAGTCATCCGCAGCACGGAGCCGCTGGCCTGAAGGTGCCACCGCCCCGGATTCGCGCACAACGCCGTTCCAAAGTTCATTCATCGGACTTACCGGAGCTGCTGGCCATATTGTTGCCAACACCATGCCGCCCGGGCGGGTCACCCGGGCTAGCTCCTTGACCGCCGCGCGCGGATCAGGGACATGGTTGATCACGAAGTTCGCGACCGTCACATCGAACGCACCATCTGCGAATGACAGGCGCGGAAGCGCATCCGTTCGAAAGGCGACCTCGGGGTGAAGCTCTGAGGCTAGCTCGACCATCCCGGGGTCCTGATCCACGCCGATGACCTGCAGACCGGCGGCCGCCATCACCGCGGCCGCGGAGCCGGTACCGGTGCCAGCATCCAGCCCTCGCGCGCCAGACGTCGCGGCCATCCGTTCGACCAGGAAAGGCAGGGCACCGCGACACAACCGCGCAAACGAAGCCTCATACCCGGCGGCCGTGCCCGCCCAATCCTTCGCCACGAATAACCAACCTAAGGCAGCCCACAGGCAAGCACGCAAGCGGTCCCTGGCCGGGCTCCATACGCAATCGCCGCCGACTCCCGTTGCCCTGTGCGCCCCGCGCACGATAAGCCCGCCCGCGCACATGCCCGTTGGCGGTTCCTTGGGTTCTTGCGGTGGTCGCAACACTTACTGAATGGAGAGTGTTGTGGCGGAGTTGGCGTTGAGGTTCCGGCTGGATCTGGTGCAGCAGGCGTGGGACGGCTTTCAGGCTGGGCAGTTCGCGAGCGAGGTCGGCGCGCAGATCGGCGTGAACCGCACGACGGCGAAGCGGATGCTCGTCGCGACCGGCGGCGTCCGGCCGCGGCGTGGTCGGAACCTGCAAGGCCGGTATCTATCGTTTCTCGAGCGGGAAGAGATCGCGTGCGGGGTCGCCGCCGGCGAATCGGTGCGGTCGATCGCGCGGCGGATCGGTCGGGCGCCGTCGACGGTGTCTCGTGAGCTGACCCGGAACACCGGGCGAGGCCGGTATCGGGCGTCATGGGCGCAGATGTCGGCGTTCGCGCGGGCGAGCAGGCCGAAGCCGGCGAAGCTGGCGACCAACCTGCGGCTGCGTGCCAGGGTGGAAGCGGACTTGGCCAGACGCCGATCACCAGAGCAGATCTGCGGTCGGTTGCGGCGAGAGTTCCCCGACGACCCGGAGATGCAGGTGAGCACGGAGACGATCTACCAATCGCTCTACGTGCAGTCCCGGGGCGCGTTGAAACAGGAGCTCACCCGGTATCTGCGCACCGGGCGGGGACTGCGCCATCCCAGCCGGAAGGTGGGGCAGCGCAAGAACCGCATCCCGAACATGGTCAACATCGTGCAACGACCAGCCGAAGCCGACGACCGTGCAGTGCCCGGCCACTGGGAGGGTGACCTGATCATTGGGACGAGGAACCTGTCCGCGATCGGGACCCTCGTGGAGCGTTCCTCCAACTTCACGATGCTCGTCCCGCTCCCGGACGGTTACAAGCCAGATCAGGTCGCTCCAGCGCTCACCCACAAGATCCAACAGCTTCCCGTGCAGCTACGCCGCACCTTGACGTGGGATCAGGGGCCGGAAATGCGCGACTGGGAACAGGTCCGCATCGACACCGGCATCGACGTGTTCTTCTGCGACCCGCACTCGCCCTGGCAGCGCGGCATCAACGAGAACACCAACGGACTGCTCCGCCAATACTTCCCGAAGGGCGCCGACCTGGACGTGTTCACCGAAGGTGAGCTCGACGCCGTCGCCCGAGAGCTCAACGACCGACCCCGAAAGCGACTTGAGTTCCAAACCCCGAATGAGATCATCAGATCGGTCCTGTTGCGATGACCGCTTGAATCCGCCGTTCCGTATACGCACGCTCCATCCGGAGCTGCACTCCGCAGCCCCGCACTCGTGCCCGCAGGAGCGTCGGGCGTCGGCGCTTTCGGAGGGCTCGGCGGGTTTCGAATACGCCGCTGCGCGGCTACGCAAACACCGGGCACCACGGGGCGATCCGGCGTCGGGGGGCAGGGCGGGGCTGGTGCGGGTTCGGCGGCGGCCCGCTCGACGCAGACCGCCGAGGTGCGACGACGCGAGACGGACCCGTCGGCGTCAGAAGATCATCGGCCGGTCGGCGTCGTCCTCGTCGTCCGCGAAGTCCAGGTCGACGACCACGGGCACATGGTCGCTCGGCGCCTCCCCCTTGCGCTCCTCGCGGTGGATCGAGGCGCCTGCGACGGCGTTCGTGAAGGCCGGCGAGCCGAGGATGAAGTCGATGCGCATCCCCTCGTTGCGGGGGAAGCGCAGGCGCTTGTAGTCCCAGTACGTGAAGCCCGTCGGCACGAACGGGCGCACGGCGTCCGAGAGCCCGGCGGCCTCGAGAGCCGCGAATGCGGCGCGCTCGGGATGCGAGACGTGGGTCGAGAAGCCGACGACGACCGCGGGGTCGCCGTTGTCGGCATCCGTCGGCGCGATGTTGAAGTCGCCGACGAGCGCGAGTGCCAGCTCGGGGTTCGCCGCGAGGCTGGCGCGCGTGTACTCCTCGAGCGCCGCGAGCCACTCGAGCTTGTAGTCGTAGTGCGGGTCGCCCAGGGCCCGCCCGTTGGGGACGTACAGGCTCCAGACGCGCACCCCGCCGACTGTCGCACCGATCGCGCGCGCCTCGGGCGGGATGTCGGGCCCGAAGCGCCCCTTGTCGAAGCCCGGCATGGCGGGGAACGCGTGCTCGACATCGGCCAGCGGCTCACGGCTCGCGATCGCGACGCCGTTCCACTGCGAGAACCCGTGCGCCTCGACGTGGTACCCCGCGTCGTGGAACGCCTCGAACGGGAACTGCTCGGCCTTGCACTTGATCTCCTGCATCGCGAGAACGTCGATGCTCTCGCGCACCGCGAAGTCGACGATGCGGTCGACGCGAGCACGGATGGAGTTGACGTTCCAGGTGGCCAGACGCATGGCGTCAAGCCTAGGACGGCCCGCCGACGGCGAGGAGACGGGAAAGGCCGGGTCGACGGATGCCGCGACCCGGCCTTTCCGGGGCAGGCCGCGGGCGTCTCGCGGCCCGACCAGGCGAAAAGCAGGTCGGGTACAGTGTGGTTGTGGTGCGCCGCACGTCTCCTCCCGGCTCGCAGAGCTCGCTCCGCGAGGCGAACCGCGCGCGCCTCGTCGAGTCGCTCAAGCGCCACGGACGCCTGACTCAGGTCGAACTCGCCGGCAGCACGGGCCTTTCGCCCGCCACCGTGTCGAACATCGTCAAGGAGCTCACGGCAGCGGGCCTCCTGCACACATCCTTCACTTCGCGCAGCGGCCGACGCGCGACCCTCGTCTCGCTCGCGCGCCAGCTCGGGCTCGTCGCCGGGGTCCACTACACATCGCGCCAGCTGCACATTGCAATCGCCGACGTCACGCGCACGGTCGTGAGCCAGACCTCGCTCCCGCTTCCGCTCGACCACCGTCACGACGCGCAACTCGACCGCCTCGCGATCCTCCTGAGCGAGCTGATGGAGTCGCTCGGCAGCACGGTCGGCGACCTTCTGGCCGTCGGCCTCGCACTCCCCGCATCGATCGACCCGCGCACCGGCATGGTGTCGACGCCCGGCCTCCTCCGCGGCTGGGAGGGCGTCGACGTGGCCGCGAGCCTCATGGAGCGCATCGGGCGCCCCGTCTACGTCGACAGCGAGGCGAATCTCGGGGGCCTCGCCGAGGCGCGCGAGGGCAGCGGACGGGCGGCCTCGTCATCCGTCTTCATCCGGGTCGGCCACACGATCAGCGCGGGCCTCATCGTGAACGGTGATCTCTTCCGCGGCGTCAACGGCAAGGCGGGGCAGATCGGGCACGTGACGATCGACGAGAACGGGCCCATCTGCCGGTGCAGCAACCGCGGATGCCTCGAAACCTATGCCGGCGGGCCGGCACTCCTCTCGCTCTTCCCGCCGAGCGCCGGCATGCAGCGCATCAGCGACCTGCTGCAGGCTGCCGAGGACGGCGACGGGAGCTCCCGCCGCGTCATCGCCGACGCCGGCCGGCACATCGGCATCGCGGCAGCGAGCCTCTGCAACCTGTTCGACCCCGAGCTCATCGTGGTGGGCGGGGAACTCGCACAGGCCGGTGAGATCCTGATGGCGCCCATGCGGCACTCGCTCGAGCGCACAGCGCTCGCGTCCGCAGACGGTCTCCCCGAGATCGTCGGGGCGTCGTTCGGCGAGTGGGCCGAGACGCGCGGCGCGATCGCGATCGCGCTCGACCACGTGACCGTCGACGCGGAAGTGATCCCCGTCTCGGCATGATCCCGACCAGACGGATGCCGCGTACCCGGCGACGATCTTCGACCGTGTCCCTGCGCGGCGGCGCGCTCGCCGTCGCGCTGGCCCTGGCCGCCGCGGCCCTGACCGGCTGCACGGGCCAAGGGACCGGGACGGACGGCACCATCGCGCTGCTGCTTCCCGAGGCGAAGACCGCACGGTACGAGACCTTCGACCGCCCCTTCTTCGAGGACCGCGTCGCCGAGCTCGGCGACTTCCGCGTGCTCTACTCGAACGCCGACCAGGATGCGGCCAAGCAGCAGCAGCAGGCCGAGTCCGCTCTCGCAGCCGGTGCGCAGGTGCTCGTGCTCGACCCCGTCGACGCGAAGGCCGCCGTCAGCATCGTCGAGGAGGCGACGGCGCAGGATGTGCCGGTCGTCTCGTACGACCGCCTCATCGCCGGCGGGGATCTCGCGTACTACGTCTCGTTCGACAACGAGAAGGTGGGGGTGCTGCAGGCGACCGCGCTCGTCGACGCCCTCGACGCCCGCGGCGACGGGGGCAGCGGCATCCTGATGGTCAACGGCTCGCCCACCGACAGCAATGCGGCGCTCTTCCGCGACGGCGCTGCAACCGTGCTCGACGAGAGCGGGCTGCGGATCCTCGCCGAATACGACACGCCGGACTGGAGTCCCGACAAGGCGCAGGAGTGGGTCGCGGGGCAGATCGCGCAATACGGCGACGACATCGCGGGGGTCTACGCCGCGAACGACGGCACCGCGGGCGGTGCCATCTCGGCCCTGCGAGCCGCGGCAGTCGAACCGCTCCCGATCGTGACGGGTCAGGATGCCGAGCTCTCGGCGCTGCAGCGGATCGTCACGGGCGACCAGTACATGACCGTCTACAAGGCGATCAAGCCGCAGGCGGAGCTCGCCGCGGAGGTCGCGGTGACGCTGCTGCGCGGGGGGGACGGTGACGGCGCCGATGGAGGTGGACGGCGTTCCGACGACGTTGCTCGATCCCGTCGCCGTGACGAAGGACAACATCCTGCAGACCGTCGTCGCCGACGGTTTCTGGACCGTCGACGACATCTGCACCGCCGACTACGCCGATGCGTGCCGCGCGGCTGGCATCCTGTAGGCGGATGTCGAACCCGGTCAGCTCTCCGCCCCGCCGCAATCGTGTGCTCACGATGCGTCGCATCGGCAAGCACTTCGGCGCCGTCAAGGCGCTCACCGACGTCGACTTCTGGGTCAACGAGGGCGAGGTCGTCGCGCTCATCGGCGACAACGGCGCGGGCAAGTCGACCCTTGTCAAGATCCTCGCCGGCGTGCATCCGCCGGACGCCGGATCGATCGAGTTCGACGGCGAAGAGGTCGAGATCGCCAGCCCCGCCGACTCGCAGGCCCTCGGGATCGAGACGATCTTCCAGGACCTCGCGCTCTGCGACAACCTCGACGTCGTCGCGAACCTCTGGCTCGGCCGCGAGCTCACGACGAGCGGGGGACTGGACGAGGTCGAGATGGAGCAGCGCACGTGGACGCTGCTGCGCGAGCTCTCGGCCAAGGTGCCCTCGGTGCGGATCCCCGTCGCCTCGCTCTCGGGCGGACAGCGCCAGACGGTCGCGATCGCTCGATCCCTCATCGGCGATCCGCGCGTCGTGATCCTCGACGAGCCGACGGCGGCGCTCGGCGTCGCGCAGACCGCCGAGGTGCTCAACCTCATCGAGCGTCTGCGCGAGCGCGGGCACGGCGTGATCCTCATCAGCCACAACATGGCCGATGTGCTGGCCGTCGCCGACCGCGTGGTGGTGCTCCGGCTGGGCCGCAACAACGGCGTGTTCAATGCGGTCGACGTCACGAGCGAGACGCTCGTCGCGGCGATCACGGGAGCGGGCGTCGCCCGGCAGGAGGTCATCGAACCGACCGAGCCGTCCGCGCCGCGGGACGCGGGCGACGGGAAGATCATCCGGCTGCCGCCCGGTGGCAAGCGCGGCCGGCTCGGCGCCTCCGGCGGGAGTGAGCGATGAGCGGCACGAAGGACGACCGCGCGCCCCTGCTGGGCGACCCGGGGTCGGATGAAGAGCGGATGCTGAGCGCCGGCGCCGTCCGCCGGGCCGGCCTGGCCCTGGTCGAGCGCGTGCGCGGTGGCGATCTCGGATCACTCCCCGTCATCGTCGGGCTCATCGTCATCTGGACGGTGTTCCAGCTTCTCAACCCCGTCTTCCTCTCGAGCCGCAACCTCGTGAACCTGACGATGCAGTGCGCCGCGACGGGGACGATCGCCCTCGGCATCGTGCTCGTGCTGCTGATCGGCGAGATCGACCTGAGTGTCGGATCGGTGTCGGGGCTCGCCGCCGCGATCCTCGCGGTGACGTTCGTCGAACTGCAGTGGAATCCGCTGCTCGCGGTCGGCGCCGCGATCGTGGCGGGGGTGCTGGCGGGCCTGCTGTACGGCTATCTGTTCACGAAGTTCGGCCTGCCGAGCTTCGTCATCACGCTCGCGGGGCTCCTCGGCTTCCTCGGGCTGCAGCTGTGGGTGCTCGGGTCCGCCGGGTCGATCAATCTGCCGACCGACTCGTGGCTCGTGCAGTTCGCGCAGCAGATGTTCCTGCCCCCGTGGGCCTCGTACGCCCTCGCGGTGGTGGCCGTCGCGGCATACGCATGGTCGCTCGTCTCGCGTGCCCGGCGCCGGGCGGCGGCCAACCTCGTCAGCCAGAGCTACGCCGAGATCGCCGTGCGCTCCGTCGCGCTCCTCGTCTTCCTCCTGGTCTCGGCCTGGTACCTCAACCTGTGGCGCGGCGTGGGCCTCATGTTCTTGTTCTTCGTCGGTCTCGTTGTCGTCATCAACCTCGTGCTCACCCGCACCCGGTGGGGGCGGTCGGTGTACGCCGTCGGCGGCTCGGTCGAGGCCGCGCGGCGCGCCGGCATCCGTGTGGACCGCATCTACCTGAGCGTGTTCGCGCTCTGCTCGGCCCTGGCCGCGGTCGGCGGCATCCTCGCCGCTTCGCGGCTCGGCGCCGCGAACCAGAGCTCGGGCGGCGGCGACGTCAACCTCAATGCGATCGCCGCCGCCGTCATCGGCGGCGCGAGCCTCTTCGGCGGCCGCGGGACTGCGTTCTCGGCGCTCCTCGGCATCATCGTGATCCAGTCGATCTCGTCGGGGCTCACGCTGCTGAACCTCGACTCGTCCGTCCGGTTCATGGTGACGGGAGTCGTCCTCGTCCTGGCCGTGATCGTCGACTCGATCTCGCGCCGGACCCGGGCAGCCACCGGCCGGGCGTGACTTCGTCGATTCGATTCGGTGCCTTCACTTGGCGAAGGCGTTGAGGGAACAGGCATCCACCCTCTGTGCAATCTGTTGCGGTGTAAGCCCATTCGCGGAGCATAACGCCCGGAAAGCCTATTCCGGACGCTGGGGAAACTGTCAGCGACGCATTCTTGAATCGCCGTTGCCAAAGCGTTACGTTCACAACTTGACGACAAGAACCGCACTCGCGGATGATCGCATCAAGCGCGAAAGCCCGCGATGGCGCGCTCGCAAATTCAACGACGAAAGGCGAATGATGAGGAAGTCATCACTTCTCGCCACGGTTGCACTCGGTGGTGCGGCTGTGGCCCTTCTGGCGGGGTGTTCCAGCTCCGGCGGAGGGACCCCGACCGGTGACGCAAGCGGTGGCGGCGACGCCGCCGGTGGCCGCGCCTGCGTGATCCTCCCCGACGCGGCCTCGTCGCCCCGCTGGGAGAACTTCGACCACAAGTACCTCGAAGAGGGCCTGAAGGACGCCGGCTTCGAGGCCGACATCCAGAACGCCCAGGGTGACGTCAACAAGTACGCGACGATCGCCGACCAGCAGCTCACGAAGGGCTGCGGCGTGATGCTGCTCGTCGACTACCAGGGTGCCGCCGAGGGCGTCGCCGCCAAGGCCAAGGGCGAGGGCATCCCCGTCATCGCCTACGACCGTCCGTTCACTGGCGCCGACTACTACGTGTCGTTCGACAACACCAAGGTCGGCGAGCTCGAGGGTCAGACGGTCCTCGACGGGCTCAAGGCCGCCGGCAAGGACCCGGCGACCGCGACCGTCGTCTACATGGGCGGCGACCCGACCGACGGCAACGCCAAGATGTTCCACGACGGCGCCGTCAAGGTCATGGAAGAGGCCGGCATCAAGCCCGCGGCCGAGCCCCCGGGGGTCTGGGACCAGGCCAAGTCGCAGACCAACTTCGAGCAGGCCCTCACCGGCCTGGGCGGCAAGGTCGACGGCGTGTGGGTCGCGAACGACACCAACGCCGCCGGTGTCATCAAGGTGCTGCAGGACAACAACCTGACCGGCGTGGCCGTGTCGGGTCAGGACGCGAACGTCGCGGGCCTGCAGAACATCCTGCTCGGCTGGCAGACCGCCACGGTCTACAAGCCCGTCAAGGACGAGGCGACCGCGGCCGTCGAGACGGCAGTCGCGCTCCTGAAGGGCGAGAAGGTCGACGCGCAGGCCAAGCTCGACGATGGCACGCCCTACATCCAGGTCACCCCGATCCTCGTCGGGCCCGACAAGGTCAAGGACGTCATCGCAGCGGGCGACGCGAAGTACAGCGAGGTCTGCACGGCCGATGTCAAGGCCAAGTGCGACGAGTACGGCGTGACGGAGTAACTTCGGCACCGAGGGGCGCCACGACAGCGTCGTGGCGCCCCTTATCCGTCTGATCACACCGCAAGGAAGCGAGCATGTCAGAACCCATCATCGAACTTCGGGGCGTGAAGAAGTCATTCGGCCCCGTGAGTGTGCTCAAGGGCGTGGACCTCAAGGTCTACCCGGGGAAGGTCACCGCCCTCGTCGGTGACAACGGAGCGGGAAAGTCGACGCTCATCAAGGGCCTCGCCGGTGTGCAGCCCTACGACGAGGGAGAGGTCCTCGTCGACGGCGAGCACCGCCCGCTGCACACGCCGCGCGAGGCGGCGGCCCTCGGCATCGAGGTCGTCTACCAGGACCTCGCGCTGTGCGACAACCTCGACATCGTCCAGAACATGTTCCTCGGCCGCGAGGAGCTGTCCGTCGGCACCTTCGACGAGGGACGCATGGAGAAGGAGGCGTCCGACACCCTGCGGTCGCTGTCCGTCCGCACGGTCAAGTCCGTGCGCCAGAAGGTGTCGAGCCTGTCAGGCGGCCAGCGGCAGACCGTCGCGATCGCCCGCGCGGTGCTCAAGAAGGCTCGCGTCGTGATCCTCGACGAGCCGACGGCCGCGCTCGGCGTCGCCCAGACCGAGCAGGTCCTCCACCTCGTGGAGCGCCTGGCCGAGCAGAACGTCGCCGTGGTCCTCATCAGCCACAACCTGGCCGACGTCTTCGCCGTCGCCGACGACATCGCCGTGCTCTACCTCGGGCAGATGGTCGCGCAGATCGACACGAAGGACACCAACCGCGACGACGTGGTCGGCTACATCACCGGCACGAAGACGATGGGCGTCGAGCTCATCGGCACGACGAACATCGACACCAACGGGGGTGCGGCATGACCGCGAGCACCACGACCGAGGCCGGTCCCGACCCGGTCGCCGGCGACCTCATCGGAAGCGGGGTCGAGGGTGGGCTGGGCGACCAGCTGCGCGCCTGGTGGCAGCGCGTCCGGTCGGGCGACATGGGCGCCCTCCCCGCGATCGGCGGACTCGTCGTCCTGACGCTCCTCTTCGCTTCGCTGAGCCCGTTCTTCCTCACCGAGCGGAACTTCGCGAACCTCCTCAATCAGGCGGCGACGCTCGTCATGCTGGCGATGGCGCTCGTCTTCGTCCTCCTGCTCGGCGAGATCGACCTGTCCGCGGGTGTCACGGGCGGTGTCGCGATGGCGCTGTTCGTCGTGCTCAACGCGCAGTTCGGCATTCCGTGGCCCATCGCGCTGATCATCGGCTTCGTCTTCGGCATCGCGACGGGCGCCCTGATCGGCTTCTTCGTCGCGAGGGTGGGGATTCCATCCTTCGTCGTGACGCTGGGCCTGTTCCTCGGCTACCAGGGCCTCGCACTGCTCATCATCGGGTCGGGCGGGCTCTTCCGGCTGGAGGTGCCGGAGCTCATCGCTCTGCAGAACGGCAACCTTCCGCCGTGGGCCGGGTGGACGATGCTCGTCATCATCCTCCTCGTCTCGGCGGCCATGTCGTTCTGGGATCGCGCGCGCCGCCGCCGCGCCGGGGTTCCCAACCGCACGATCACGCTCGTCTGGGTGAAGCTCGCGGCCATCGCCATCATCGGCGGCATCGTGGTCTACATCCTCAACCAGAACCGTGGCCAGTCGATCATCGCGGTCGAGGGGGTGCCGATCATCGTGCCGATCGTGCTCGTCATCCTGTGGCTCGGCACGTTCCTGCTCGACCGCACCAAGTTCGGCCGCTACGTCTACGCGATCGGCGGCAACGCCGAGGCCGCGCGTCGTTCGGGCGTGAAGGTCCGCTGGATCAAGTGGTGGGCGTTCGTGATCTGCTCGAGCCTCGCCGTCGTGTCGGCGCTGTTCAGCGTCTCGCGCGTCGGTTCGGTCGACGCGACAGTGGGACGCGACATCGTGCTGAGCGGTGTCGCGGCGGCCGTCGTCGGCGGCGTCAGCCTCTTCGGCGGGAAGGGACGCCTCATGCACGCCGCGATCGGCGCGCTCGTCATCGCGGTCATCACCAACGGCCTGGGTCTGCTGAATCTCGGCGCCGGCATCAACCTCATGGTCACCGGCGCGGTGCTGATCCTCGCCGCGACCGTCGACGCCCTGTCGCGCCTGCGCGGCAACGGCGTGCGCACCTGACGGGCCCGACCGTCAGCACGGGAGCCCGGCCGGACGGCCGGGCTCCCCTTCTTTGCGCCGGGCGATCTCCGCGTCAGAGCGCGCGGAGGATGTCTTCGACACGGTCCTTCGCGTCGCCGAAGAGCATCTGGGCGTTGTCGCGGAAGAACAGCGGGTTCTGCACGCCCGCGTATCCCGACGCCATCGAGCGCTTGAAGACGACGACGTTCTCGGCGTTCCACACCCGCAGCACCGGCATGCCGGCGATGGGAGAGGCCGGATCCTCGGCGGCGGCCGGATTGACGGTGTCGTTCGCACCGATGACGAGCACGACCGACGTATCGGCGAAGTCGTCGTTGATCTCGTCCATCTCGAGCACGATGTCGTACGGCACCTTGGCCTCAGCCAGGAGCACGTTCATGTGTCCGGGCAGGCGGCCGGCGACGGGATGGATGCCGAACCGCACGTCGACGCCGCGCTCGCGCAGTCGCGACGCGAGCTCTGCGACGGGGTACTGCGCCTGGGCGACGGCCATGCCGTACCCCGGCGTGATGACGACGCTCGAGGCGGAGCCGAGGAGCTCGGCCACCGACTCCGCATCGATCTCTCGGTACTCGCCGTCCTCCTCGTCCGACGAGCGCGTGGCCTCGATGCCGAAGCCGCCCGCGATGACTGACAGGAACGACCGGTTCATCGCCTTGCACATGATGTAGCTGAGGTAGGCACCCGACGAGCCGACGAGGGCACCCGTCACGATGAGCAGGTCGTTGTCGAGCAGGAATCCCGCGGCGGCCGCCGCCCAGCCCGAGTAGCTGTTGAGCATCGACACGACGACGGGCATGTCGCCCCCGCCGATCGATGCGACGAGATGCCACCCGAGCGCGAGGGCGAGCAGCGTCACGGCGACGAGGAGCCACAGCTCGGGCGTGATGACGTACCAGACCGTGAGCGCGACGAAGAGGACGAGCGCCCCGACGTTGAGCATGTTCTTGCCGGGGAGCATGAGGGGCTTCGACGACATCCGCCCCGACAGCTTGAGGAACGCGACGATCGACCCCGTGAAGGTCACCGCGCCGATGAAGACGCCGATGAAGACCTCGGCGTTGTGGACGCCGACCAGGTCGGGCGGGACTTCGGCGGTCGAGGCGGCGCCGTTCCAGCCGACGAGCACGGCGGCGAGACCGACGAAGCTGTGGAACAGGGCGATGAGCTCCGGCATCCCGGTCATCTCGACGCGGCGCGCTCGCCACAGGCCGATCCCGCCGCCGGCGAGCACCGCGACGACGAGGAGGAGCAGCCCCGTGGACGCCTGCGGCTGTCCCCACAGGTCCTGCACGGTGATCCATGCCGTCGCGAGGAGCGCGATCGTCATGCCCGCGATCCCGTAGACGACCCCGCGGCGCGCGGTGTCGTGCTTGCTGAGTCCCGCCAGGGCGAGGATGAACAGAAGAGCCGCGACGATGTACGCAGCGCTCGCGACCGATTCCGCGACCGACGGAGCCGGCGCATAGGCGGCCGTGCCGGCGAGCGCGATCACCGGCTGCCGCCCTTCTGGAACATCGCGAGCATTCGCCGCGTGACCGAGAAGCCGCCGAAGATGTTGATGCTCGCCAGGAGCACCGCGATCGCCGCGAGCACCTGGACGAGGAGGAAGGGTGAAGCCAGCTGCAGCATCGCGCCGACGACGATGATGCCCGAGATGGCGTTGGTGACGCTCATGAGGGGCGTGTGCAGCGCGTGGTGCACGTGCCCGATCACGTAGAACCCCACGACGACCGACAGCATGAGGACCGTGAAGTGCTGGGGGAGTGGGTCGGGTGCGACGGCGGCGACGAGGAAGAGCGCGCCGATGCCGAGCGCGATGAGCCCCGTTCGCGCAGCCGCCGACATCGCTCTCCGGGGCGTCGGCGCGGGGGTGGCGACGACGGATGCCGCGGCCGTCGCGTGCGGCTGGGGGGCCGCGGACACCGCCACGGGCGGCGGCGGCCACGTGGACTCCCCGTCGCGGACGACGGTGATCGAGCGCTGCACGACGTCGTCGAAGTCGAGGACGAGCCGGCCGTCCTTGCCGGGCGTCAGGAGCTTGACGAGGTTCAGGAGGTTCGTGCCGTAGAGCTGAGAGGCCTGCGTCGGCAGGCGCCCGGCCAGATCGGTGTACCCGAGGATCACGACGCCGTTGTCGGTCACGACGCGCTCGCCGGCGACGGAGCCCTCGACGTTGCCGCCCTGGGCGGCGGCCATGTCGACGATGACGCTTCCGGGGCGCATGGCCGCGACATCCGCTCCCGTGAGAAGGCGCGGCGCGGGGCGACCGGGTATCAGCGCCGTCGTGATGATGATGTCGACGTCGCGCGCCTGTGCCGAGTAGAGGTCGGCGGCCGCCCGGTCGTACGCCTCGCTCGTGGCCTTCGCGTATCCGTCGTTCGACCGCATCTGCTCGTCGACCTCGACCGGGAGGTACTGTCCGCCGATCGAGCGCACCTGGTCGGCGACCTCCGGGCGCGGGTCGGTCGCCCGCACGATCGCGCCGAGACTCGACGCGGCGCCGATCGCCGCGAGCCCCGCGACGCCCGCGCCGGCGACGAGCACCTTCGCCGGCGGCACCTTGCCGGCAGCCGTGACCTGTCCCGTGAAGAACCGGCCGAACTCGTGGGCGGCCTCGACCACGGCGCGGTAGCCCGAGATGTTCGCCATCGAGCTGAGGACGTCCATCGACTGCGCACGGGAGATGCGGGGCACGGCATCGAGGGCGAGCGCCGTGATGCCGCGGGTCTCGAGCGACTCGCGCACCTCGGGGCGGAGCGCCGGGCTCAGAAGCCCGATGAGCGTCGCCCCGTCGGCGAGCAGCGCGACCTCGTCGGGCAGGGGCGGGTCCACCTTCAGCACGATCGGCGCCGACCATGCCGTCGCACGGTCGACGATCGCGGCGCCGGCCTCTTCGAAGGCGGAGTCGGGGAACGCGGATGCCTCGCCCGCACCGCTCTCGACGACGACCTCGTAGCCGAGCCCGCGCAGCTTGCCCACCGTGATGGGGGTGGCGGCGACGCGATTCTCGCCGGGCTGTTCAGCGACGATGCCGATCCGGGTCATCCAGGCTCCTGTGCTCGCATCCGAAAGCCGCCGCAGCGGCGGAAGCCGGGCTGCGAGGGCGCACTTCCTCCGACTCTAGGAGGCGTCACGGCATCCTGGACCGTCCGAACGCTCACGAAGCTGTTTCGATACGCTCGGCGTATGACCGCCGCCTCGACAGCCGACCTCGAGCTCGACCGCCAGAACCTCATCGCCCTCATCAAGGCCGAGGCGGTGTTCCACGGCGACTTCACCCTTTCGAGCGGCAAGAAGGCGACGTACTACGTCGACATGCGCAAGCTCACGCTCGACCACCGCGCCGCACCGGCGATCGGGCGGATCATGCTCGACCTCATCCGCGATGTCGAGGGCATCGTCGCCGTGGGAGGTCTCACGCTCGGTGCCGACCCCATCGCGAACGCCGTCATGCACGAGTCCGCGCGGACGACGACCCCCCTCGACGCCTTCGTCGTGCGCAAAGAGCCGAAGGATCACGGTCGCGGCCGGCAGGTGGAGGGGGCGGATGTCGCGGGCAAGCGCGTCGTCGTCGTCGAAGACACCTCGACCACGGGCCAGTCGGCGCTCAAGGCGGTCGAGGCGCTGCGCCGCGAGGGCGCCGATCCGGTCGCGGTGGCCGTGATCGTCGACCGCAAGACCGGCGCCCAGGCCGCCGTCGAGGCCGAGGGTCTCCAGTGGCTCGCCGCGATCGACCTCGACGACCTCGGGCTCGACCCGCAGTAGCCGGGGGTCGGGGGTCTCCGGTCGTTGAGCGGAGGGCGCGCAGCGCCCGCAGACGAAACGGCCCGGACGTGCGGGGTCGTCAGTCCCCGTCGCCGTCCTTGTCGCGGCGGTTCATGCGGACCAGCTGCACGACGAAGACGATCAGGGTGCCGGCGAGGGCGATGATCGTCACCCCGTAGAGCAGCGCCTGCTCGACATCCATCAGTTCGGCCTCTTCCCCTCGGCGGCGTCCGCCACGATCTTCGCGATGCGCGCAGCGCGCGTGTCGGCCCGGCGCGCGGCATCCACTCCGGCGATGCCGAACTTGCGGCTCGACGGCGGGAAGGCGTCCCACTTCTCGCGCGCGACGGGGTCGGCGTCGAGCGCTGCAGCGAGGTCGTCGGGCTCGCGCATCGCCTCGGCGTTGTCGAGGATCGTCCACGACCCGTTCGCCTTCGCGACCTCGACCGCTCTGATGCCGGGGGGCGCCATGAGTCCCTCGCGCTCGAGGATC
Source organism: Microbacterium sp. 4R-513 (assembly GCF_011046485.1). Taxonomy (NCBI): domain Bacteria; kingdom Bacillati; phylum Actinomycetota; class Actinomycetes; order Micrococcales; family Microbacteriaceae; genus Microbacterium; species Microbacterium sp. 4R-513. The sequence goes on from NZ_CP049256.1 coordinate 1,420,714, forward strand.
TCGAGCCGCGCCTTGTTCGTCGCGGCCCAGCCGCTCGATGCCCGCCGCGGCGCGAACCACAGACCGCTCGTCTGCTCGTCGAACGTGCGCACGGGCCCGTCGATCCAGCCGAAGCACAGCGCCTGCATGATGGCGTCCTCGTACTCGATCAGCACGAGACCGGAGCCCGGACGCGGCCGCACGAGCCAGACGCCTCTCGACGTCGCGTGGTTGGCTTCGAGCCACGCGCGCCAGGCCGAGGCATCCGTCGCCACGACCCTCTCGCCGTCGTCGAGCGCACCCATGCCGCGACCCTACCGCGAGCCCGCGACATCCCGTCGTCCCCGGGTTTTGGGGCGGATTCCGGTCGTGACACGCCGCGACACGCCACGCCGACGCGACGGATTCCGCCCCAAACCGGGAGAAGCGCCGGTCACGGGGGACAGGATGCCGCGGCTAGAGCAGCTCGGGCAGCTCGGTCTCGACGGGGTCGGGCAGCACGAGGTCGGCCACCGAGTCGAGCACCTCGTCGGGCCGGAAGGGGTAGCGCTCGATCTCGGCCGGGTTGCTGATGCCGGTCAGCACGAGGATCGTGTGCAGGCCCGCCTCGATGCCGGCGACGACGTCGGTGTCCATGCGGTCGCCGATCATGCCGGTCGTCTCGGAGTGCGCGCCGATGCGGTTGAGCGCCGAGCGGAACATCATCGGGTTCGGCTTGCCGACGACGTAGGGCTCCTTGCCCGTCGCCTTCGTGATGAGCGCCGCGAACGACCCCGTCGCGGGCACGACGCCCGTCGGAGTCGGGCCCGTGGCATCCGGATTCGTCACGATGAAGCGGGCGCCCGCGTTGATGAAGCGGATCGCCTTCGTGATGGCCTCGAACGAGTACTGCCGCGTCTCGCCCACGACGACGTAGTCGGGCTGGGACTCGGTGATGATGTACCCGGCCTCATGGAGCGCCGTCGTGAGACCCGCCTCACCGATCACGAAGGCGGTGCCGCCCGGCAGCTGCGACCGCAGGAAGTCCGCCGTCGCGAGCGCCGAGGTCCAGATGCTCTCTTCGGGCACGTCGAGCCCCGAGCGGCGCAGCCGGGCACTCAAGTCGCGGGGCGTGAAGATCGGGTTGTTCGTCAGCACCAGGAAGGGCGTCCCGCTGTCGCGCCACTGGGCGAGGAGCTCGCTCGCCCCCGGGATCGGACGGTTCTCGTGGACGAGGACGCCGTCCATGTCGGTGAGCCAGCACTCGATGTCGGCGCGTGTCCGCATGGGCCCAGCCTATCCGGCGGCCCCGCGTCGTAATCTCGAAGCCGTGGCCCGACCCGACTGGGATCCCCAGCACCTTCCCGACCTGCATGGACGCACGTACCTCGTGACCGGTTCCAACGCGGGCCTCGGCTATTTCTCGACCGAGCAGCTCACGGCGGCGGGGGCCCACGTCTTCATGACGGGTCGGCACCCGAACCGCCTCTCGGCCGCGCGGAAGGCGCTTCTGCGCCGGGTGCCGGATGCCTCGGTCGAGAGCCTCCTCATCGACACGAGCAACCTCGGCTCGGTGCGCGCGGCGGCCGCGACCGTCCGCTGGCGCGGGGGTCTCGACGGCCTGCTCCTCAACGCCGGCATCGTGCACCCGCCCAAGGAGCGGGAGCAGACGCAGGACGGCAACGAGCTCGTGCTGGCGACCAACGCCCTCGGCCATTACGCGCTCGCCGGCGAGCTGCTCACGACGCTGGCCGCGGCATCCGGTCGCATGGTGTGGCTCGGCAGCATGTCCACGACGATCAGCCCGTTCGATCCCGTCGACCCGCAGCTCGTCGACACCTACACCCCGTGGCGGGCGTATGTGCAGTCCAAGGTGGCGACGAGCGTCCTCGGCTTCGAGGCCGATCGGCGCCTGCGGGCGGCGGACGTCGACGTCGCGAGCCTCGTGGCGCATCCCGGGTACTCCACGAGCGGTCGGACGGCGGGGATCCGGGGCGTCAACGAGCCGTCGCGCATGACGAGGTTCGTCGACAACCTGCAGGCCGGCTTCGCGCAGTCGAAGGAGCACGGCGCCTGGCCCCTCGTGCGGGCCCTCGTCGACCGCGAGATCGAGGGCGGCTCCTTCGTCGGACCGCGCCGGGGCACCCGCGGTGCGCCCGTCGTCGCGAAGCCCTCGCGCATCGTGCGGAGCTCCGACATCGCAGAGCGCATCTGGCAGCTCGCGGAGGACTCGACGCGCGTGCGCTGGCCGTTCGCCAAGGCAGCGCGGATGTGACGGATGCCTCGGCAGCCGCCGGAGGAGCGTGCGCCCCGGACCCGTCCGTCAGGCGCTGAGCCACACCGCCGATGCGGCTCCGGCGGGCAGCGCGACGTCGGCACCATCGATGCGGAGGGTCGCGGCATCCCGCACCGTCGCCTGGGCGCCGACGGCGACACCTGCGGTCTCGATCGAGCGCAGGAGCTCGGGGTCGCGATCGCTCACGCGCAGGATGCGGCCGGAGTGCCCGGCCGCCGCCGCGCCGAGGAGGATGAACGGCTCGCGGTGCACGTGGCCCGAGGCATCCGGGATCGCGTCGCCGTGGGGATCATGGGTCGGACGCCCGAGCCGCTCGTCGATGCCCTCGAGCAGGCGGTCGCTGATGGAGTGCTCGAGCACCTCTGCCTCGTCGTGCACCTCGTCCCACCCGTAGCCGAACTCGCGCACGAGCCAGGTCTCGATGAGCCGGTGCCGGCGGATGATGGCGGCGGCGCGGCGCTCGCCCGCCGCGCTCAGGGCGATGGGTCCGTACGGGCGGTGGGTCACGAGTCCCTGAGCCGCGAGCTTCTGCACCATCTCGGTGACGCTCGAGGGAGCGAGGCCGAGCTCGGCCGCCAGCTGCGACGGCGTGATGCGGTCGGCCTGCCACTCGGTGTGGTGGTAGATCGTCTTGAGGTAATCGTCGACGGCGGGGGACGGCACGGGGAAAGGCTACCCGGGCCGTCGGGTCGCCGCCGGTGGGCGGCAGGGCTCAGGCGCCGGTGAAGACGAGCCAGAGGAGCGTCGCGTTGAGCGCGATGAGGAAGACGGATGCCGCGATCCCCGCCGCCGTCGTCGCCGGATGGCTGCGGAACCGGCCGAGCACGTCGCGCTTCGCCGTCAGCGCGACGAGCGGGATCAGCGCGAACGGAATGCCGAACGAGAGCACCACCTGGCTGAGCACGAGGGCGAGCGTGGGGTCGAACCCGACGGCGAGGATGATGAGCGCCGGCACGAGGGTCACGAGCCGCCGTGCCAGCAGCGGCACACGGATGTGCAGCAGTCCGTGCATGATCTCGGCTCCCGCATACGCCCCCACCGAGGTCGAGGCGAGGCCGCTTGCGAGCAGGCCCACGGCGAACAGGGTCGCGACGGCCGGGCCGAGCCCCGCGTAGAGGGCCGCGTACGCGCCTTCCAGCGAGTCGGTGCCGGGGACGCCCGCGAGGTTCGCGGCCGCCAGCAGCAGGATGCAGAGGTTCACCGTGCCCGCGATGATCATCGCGATCGAGACGTCCCACCGCGTCGCGCGCAGCAGTCGGCTGGTCGGGATCCCGCGCAGCTCGGCGAGGTCGGGCCGGAGGGACGGGTCGGTGCGGTCGGCCGCTCCGAGCGGTGCAGCCGCAGGGGCGAAGCGGTCGCGCGCGAGCGCGCTGTGCGCGTAGATCGCGTGGGGCATGATCGTCGCGCCGAGGATGGATGCCGCGAGCAGCACCGATCCGGAGTCCTCGAACCGCGGCACGAGCCCGGCGACGACGCCGGCCGGGTCGGGGGGCGCGACGAGCACGCCGAAGGTGAAGCCGACCGCGATGACGACGAGGAGGCCGATCACGACGAACTCGAACGTCTTCGGACCGCGCCGCGACTGCACGAGGAGGAGGACGATCGAGACGGTCCCCGTGATGACTCCGCCCCAGAGGAGCGGGATGTCGAAGAGCAGGTTGAGGGCGACCGCGCCGCCGATGACCTCGGCGATGTCGGTCGCCATCGCGACGAGCTCGGCCTGGAGCCAGTAGGCGCGGCGGCCCCACTTGTTGCCGATGCGGGCGCCGAGCGTCTCGGGGAGGCTCTTGCCCGTCACGATGCCGAGCTTCGCCGAGAGGTACTGGATGAGCCACGCCATGACGTTGCCCAGCACGACGACCCACACGAGCAGGTAGCCGTAGACGGCCCCGGCCGTCATGTTGCTCGCGACGTTGCCCGGGTCGAGGTAGGCGACCCCCGCGACGAGGGCGGGTCCTATCAGCCAGGCGACGCGGGGCAGTCCGCCGCGTCGCGCGGATGCGCTGACGGGCTGCTGCTCCATCGCAGTTTTCGGCATGCCGAAAACTTACCGCAGATCCTGGGGGATGGGGTGTCGTGGTTGCGCGGGGTTCGGCACGTTTCGTCTCGCTTCGCTCGCTCGACGACCGGGGGATGGATGGTCGGGGCGGCTAGCCTGAGCGCGTGACCGACGCGCCCGAGTCCGCAGAGCCGCAGCTGCCGTACGGGGTGGGGCCGTGGCCTGGGGGACCGGATGCCTGGCCGGACGACCCCCGGTACGACCCCGAGCTGCTGGCTCACGGCGACACTCGCAATGTGGTCGACGAGTACCGGTACTGGTCGATGGACGCCATCGTCGCGGATCTCGACGGCAAGCGGCATCCGTTCCATGTCGCGATCGAGAACTGGCAGCACGACATGAACATCGGCTCGATCGTGCGCAGCGCCAACGCGTTCCTCGCCGCCGAGGTGCACATCATCGGCAAGCGCCGCTGGAACCGCCGGGGGGCGATGGTGACCGACCGCTACCAGCATGTGCGACATCACGAGGATGTCGCGGCTTTCGCCGAGTGGGCGGATGCCGCGTCCCTCCCGATCCTCGCGATCGACAACGTGGGCGACTCGCAGCCGCTCGACCGCGCCGAGATGCCCGAGCGCTGCGTGCTGCTGTTCGGTCAGGAAGGGCCCGGGCTCTCGCCCGAGGCGCTGGCCGAGGCATCCGGCACCATCGAGATCACGCAGTACGGCTCGACGCGTTCGATCAACGCCAGCGCCGCTGCGGCCGTCGTGATGTACGAGTGGTGCCGCCGCTGGGCCTGAGCCCCGGGCGTCGGGCGTGCTCGCGGGTCAGGCGCCGGCCGTCATCCACGCGGCGCCGCGCACGCGCCAGCCGAGGGTCGCGAGCCGAGCGAGCATGTAGACGCCGAAGAACGCGACCGAGAGCCACGCGAGACCGGCCGCGCCGGAGGGATGCAGCCACGCGAGCACGGCGAGGACCGGCACGAAGGGCACGAGGTTGAGGAGCCCCGCGATCGCGAGGTACCGGCCGTCGCCCGCGCCGATGAGCACTCCGTCGAGCACGAACACGATGCCGCAGACGGGCTGCGCGACGGCGAGCACGATGAGGGCGGGCTGGATGAGCGCCGCGATGGCCGCGTCGCCGGTGAAGAGCAGGCCGATGACACCCGACAGCACGCCGATCACAGCGCCCACGAGCACTCCGAACCAGGCTCCCCACGCCACGGTGCGCCCCAGCACGCGGTGCACGAGCCCCGGGTCTTCGGCTCCGAGCCCCTTGCCGATGAGCGCCTGCGCGGCGATCGCGAGCGCGTCGAGCGCGAAGGCCGCGGTCGAGAAGATCGTGAAGGCGACCTGCCACCCGGCGAGCTCGGCGGTGCCGAGGCCCGTCGCGACGACGACCGTCGCGAGGAGCGCCACCCGCAGCGACACCGTGCGGAGGAACAGCCAGCCTCCCAGCCGCGCCGAGCCCCGCACGCCCTCGCGCTGGGGGCGGACGGATGCCTCGTGCCGTCGCGCGAGACGCCCGACGACCACGACATAGGCGGCGACCATGCCCCACTGCGCGACGACGGTGCCGGCGGCCGAGCCCGAGATGCCCCAGCCGAGGCCGTAGATGAACGCCCAATTGAGCAGGGCGTTGGCGGCGAAGCCGAGGCCTGCGATCCACAGGGGCGTCACGGTGTCCTGCATGCCGCGGAGGAGTCCCGTCGCCGCGAACACGACGAGCATGGCGGGAAGCCCCCACATCGAGATGCCGAGGTAGGCCTCGGCCTGCGCGGCGACCTCGGGCGCCGCACCGAAGAGCCCGACCAGGAACGGCGTGGCGACGAAGCCGGCCAGCGCGAGGCCCGCGCCCAGGCCGAGCGCGAGCCACATGCCGTCGATGCCGACCGACACCGCCTTCGTCGGGTCGCCCGCGCCGAAGCGCCGCGCGACGGCGGGGGTCGTCGAATAGGCGAGGAAGACCATGAGCCCGACGATCGTCTGCAGCACCGCCGAGGCGATCCCGAGGCCCGCGAGCGGCACGACGCCGAGGTGGCCGACCAGGGCCGCGTCGACGATCAGGAAGAGCGGTTCGGCGACGAGCGCCCCGAGAGCCGGCACGGCGAGCCGCAGGATGTCGCGATTCAGCGTGTCGGCGGCCATCCCACGAGCCTAGAACCCGAAGCCGACCGCATATCCTGGTCCAATGACCGAGAGCCCCCGATCCGGTCTCGTGCTCACTGAGCTGAGCCCTGAGATCCGCCCCCAGGACGACCTCTTCCGCCACGTCAACGGCGCGTGGCTCGACCGCACCGAGATTCCCGAGGACAAGGCCCGCTGGGGCTCGTTCCACCTCATCGCCGAGCAGGCCGAGAAGGACGTCCGGGCGATCGTCGAGGAGTCGCAGCAGGCCGACGAGGGCACCGAAGCCCGCAAGATCGGCGACCTGTACACGAGCTTCATGGACACGGGGAAGATCGCCGAGCTCGGGGCGCAGCCGCTCGCCGACCGGCTGGCGCGCGTCGACGCCGTCTCGTCGATCCCCGAGCTGCTGCGGACGGTCGGCGAGTTCGAGCGCGACGGCGTGGGCGGCATGATGACGCTCTACGTCGAGCCTGACCCGGGCAACCCCACGCGCTACCTGCCGTTCCTCGTGCAGGGCGGGCTCTCGCTGCCCGACGAGTCGTACTACCGCCTCGACAACTTCGCCGAGACGCGCATCGCGTTCCGCGAGCACGTCGAGCGGATGCTCCAGCTCGCCGGCATCGACGAGCCGTCGGCGACCGCCGACCGCATCACGACGCTCGAGACCGAGCTCGCCGAGCACCACTGGGACAACGTCCGCAGCCGCGACGCGGTCGCGACGTACAACCTGAAGACGTGGGCCGAGGTGCAGGACCTCGTCGGCGTCGACCTGCAGCCCTGGCTCGACGGCGTCGCGCCGGGGCATCCCGATGCCTTCGCGGAGGTCGTCGTCTACCAGCCGAGCTTCCTGGAGGGTCTCGGGTCGCTCCTGACCGAGGAGCGCCTCGAGGACTGGAAGGCGTGGCTGCGCTTCTCGGTCGTGCACGCCGGGGCCGCGTTCCTCTCCGACGAGTTCGTCGACGAGAACTTCTCGTTCTACGGCACGCAGCTCACGGGCGTCCCGGTCATCCGCGACCGCTGGAAGCGGGGTGTCGGTCTCGCCGAGGCCGCCATGGGCGAGGCGATCGGCAAGGTCTACGTCGAGCGGCACTTCCCGCCGGCCGCCAAGGAGGCGATGGACGAGCTCGTCGCGAACCTCATCGAGGCGTACCGGCAGAGCATCTCGAACCTCGAGTGGATGAGCCCCGAGACGCGCGAGCGCGCGCTCGCCAAGCTCGACGCCTTCACTCCGAAGATCGGATATCCGGTCAAGTGGAAGGACTACTCGGGACTCGAGATCGACCCTGCCGACCTCGTCGGCAACGTCGGGCGGTCGCACGTGCTCGAGCACGACCGCCAGCTCGACAAGGTCGGCAAGCCGATCGACCGCGACGAGTGGTACATGACGCCGCAGACGGTCAACGCGTACTACAACCCGCTCATGAACGAGATCGTGTTCCCCGCCGCGATCCTGCAGTACCCCTTCTTCGAGGTGGACCGGGATGCCGCGGCCAACTACGGCGGCATCGGAGCCGTCATCGGCCACGAGATCGGGCACGGCTTCGACGACCAGGGCAGCCGCTTCGACGGCGACGGATCGCTCCGCGACTGGTGGACCGACGAGGATCGCTCGGCGTTCGAGGAGCGCACGAAGAACCTCATCGATCAGTACAGCGCGCTCGTCCCGCAGGGGCTCTCGGACGAGCACAAGGTGAACGGCGCCCTCACGATCGGCGAGAACATCGGCGACCTCGGCGGGCTCGGCATCGCGATCAAGGCGTACGAGCTCTCGCGCGGCGGCGCGGAAGCGCCCGAGATCGACGGGTTCACCGGCATCCAGCGCCTGCTTCTGAGCTGGGCGCAGATCTGGCAGCAGAAGGGCCGGGATGCCGAGACCATCCGCCTTCTCACGATCGATCCGCACTCGCCCAACGAATTCCGGTGCAATCAGATCGTCCGGAACATCGACGCGTTCTACGATGCTTTCGGTGTGACCGACGCGGACGCCCTCTGGCTGCCGGAGGACGAACGCGTCACGATCTGGTGACACCAGCACGCCGCTGACCGGGTACCCGGTCGGTCAGCGGCGCACGCAAGCACTTCCAGCGAACACAACAGAACAGCACGGCCATGTACAGCACGAGCGCCTTGCGGCGCCCCCTTTCCGTTTTCCCGAACACCCCGAAAGGAAACGCCCTCGTGGGCACGCCCCCAGAGCCCGAAAGGGCCATTGACTCGCTGCGGGGGTCGAGAAGAAGCAATCGGAGACTGCCGAAGAGGGCAGCCATCGGACGCCGGTCGTTCACATCGACTCTGAAGTCGCTCGACGAGCTCGCCGCCTTCGGCGCGCGCATCTCCGTACGGGTCAACGACCTCGACCGTGGCACGTCGGTGCTCTCGGGCGACGACTTCGTCACCCTTCCCGTCGCAGGGCTCGGCGTCGTGCCGCTGCTCATCGAGGTGGCGTCGGCCTTCGAGGCCGGCACCCTGGACCCTCTCGAGATCGTCGATCGTTCGTCGGTCGGGCCGGTCGCCGTCGGCGGCGTCTGGCAGCACCTGAAGGCGCCGGCCTTCCCGCTGGCCGACCTCGCGGTCCTGACGGCGGCGACGGGCGACGCGACCGCCGCCAACGCCCTGATCGCACGCGTCGGGCTCGAGGCCGTGCGCGCGCGCATCGAAGACCTCGGGCTCTCACGGGCGGCGCTGCTCGACCGCTTCCGCGACGAACGAGGACCGGATGACGCGCCGCACGTCGCGCTCGGCTCGGCGCGCGAGCTGGCCGAGGTGTTCGCCGCGCTCGTGAACGCGCAGGCGGTGTCGCCCGGCGTGAGCGCTCAGGTCGCCGAATGGCTGAGCCTGAACCACGACCTCTCGCTCGTGGCCTCGGCCACCGGGCTCGACCCGTTCGCCCACGAGAACGACGAGCACGGCCTGCTCTTCATCAACAAGACGGGCCGGGATGCCGGCATCCGTGTCGAGGCGGGGGTCATCGCCGGCCCTCGGGCCGGGGTGTCGTACGCGCTGATCGTGTGCTTCGACGACCTGTCGATCATGCACCGGCTGCGCGTCCATGACGCCTTCCGCACGCTGGGCGTCGACCTGATGGAGTACGTCTTCTAGGGGTACAGCCGGTCGACGAGCGACAGTCCGCGCCGGGCCCACTCGATCTCGCCGCGTGCGCGATCGACGAGGCCTTCGTACGCGAAGCGCTTGTAGGCGATCGTGCGCTCGCGCTCCTCGACGGGGGTCACCTGCAGGCGCCGGACGAGCATGGGGTTGGAAAGCGCCTCGATGTGGGTGAGCTCGCCCTCCCACTGCTCGAGCTCGCCCTCCCACTCGGCGATGTGCGCCTCGAGGAACCGGCGGGCGTCCTCGGGCGAGGCCGCCTCTAGGTAGGCGGCACGCAGATGTGCGGGGTCGCGGACCCGCTGGTAGTCGAGGGGCGAGGCCATCCAGGCGAGGAACGCCTCGTTGCCGGCATCCGTCACGTGATAGAGCCGTCGGGTGCCCCGCTCTCCCCGGGTCTGCTCCTCGGCCTCGACGAGGCCGTCGGCCTCCATCTTGCGCAGCTCCGGATAGATCTGGGAGTCGGGGGCGTGCCACACGTGTCCCACGGACTGGTGGAACTGCTTCTGCAGGTCGTAGCCCGACAGGGGGCCGACCCGCAGGATGGCGAGCAGGGCGTAGCGCAGACTCATGGGACTCCTCTCGCGTTCGAGGCTAGCGGTACCCGAGCCTCCGGTCGTCGAGCGGGCGAAGCGAGAGGAAACGCCCCCGACCGACGCTCGAGCGTGGGTCCGGGGCGTTTCGTCTGCGGTCGCTTGGCGACCTCCGCTTCACGACCGGGGTGCGGTCAGGCGTTCTGGTACTGCGTGCGCCAGCCGCCCTGGTAGGTCTGGCGGGCGACGGTCGAGTACGGCACGGGGCTCACGACGGCGCGCACCTGGAGCTGACGGTGCGGTTCGACCGAGGCCTTCTTGCTGCCGCCGTTCGGCTCGCCCCACACGACCGTGACCTCGGCGCCCTCGGGCACGCCGGGGTTGACCGTCGCGAGCGACAGCGCGCGCTTCTCGTTGGCGCTGTACCCCGTGAACATCGAGTAGCCGACGACGCTGCCATCGGCATCCGTCACGGAGTCGTAGTTCGCGGAGCCATAGTTCGCGAGCGGCAGGTCGAAGAACTTGTAGCTCTCGTTCTCGGTGTCGAAGAGCGACGCGAAGATCTTGGTGACGTCCTCGGCGTTCCACGCGAGGGTGACCTTCTTGCGCTGCGTCTCCTTGTCGATCTTCTCGAGGGCGTCGCGGCCGATGAAGTCGTGGTCGAACTTGACGAACGAGCCGTAGCCGAGCTCCCACGGGGTGAGGTAGTAGTCCTCGATGTTGTCGCTGACGAACGAGCCGGCGAGCGTTCCGGTGGCCTCGTAGCTGTCGGCCGGGAGCCACTCGCGGTAGCCGCGCTCCTCGGCGCCCGTGTAGATCGCGGGAAGCGGCGACGGGATCCAGCCCGACTCGAGCGTGTTCGAGGGGTACGCGCGCGACCCGACGGGGACGAGGCCGAACTCGGCGCCGGCCTCGACGATCGCGTCGCGAACGCGGTGGTGGTCGGCGTAGGGACCCCAGATCTCGAGCCCCGGGGCGCCGGCCATGCCGTGACGCAGCGTCCGGACCTGAGCGCCCTCGATCTGCATCGTCGACATGGCGAAGAACTTCAGCTGCTCGAGCGGTCCGTTGTTGAGCTTCTCGATGACCTGCCACGCGTTCGGGCCCTGGATCTGGAAGCGGTAGTACCTGCGGCTCACCGCGTCGCCGTAGGGGCGCGAGGGCGAGCGGCGGTCGACCTGCACGTCGAGGTTCTTATAGCCGCCGGTCTCGCCGTGGTACATGAGCCAATTGGATGCCGGAGCGCGTCCCACGTAGACGAACTCGTCCTCGGCCTCGTGGAAGAGGATGCCGTCGCCGATGACGTGGCCCGACGCGGTCGTCGGGACGTACTGCTTTGCGCGGTTCACCGGGAAGACCTCGACCGAGTTGATGGCCGTGTCACGGATGAGGTTGATGGCGTCGGAGCCCTTGAGGAACACGTTGTCCATGTGGTGCGACTGGTCGTACAGCACGGCCGTGTCGCGCCACGCCTTCTGCTCCTTGATCCAGTTCTGGAAGTCGGCGGGCACGACGGGGTAGATGTACGAGCCGATCTGGGAGTTGCGCAGCAGCTCGACCGCGCTTCCCTTCTCGTCGAGCAGCTCTTGCAGATTGCGGGCCACGGGTGAACCTCTCTGTTCGTTCGGGATGCCTCGGGGTGAGGGATCCGGGGTATTCGGTCAGGGTCTGTCGGTGAAGACGATCGTGTGGTTGCCGTGCCGGATGACACGGTCCTGGGCGTGCCACTGCACGGCGCGGGAGAGCACGGCACGCTCGACGTAGGCGCCCCGGGCCTGGAGGTCGGCGGCCGACATGGCGTGGTTGACGCGTGCGACGTCCTGCTCGATGATCGGGCCCTCGTCGAGATCCTTCGTGACGTAGTGGCTCGTCGCGCCGATCAGCTTGACGCCGCGCTCGTGCGCCTTGCGATACGGGGCCGCGCCGATGAAGGCCGGCAGGAACGAGTGGTGGATGTTGATGACCGGCACGCCCACCTCGTCGAGGAACTCCTCCGAGATGATCTGCATGTAGCGGGCGAGGACGACGAAGTCGACGTTGCCCTTGAGCAGTTCGAGGATCCGCGCCTCCGCGGCGGACTTGTCGGGTCCCTGCGAGGGGACGTGGAAGAACGGGATGCCGAACGACCGCACGTCCTCGGCCGTGTTGGTGTGGTTCGAGATGACCATCGGGATCGTCACGGGCAGCTCGCCCCGGCGGTGACGCCACAGCAGCTCGAGCAGGCAGTGGTCGCTCGTCGAGGCGAGGATCGCCATGCGCTTCGGGATCGACTGATCGGTCAGCCGCCACTCCATCCCGTACGGCTCGAGGGTCTTCTCGATGTCGGCCTCGATCTCGGGAAGGGTCACCTGCAGGTCGGGGCGGTGGAAGACGACCCGCTGGAAGAAGTTGCCGCCCTGCGGATTGTCGGAGTACTGGTCGAGCGAGACGATGTTGCCCTTGTTGCGCGTCACGAGCGCCGTGACGGCCGCGACGAGCCCGGGCTGGTCGGGCCCGTGCACGATGAGGCACGCCTGATCGAGATAGGTGTCGTTGTGCAGGGTCATCGGGTGGTCGCCTCCTAGGACTGGGCGGCGCTGAATTCGCGCGCCCATTCCGAGGTCGCGAGCAGCCCGCCGAACGTGTAGAAGTGCAGTTTGACACTTCCCGCGGAGGGCTCCTGCGCCAGGAGGCTGGACAGGTCGGTGACGAACTGGTCGGGGCCGGCCGTGCCCAGGAGGTTCGTGAGAGAGAAGCCGTACTTCTTCACGATCATGGCGTTGGCGCCGACGCCGAAGCGGCGCGCGAAGCCGAGTAGTCGCTTGATGCCGGCCGGCCCAGGCGTGCCGATCCGGATCTCGCTGCCGATGCCGCGCTCGCGGACGCTCTTGATCCACTCGACGACGGGATCGGTGTCGAAGGCGAACTGCGTCAGGATGACGGCATCCAGCCCCTGCTCCTTCAGAGCGGCGGACTTGTCCTCGAGGTGGCGCCAGAGCACGTCGCTCTTGATGTCGGGGTGGCCCTCGGGGTAGCCCGCGATGCTCACCTCGCGCACGCCGTACTTCGAGAGAAGTCCTGACCGGATCACCGACAGCGAGTCCTCGTACGGGCCCTCGGGGGTGGTCGGGTCGCCGCCGACCGAGAAGACGTGCTCCGTCGCGCCGACCTCCTGCAGCCGGCCGAGGAACTCCTCGAGCTGGTCCTGGCTCGACAGGCGGCGTGCGGAGATGTGGGGGACGGGGACGAACCCGAGGTCTTTGACGGCCTTCGCCGCGGCGACCCGCATCTCGAGGTCCTCGTTGCCGAGGAACGTGACGTTGATCTTTGTGCCGAGCGGGATCGCGTGCTTGGCCTCTTCGAGGCCGGGGACGTCTTTGCCGGTCATCTCGAGCGAGAAGTCGCGGACCAGTTCGCGTGCCGCCTGCCGGTTCGGGGCGGGAGTCGTACGTGCCACTGATCGAGGTCCTTTCCTCTTGCGGGCGTCTCTGCACCGCGGGGTGAGTAAAACAATACCTATCGACATAGGTACTGGCAATAGTGATTCGGATAGGGTTCCCCGCCATCCTGCGCGCCCGCGCGCGCGTCGCGCAGGGGGCTTCCATTGGACGGATGCCGCGGCTACGGTCGCGTGCGGTTACCGGCAACGGGATGCCGGGGCCGTCGTGACGGCACCCGCTGGGTGCGACGCGCCGCAGTGGGTGGGGGCGGTTAGTCGCCGAGGTCGGCGGCGGTGCCGTCGCCCTGGGCGTCGCGGACCCGCTCGATCATCTGCCGCAGGAGTGCGTTGAGACGGTTCACGTCGGCGGGCTCGATGCCCTCGAGGATGATGTCCTGCCCGCTCACCGAGATGGGCAGCATCTCCTCGTGCATCTGGGCGCCGGCCTCGGTCAGATACATCGGGCGCGACCCGCGGGGCCCGTCGACGAGCACGATGAGCGTGCGCGCCACGAGGGTGTACACGCTCTTGGAGACGACCGCCTTGTTGACGCCGATGAACTCCGAGACCTCGGTCGCGGATGAGCCCGGGCGGATCGCGAGCGCCGAGATGACGCGCCAGTCGTTCGTGCCGAGCCCGAAGCGCCGACGCAGCTCGTGCGATTCTCGCCACACGAGGGCGTTGGAGAGGAGTGCCAAGAGGCGGGGGGTGAAGTTCTCGGGGTCGATGATGTGCGACAGAGGCTCCGTGACGAGATCGTCCAAGGCCCCGCGCACGCTGACCGGTGCATCACCGCTGGCCATAGCGCTCCTTCCGTGTCAACGAGTGTGACAGACAGAGCGGGATCCGACCGCCGATGACGGCCGGATCCCGCTGGGTCGGCCCCTAGTGGGCCATCTGGGCGAGGGCGGTGGGGTCGATGGTGGCGATGGCGCGGGTGTCTTGGAAGGCGCGGATGCCTTCGATGCCTTGTTCGCGGCCGATGCCGGATTGTTTCATGCCGCCGAAGGGGGCGCGCAGGTCGAGGCGGGTGGCGCCGTGGTCGTTGACCCAGACGTAGCCGCAGACCAGCTGCGACCCGACCCGGGTGGCGGATTCCGGCGACGCGGTCCAGACCGAGCCGCACAGGCCGCCCCAGGTGTCGTTCGCGAGCCGGACGGCGTCGTCTTCCGAATCGAAGGGGAGGATCGGGATGACCGGTCCGAACTGTTCCTGGGTGACGACCCGCAGGCCCGGGTCGGGGTCGACGATGATCGCGGGGCGCAGGAAGTTCCCGCCGGCGAGGTCGCCTTGGGGGAGGGTGCCGTATTCGCGGACGTCCGCGCCGGCATCCTTCGCTTCCTGGATGATGTCCTCGACGAACGCTTTCTGCGCGGCTTGGTGCAGCGGCCCCATCGTGGTCGCCTCGTCCAGCCCGTACCCGATCACCGCCTTCTCGAGCCGGGCGGCGAGCCCTTCGACGACCTCGTCGAGGCGGGAGCGGTGCACGAAGACGCGTTTGGCGTTCATGCAGATCTGCCCGGTGGTGTCGTAGATCGCCGCGTAGAGCCGGTCCAGGTGGGTGTCGTCCAGGATCGCGTCGTCCAGGATCACCGCGGCGTCGTTCCCGCCGAGCTCCAGGGTCACCCGGGTCAGGGTCTGCGACGCCATCTGCATGATCCGCTTGCCCCCGTTCACCGACCCGGTGAAGCACACCTTGTCGACATCGGTGATCAGCGCGGCCATGTTCTCGTCCCGGCCGGTCACGACGTTCAGCACCCCCGGCGGGAGCTTGGCGGCGACCCGCTGCACCACCCGGGTGGTCGCCAGCGGCGCCGACGGCGGCGGCTTGACGATCGCGGTGTTCCCCGCCAGCAGCGCATGCGGGAGGGCCGCGCCGAGGATCGCGATCGGCCAGTTGAACGGCACGATCACCGTGACCACCCCGAGCGGCTGATACGACACCTCGGTGGACACCGGGATCGCGCCGGGCACCACCGGCAGGGTGTGCCCGGTGTCGACCTGGTCGGCGAGCATCAGCGCCAGGTCCCACCGGATCTCGAACACCAGCGCATCCACCCAGGACTCGAACCGGATCTTCCCGTTCTCCTGCGACAAGATCGCCGCATCCGCGTCCCGCTCCTCCGCGATCCCCGCGATCGCGTCCGCCATCATCCCGGCCCGCTCCTGCGCCGACAACGCCGCCCACGCCGGGAACGCCGAGCGTGCCGCCGCCACCGCGTCCGACACATCACCCGGCGACGCCGACGCCGCCTCACCGACCACCACGCCCGGCTTACCCGGGTCCGCGATCCGCAGCACCTCCGGCGTGAACCGCTCCTCCCCACCGATGAACAACCCCGTCCGCACCCCCGAACCCACCGGCGAACCCACCACCGTGTCCGACCGGCCATCCGCGGCATTCGTGCTCACCACCGCGTTCTCCACATCAGTCATCTCGACCACCTCTCTGTGTGTCGTCATTGCGGACTCGGATGCAGTCGGGTCACTTTGCACTGATCCCTATCCGCCGAGATAAACAAGTTTAGGTACATTCCTGTTTACCTGTAAAGAAGATCGTGCTACGGTCGCTCGCATCGATCCGCAGAGCAGCGGAGACGACGGGAAACGAAAGCCGGCGGGACGCGCTGTGAAGCGTCGGAGCCGGCATCCGTGTCATTCAATGAGGAGGCATGAGATGAGTACGCAGACCCTCGACATCGGCGAGCGGCACAGCGTCGAAGAGCTCGAAGAGCTCGCCTACGAGCTGCGCTCGAAGCTGCTGCACCTGTGCGGCACCTACGAAGGCGCCGTGCACATCGGCGGAGACCTCTCGTGCGCAGACATCCTGACCGCGCTGTTCGAGTACGGCCTGCGGGTGGATCCGACCGACCTCGCAAATCCCGAGCGGGACCGGTTCGTGCTCTCGAAGGGGCACGCCGCGGTGTGCATGTACATCGCGATGGCGATCCGGGGGTTCTTCTCGTACGAGGGCATCGTCGACACGTACGGACAGCTCGACAGCGCGTACGGGATGCACCCGTGCAAGGTGCAGCTGCCGGGCGTCGAGTGCTCGACCGGCTCGCTCGGCCACGGGCTGCCGCTCGCGGTGGGCATGGCGCTGAGCGCTCGTCATCGCGGCGACGACCACCGCGTGGTCACTCTGCTGGGTGACGGAGAGACCGGCGAGGGCTCGGTGTGGGAGGCGGCGATGGCCGCGCGCAGCAACGAGCTGGGCAACCTGGTCGCCTTCATCGACCGCAACCGGCAGCTGATGACGAGCTTCGCGGAGGAGCGGGTGGTGTTCGAGCCGTATCCCGACAAATGGCGTGCGTTCGGGTGGAACGTCGTAGAGGTCGACGGGCACGACATGGGTCAGCTGGTCGCCGCGATCGACGGGCTCCCCGCGACGGACAGCAATCTGCCGACCGTCGTCATCTGCGACACGGTCAAGGGCAAAGGCGTCGACTTCATGGAGCACAACCTCGCCTGGCACGCCGGATCGCTGGGGGCCGCCGACCTGGAGCGCGCGATGGCCGCGCTCGACGCATCCCGGGCCGAGGCATCCCGTCCCGGTGCGGGCACGGAGAAGGAGAACGACTGATGCCTGTCACGTTCACGTTCGGAGAGATGCTGTCGGCGCGTTCCGTCATCGGAACGACGCTGGCCGAACTCGGCGACGAATACGACAACCTGTGGGTCATCACGCCGGACATCGGCGCGACCCTCGTCGAGTTCCGCGACAAGTTCCCGGAGCGCTTCCTCGACGTCGGGCTGGCGGAGCAGGTCTCGGTCGGGATCGCGGCGGGTCTCGCCTATGACGGCAACATCCCGGTGGTGTCGGGGATGCTTCCGTTCCTGAGCATGCGGGCGCTCGAGCAGGTGCGCACCGACGTCTGCTACCCCAACCTCCCCGTCAAGATCATCGGCACGCACGGCGGACTGGTCGGGAACGGCGGATCGACGCACTACGCCGTCGAAGACCTCGCTCTCATGTGCGCGCTGACGAACATGACCGTCACCTCTATCGGCGACCCGCTGATGGTGGGGGAGGTCATCCGGCAGTCCATGACGATGCAGGGGCCGATCTACATCCGACTCGCCGTGGGCAAGAAGGACAAGGTGCTCTACGAGCCCGGCCAGCACGACGTGCAGATCGGCAAGGGCATCGTCGCCCGCGAAGGCACCGACGTCACGATCTTCACGCACGGCACGACGGTGGCCCAGGCGATCGACGCGGCGGACGAGCTCGCGAAGGACGGCCGCTCCGTCCGCGTCGTGGACATGTTCACCCTTAAGCCCATCGACGAGGAGATCATCGTCCGGTCGGCGGCGGAGACGGGCGGGCGCTTCGTCGTGCTCGAGGACCATCTCGCCTACGGGGGACTGGCGACGCGGATCGCGGACGTCGTGGCCGATCGCGGTATCCGTCTGACGTCCTTCGAGCGGCTCGGCATCCCGCAGGTCTATGCGGGATTCGGCGACGACGAAGAGCTGCGCGACAAGCACGGCTACGGGCTGGCGGCGACCGTCGCGGCGCTCCGGCACGCCATCGCCACGCAGGTCTAGCCCCACGAACCCATCGCTCAACGGAGAGACGAATGAGAACGGTAGCCGTCACGAAGATCGGCAGTCTGCGCGACCCGGACGAGAGCACGCGCGGGCGGATCGCCGTCGTGGACTTCCCCGAGCAGCCGCTCGGCCCCGAGGACGTCCGCATCCGCGTCGCATACTCCGCGATCTGCGGATCCGACCCCCACCTCGCCGAGGGGTTCTTCGGCACCGAGGTGCCGATCGGGCTCGGGCACGAGCTCTCAGGGGTGATCGAGGCGCTGGGCGAGCGTGCCCATAAGAACGGACTGCAGGTGGGCGACCGGGTCGCGGGGAACTTCCTGCGGTTCTGCGGCACGTGCCGCCCGTGCCAGGAGGGCAAGCAGCAGTTCTGCGAGCACATCCAGGACTACAACCGACCCGGCATGGCCGAGACCGTCACGTGGCACGAGTCACAGGTCTACAAGCTGCCCGACGACGTCTCCCTCCTCGAGGGGTGCATCCTCGAGCCGACGTCGGTCGCCGTCCGCATCACCGACAAGACGGGCATCAAGGTCGGCGACCGGGTCGCGATCTGCGGTGGCGGCCCGATCGGCCAGCTCGCCCTGCAGGTGCTCAAGATGCACGGGGCAACCTCCCTCACCCTCATCGAGCCGATCGCCGAGCGCCGCGAGATGGCGCTGCGGCACGGCGCCGAGCACGTGATCGATCCCGTCGCCGAGAACCAGTACGAGCGCGCCGATGAGATCACGGCCGGCCGAGGCTACGACGTCGTCGTCGACGCGTCCGGCTCGCCGAGGGCGACGCGGGGGCTGCTCGACATCGCGGCCAAGGGCGCCACCGTCGTCTACGGGGCCATGTACCCGGCCGACTACGAGCTGCCGCTCAACCTCTCGGACTACCTGTACCTCAAGGAGCTGACGCTCACCGGCGTCTTCGTCTCTCCGTACGCCTTCCCCCGTGCGCTGCAGATCCTGCCGCACCTCGACGTGACCGAGCTCACCCAGGCCGTCTTCCCGCTCGAGCAGGCGACCGACGCCTTCGCCGCGCACCTCACGGGGGCGCATCCGAAGGTCGTCATCCGGTGCAACGACGTCGACGAGGAGGCGCTCGCATGACCACTGTGGAAGAGCCGCGCACCGCGGCCGCGCCGGCGCTCGAAGCCCGCGGGATCGTCAAGCGGTTCGACGGCGTGCATGCCCTCAACGGGGCGGAGCTCTCGGTCCGTCCGGGCGAGATCCACGCGCTCCTCGGCGAGAACGGGGCAGGCAAGTCGACGCTCATCAAGGTCCTCACCGGGATCTACGCCCCCGACGCCGGCACCCTCTGGCGCGACGGCGACGAGGTCGAGTTCGCGAACGTCCGGGTCGCGAACCGCGCCGGCATCGTCGCCCTGTATCAGGAGCTCTCGATCATCCCGTCGCTCAGCGTCGCGGAGAACATCCTGCTCGGCGACCAGACCCCGTCGACCGGCGGCATCGTGCGGTGGCGGGCGCTTCGACGCCGGGCGCGTGCGCAGCTCGAGAGGATCCACCAGAGGATCCCGCTGGGCAAGCTCGCGGGCGAGCTCTCGCCCGTGCAGCAGACGATGGTCGCCTTCGCCCGAGCCCTCGCGACGGACGCGCAGGTGCTGATCCTCGATGAGCCGACGGCGTCGCTGACCGACACCGAGATCCGGGAGCTGTTCGGGGTGCTCCGGAGGCTCCGCGACGAAGGCGTTGCGATCGTCTACGTCTCGCACCGGCTGGAGGAGGTCTTCGAGCTCTGCGACCGGCTCACCATCATGCGTAACGGCGAGACGATCGTGACCAAGGACGTCGCCGACTCGCACATCGATGAGGTCATCTCGAAGATGGTGGGCCGAGCTGCGGGAGACCTCTACCCGGAGCGAACCACGGCGACCACCGAGGTCGCACTCCGCGTCGAGGGCCTCGATGGCCGCCGGGTCAAGGACGTCTCGTTCGTGGCGTACCGGGGCGAGGTGCTGGGTATCGGGGGACTGGCGGGGGCGGGGCGCAGCGAGCTGCTGCGCATCCTCTCGGGAGCGCAGAAGCACACCGCCGGCACCATCACCGTCGGCGAGGTGCGGCTGCCGCACTCCCCGGGGGTGGGCCGGGCGCTGGATGCCGGGATCGCGCTGGTGCCCGAGGAGCGCCGCAGCCAAGGCGTCATCCTCGGCTCGACGATCCGCGACAACATCGCCCTCGCGAACATCCCCGCGGTGAGCTCGGCGGGACTCGTCTCGAACGCCCGCATCTCGGACATCGTCGACAAGGGGATGGCGGACCTCAAGATCAAGGCCCGCAGCTCCCGGCAGCACGTCGGCGAGCTGTCGGGCGGCAACCAGCAGAAGGTCGTGCTGGCGAAGATGCTGGCCCGCAACCCCCGCGTCCTCCTGATGGACGAGCCGACGCGGGGGATCGACGTGGGCACCAAGGCGGAGATCTACCGCCTGATCCGAGAGCTCGTCGCAGGGGGGACGACGGTCATCGCCGTCAGCTCCGAACTGCCGGAGCTCATCGGCATGAGCGACCGGATCCTCATCATGCACGAGGGCCGGATCGCGGGTTCGGTCAGGGCCGAGGGGGCGGACGAAGAGGTCCTCCTCGCCTATTGCTACGGAAAGGCAGACTCCCATGACGACGACGCGTAACCCCGGGCTGGAGGACACGACCGACACTCTGGCCGTCCCCCGGCGATCCGTGGGGCAGACCCTTCTGTCAGGAGGCACGGTCCTCGCGCTCATCGCGCTCGTCGTGTTCTTCTTCGTGATGCGTCCGGACGTGTTCCTCACGTTCACGAACGTGCGCAACATCCTCTACCAGGTGGCGATCCTGGCGATCATCGCCGGCGCGCAGACGATCGTCATGGTGGTCGGCGACTTCGACCTGTCGGTCGCGGCGACCTCGTCCCTCGCGGGGGCGGTCGCGGCATCCCTCATGCTCAACGGGATGCCGGTCGCACCGGCGATCCTCATCGCTCTCGTCGTCGGGCTCCTGATCGGACTCGTCAACGGCCTGCTCGTCGCCTATCTCAACCTGTCCGCGTTCGTGGCGACGCTCGCGACGCTGACCTCCGTGACGGGCCTGGCGTTCCTCGTCACCGACGGCACGACGCTGTTCAACCTGCCGCCGGAGTTCAACGCGCTCGGCCAGGGGCGCTTCCTCGAGATCCCGCTCCCGGTGTTCATCGCGATCGCGATCTCGGTGATCCTCTGGTTCGTCCTGAAGTACACGACGCTCGGTCGCCGGTGGTACGCGACGGGCGGCAACGTCGAGGTGTCGCGGCTCTCGGGCGTCAACGTCCGGCGCGCCCGGCTCCTCGCGTTCACGGTCGCCGGCCTCGTGTCGGCGGTCGGAGGCATCCTGCTCGCCGCCCGCCTCGGGAGCGCCAGTGCCGTCCAGGGAGAGGACAACCTGCTCTTCTCCGTCGCGGCCGTCTTCCTCGGCATGACGATCGTCCGGTCGGGTGCCGCGAACCTCGTCGGGACCATGGTCGGTGTCGCGATCATCGGCGTCATGAGCAACGGCCTCAACATCCTCGGCGTCAACGCCTACGTCCAGCAGGTCGTCACGGGCCTCATCATCATCGCGGCCGTGACCCTCTCGTCCTTCAAGCACAGGGAGCGGTAGCCCCGCTCTGCCTCCCCGAGCGACGACTCGCTCGGACATGCAAGTACCCGATCGCAATCAACAAAGGAGTGGATCGATGCGAAAGAAATTCAAGGCGGCCTTCGCGGTCGCGGCCGTGGCGGCACTGGCGCTGACGGGCTGTTCGACCGGCAGCGGCGGCAGCGGCGGCTCCGCCGGCGGAGGTGGGGAGGACGGGCCCTTCAAGGTCATCGCGTTCACGTCCGGCAACCAGACGCCGATCGGCGCCTGGTGGGTCAAGGCGGTGCAGGAGCAGGCCGACGAGCTCGGCTGGGACCTCACCATGATCCAGGGCGACTTCGACTTCCAGAAGATGAACCCCGCCGTCGAGAGCGCGATCGGCCAGGGCGCCGACGCCATCTTCGACGGGTACACCGACATCGCCTCGATCAGCTCGATCGTGACGGCGGCGAAGGATGCCGACATCCCGATCTTCGCGATGGATGCCGCGACCGAGCCGCAAGACGGCTTCGTCGTCAACATCACGACGGATCAGCAGGGCATCGTCGACCAGACCGTCGGCGCGCTCGACGAGGCGCTCGGCGGCCTCGACGGCAAGACCGTCATGGTCATCGGCCACGACCCGCACCCCGGCATCCGCCTGCGCGCCAGCCTCGCCGAGAAGGCACTCACCAAGGCCGGCGCGACCATCGCCGGCGGGGAGATCCAGAAGGTCACCTCGCCCGCGACCGGCCGGACCGAGGCTCTGGCCCTCGTCGCCGACTACCTCACCGCGCACCCGGGCGGCCTCGACGCCGTGTGGGTCGGCTGGGACGATGCGGCGCTGGGCGCTGCCCAGGCGGTCTCGGAGGCCGGTGCGGACGCACGGGTGACGGGCGTCGACGCCACGAGCGAGGCTCTCGCCGGCATCGAGGCCGGGGGTCCGTTCCTCGCGACGATCGAGCAGCCGTGGCCCTCGATCCTCGACTCGGTCATCGAGGACATGAAGGCCTACCAGAAGGACGGGACGAAGCCGTCGGAGAACTTCGAGGCCGTGAAGACGACGCTCGTCGACAAGAGCAACGCCGCCGACATCACGCCCTCGGACAAGCTCGGCTGACTCTTCCGAACGGCGGCGGGGCGGGGGTGACCCCCGCTCCTGCCGCCGACCCATCCGCGATCGACACAGATTTGGAGACATGAGCACATGCGTTTGACAGGCAAGGTCGCACTCATCACCGGGGGCGCGAGCGGTATCGGACTCGCGACCGTCGAGAAGTTCATCAGCGAGGGTGCGAAGGTCGCGGTCGCCGACATCAACGCCGACCGCGCCCAGGAGGTCGTCGACGGCCTCGAACCGGGGACCGCGGTCGCGGTCGGCGTCGACGTCTCGGTGTACGCCGAGGTCGAGGCCGCCGTCCAGACGGCCGTCGACGCATTCGGCAAGCTCGACGTCATCTTCAACAACGCCGGCATCGCCGGAGGCAAGCCGCTGCTCGAACACGACCCCGAGGTGGATTATGCGCCGATGATCCGCGTCGACCAGGACGGCGTCTACTACGGGATCCTCGCGGCCGGTCGGCAGTTCCGGAAGCAGGGGACACCGGGCGTGATCATCAGCACCTCGTCGATCTACGGCGAGCAGGCCGCGGAGCTCTCGTTCACCTACAGCGCCGCGAAGGCCGCCGTCATCTCGTTCACGCGCTCGGCAGCCTACGAGCTCGCCCAGTACGGCATCCGTGCCGTGGCGATCACGCCAGGCCGTGTCGGCACGGCGATCATCAACCAGTTCAGCGACGAGCTCAAGGCGACCTTCGCCTCCGAGCAGCTGCGCAACAAGATGACGCAGCCGCACGAGATCGCCGACGTCGTCGCCTTCCTCGCGTCGGATGAGGCCAACGTCATCAACGGCACGGTCGTGCACGTCGACGACGGCTACTCGGTGTTCAAGCAGCGGCTCGACCTTCCGGTCTTCTGATCGAGCGGACGACGGCGTGAACCTCGATCTGGACCTCGATCTCGATGTCGCCTATCACCTCAGCATCGCGCTGGCCGATCCGACCCCTGACCGGATCCGGCCCCTGCTCGCAGGGCTCCGCGCGGAAGGCTACCGTCGGGCGGTGCTTCCGCCCCTGGATCCGGGACGGACGGATGCCGCGGCTCTCCGCCGGACGTACGACGAGGCGGGGATCTCTCCCATCGCCATGACAGGGCAGGGTCCGGGGGCCGACGTGTCGTCGGAGGACGACGACGAGCGCCGCGCGGGAGCGGCGGCGCTCCGTGCGGCCGTGGACTTCGCGGCGGCGCTCGGCAGCGACCAGCTCAACGGCGTGCCGTACGGGCTGTTCGGCCCGCCGGGCGGCCCGACGTCGCGCTCCGCCTTCGAGCGCGCGGCGCGCGAGGTCGGCGCGGTGGCCGACTACGCCGCCGATCACGGCGTGCGGATGACCTTCGAGGTGCTCAACCGGTACGAGACGTCGGCGATCAACACGGCGGCGCAGGCCGCCGAGTTCGTCGATGCGAGCGGCTCGGACAATCTCGGCATCCACCTCGACACTTTCCACATGGCGATCGAGGAAGCCGACATGTCCGCCGCGATCCGGTCCGTGATCCCGAGGCTCGCCTACCTCGAACTCGGCCAGTCGAGCCGCGGTCTTCTCTCCACGGGCGTCGTGGACGTGTCGTCCGTCGTCCGGCAGGCGCTCGACGACGGCTACACCGGGCGGTGGGGGGTGGAAGCCTTCTCGCGGCCGCTCGTCGGCGAGGGAGCGGCCGACATGCTCGCCATCTGGCGGGCGCCGTTCGATGATGGACTTGAGCTCGCCTCCGACGCGATCCGAGTCATCCGCAAGGGGTGGGCCGACAGCTCACCCGGCAGGCGAGCACACCGGCTCGCGCACAGCGCGGGCTGACCCCGTACCCGACGGAAGGAACGACGATGTCCACCACCATCGAGACCACTGGATCCCTCATCGACGAGGCCGTGTTCCGGGGCCGGATCTTCATCGACGGCGAGTGGGTCGCCGCGGGCGGCGGTGAGATCGCCTCCATCGCGCCGGCGACGGGCGAGACGATCGCCACCGTCGGCATCGCGTCGCCCGACGATGTCGCGCGCGCCGCGGCGAGGGCCGCGAAGGCGCAGAAGGCCTGGGCGGCGACGCCGCATCCCGCACGGGCGGCTGTGCTCCGACGGGCCGCGCAGCTCTGGGAAGAGCACGCGGAAGAGATCATGGGCTGGAACATCCGTGAGGTCGGGGCGATTCCGCCCCTCGCGGGCTTCGCGCTGCACGTGACGGCGGCCGAGTGCTACGAGGCTGCGGCCCTCCCGTCGGCTCCGCTCGGCTCCATCCTCTCGAGCGAGGAGCCGCGACTGTCGCTGGCCCAGCAGGTGCCCGTGGGCGTCGTCGGCGTGATCTCGCCGTTCAACGTCCCGCTCATCCTCGGCATCCGGGCCGTGGCCCCGGCGCTCGCGCTGGGCAACGCGGTCCTGCTCAAGCCCGACCCGCGGACCGTCGTCACCGGCGGAGTGTCGATGGTGCGCATCTTCGAGGAGGCGGGACTGCCCGCCGGCCTCCTGCAGCTCCTTCCGGGCGGCGCCGAGGTCGGCGAGGCCATGGTCGCCGATCCGAACGTGCGCGTGATCGCCTTCACTGGCTCGACCCGGGCCGGCCGGATCGTCGGCGAACTGGCGGGGCGCCACTTGACGCGGGCGCATCTGGAGCTCGGGGGCAATTCGGCCTTCATCATCCGCGACGACGCCGACGTGGATCAGGCCGTCAATCTCGCGACGTGGGGGTCGTACCTCCACCAGGGCCAGATCTGCATGACCGTGGGCAGGCACATCGTGCACGAGTCGCTCTTCGACGAGTACGTCGCCAAACTGAGCGCCAAGGCCGACTCGATGGTCGTCGGCGACCCGGCCGCGGGCCAGGTGCACCTGGGACCCCTCATCGATGAGGTGCAGCGCGACCGCGTGCACACGCTCGTGCAGGATGCCGTGGCCCAGGGCGCCGAGCTCCGAGCAGGCGGCTCCTACGACGGCCTCTTCTACCGTCCGACGGTCCTCGTCAACACCCCGGCGGATGCCGCGGCGTACCACGACGAGGTCTTCGGGCCCGTGGCATCCGTCGTCTCCTACTCGACGGATGACGAGGCCGTCGAACTCGCCGCGGCCACCGAGTACGGGCTCGCACTCGGCATCGTGAGCCGCGATGTCATGGCTGCGCTCGCCATGGCGCAGCGGATCCCGACGGGCATCGTCCACATCAACGACCAGACGGTCAACGACGAGGCCAACAGCCCGTTCGGCGGGGTCGGCGCCTCGGGGACCGGCTCGCGGCACGGCGGGGCGCAGGCGAACATCGACGCCTTCACCGAGACCCGCTGGATCACTCTCCGCCGCGAACCCGGCCAGTACCCGCTCTGACTCCCGACCGCGCGAGGGGTCGCACGGATATTCAATCAATTCGTGTCGATCGTCAAGAAAGCATTGACATTCGGGTGCTGTGCGGCGCACCATGAGAGCGTCACCACGACGGCGTGCTGGCGCTCCGCAACGCGTCGACAGCCGCCGTCGAGGTTCCTGCCCATACCCGTATGAGAGGCCTCCTCGATGAAGAAGAGACTTGCCGGCTTCGGCATCCTCGCCGCCGCAGCCCTCGCCCTCGCAGGCTGCACCGATTCCGCCGCCCAGCCCAGCAGCGCACCCACCGACGACGCGTCGGGGGGCGAGATGACCAACGTCCGTGTCGCCGCCCTGCCCATCGCCGAGACCGGGGCCCTCTGGGCCGCGATCGACGAGGGGATCTTCGAAGACCACGGCCTCGACATCGAAGTCGTTCCCGCCCAGGGCGGGGCCAACGCCATCCCTGCCCTGCTGAGCGGTGACATCCAGTTCGCGATCGGACAGCCGTTCGGACCGATCCGTGCCGATCTGCAGGACCTCGGCGTGACCATCATCGGGGACTACGCCAACAGCCTCCCCGACGGCACCGACGTGAACGCCGTCGTGGCGCTGGGCGACTCGGGCATCACGCGGCCGGCGGATCTTGCGGGCAAGACCGTCTCGGTCAACACGATCGGCGCAGCCGGCGACCTGACGATCCGCAAAGCCGTCCAGGACGACGGCGGCGACCCCTCCGCCGTGCAGTTCGTCGAGGTGGCGTTCCCCGACGTCCCCGCGCAGCTCGAAGCCGGCACGATGGACGCGGCCTGGGCTCCGGACCCGTTCCGCGCCATGATCCTCGGCCAGGGCGGCGTCTCGGTCGTGCAGCCCTACCAGGCGACCATCCCCGGCCTCACGGTCCTCACCAACATCACGACGCAGAAGCTCCTCGACGAGAACCCCGACCTCGTCGAGTCGTACTCCGCCGCGATGTCGGAGGCGCTCGACTGGGCCTCCTCGAACGAGGACGCCGTGCGCGCCGCGATCGCCAAGAACCTCAAGATCCCCGACGAGGCCGCGGCGGGCATCACGCTGCCCACCTTCACGTGGGACCTCTCTGACTCCGGCATCGAGGACCTCGGGGCTCTCGCGCTCGAGTTCGGGTACATCGACAACGAGCCCGACTACAGCCGCCTGATCCAGCAGCAGTAGCCGAGCCGCCGGGGGGCGGGATGCCTCGGCCCGAGGCATCCCACCCCCCTATCCCACACACTCCGCCGTCGATCGGACCCTCCATGGCCACCGCCACCCTCGGCGCCGCGCCGCCTCGCGCGCGGTCGCCGCGCCGCCGCCGGACGCTGCGAAAGCTCGGGCTGGGTCTCGCAGGCATCCTGGGATTCCTCGTGACCTGGCAGCTGCTGCCCACCCTCGGAGTCGTCGATCCGCGCTTCTTCCCAACGGCCACCGAGACTCTCGCCGCGCTCGGGCAGCAGATGCGCGACCTCGAGTTCTGGCGCAACGTGGGCCGCACGCTGACCGCGTGGGGCATCGGGCTCGTCATCGCGACGGTCCTCGCGACGGTGCTCGGGACGATCATCGGCCTCGTGCCGTTCCTCCGCCGGGCGACCCATACGACGGTCGAGTTCCTGCGTCCCATCCCGTCGGTCGCGCTCATCCCGCTCGCCGTGCTCATGTACGGCTATCAGCTCCAGGCGGCGCTCGTGATCATCGTCTTCGCGAGCTTCTGGCAGGTGTTCATCCAGGTGCTCTACGGAGTCGCCGATGTCGACTCCGTCGCCCGCGACACCGCCCGCAGCTTCGGGCTCTCGCGGGGTGAGCAGATCGTGCACCTCGTGTTCCCGACGGCCCTGCCGTACCTCATGACCGGGCTGCGGCTCGCGGCGGCGGTCGCCCTGATCCTGGCGATCACGGCGGAGATGTTCATCGGCAACCCGGGCCTCGGGCGCGAGATCGTCTTCGCGCAATCGGCCGGCAACTACCCGACCGTCTACGCACTCGTCATCGTGACCGGTGTCCTCGGCCTGCTCATCAACCTCGTCTTCCGCGCGATCGAGCGGCGCTCGCTGTCGTGGCACCAGTCCATCCGAGGGGAGGAGGTCCTGTGACCCTCTACACGAGCACCGTCGTCACGCCGCGCCGCCCGTCGCGCGTGTGGGCGAAGATCGGCGAGAACACCGCGTACGCGCTCGGGCTGCCGCTCATCCTGGTCGTGATCTGGGGGATCTGGGCGACGCTCGCCCCCGCTCAGTTCTTCCCGTCGCCGGCCGAGCTCCTCCAGGCCTTCGTCGACACCTGGATCGGACCGGCCTTCTTCACCGACGTGCTGCCGAGCCTCGCGCGGCTGGGGATCGGCATCCTCCTCTCCATCGCGATCGGGATCGGGGCGGGCATGCTCATCGGACTGAACCGGTGGTTGCGCGAACTCCTCGAGCCCATGCTCGAGTTCTTCCGCGCCGTCCCGCCGCCGGTTCTCCTGCCGATCTTCGTCATCCTGATGGGCCCGACCGACGCCATGAAGATCGTCGTGATCGTCGTGGGATCCGTTTGGCCGATCCTGTTGAACACCATCGAGGGCGTGCGCTCGACGGATTCGGTCATGACCGAGACCGCGCGCTCCTTCGCGCTGACGGGCGGCGAGCGCCTGCGGTTCCTCGTCCTTCCCGCCGCCAGCCCGCGCATCATGGCCGGCGTCCGGCAGTCGCTGTCGATCGCCCTCATCCTGATGGTGATCTCCGAGCTCGGCTACTCTTCGTCGGGACTCGGCTTCCAGATCGTCTACTTCCAGCGCAACTACCTCATCGCCGAGATGTGGAGCGGCATCCTGCTGCTCGGGCTCATCGGCGTGCTGCTCGCGACGATCTTCGGCTTCGTCGAGAGACGAGTCCTGCGCTGGTACCACGGAATCAAGGAGGTGGAGCGTGCCTGAGATGCTCCTCGAGGTCGAGCACCTCAAGAAGGTCTACGAGTCGAGCACAGGCTCGGTCGAGGCGATCGGCGACATCAGCTTCTCGATGGGCGCCGGGGAGCTCGTGTGCATCGTCGGCCCCTCGGGCTGCGGCAAGACGACGCTCCTCAAGTGCATCGCGGGCCTGCTGCGGCCGACCGCCGGGGTCGTCGAGCTGCACGGGCGCTCCGTCACGGCGCCGCCGCCGAACATGGCCCTCGTGTTCCAGGAGTACGGCCGCAGCCTCTACCCGTGGCTCACCGTGCGCGGCAACGTGGAGCTCCCGCTCAAGCACAAGAAGCTCTCGCGAGCCGACCGCGATCGGCTCATCGACGATGCGCTCGTCGCCGTCGGACTCGAGCACGCGTCGCGGAGCTACCCCTGGCAGCTGTCCGGCGGCATGCAGCAGCGCGTGGCCATCGCCCGCGCCGTCGCCTATCAGCCCGAAGTGCTCATCATGGACGAGCCCTTCGCCGCGGTAGATGCGCAGACCCGAGCCGATCTGGAGGACCTCGTGCGCGCGCTCCACCGCGATCGCGGGATGTCGATCCTCTTCGTGACGCACGACATCGACGAATCGGTCTACCTCGGCGAGCGGGTGGTCGTGCTGTCCAAGTCGCCGACGTGGGTGCAGGAGGACCTGGCGATCGATCTGGCGGCCGAGCGAGACCAGATCACGACGCGTGCGCTTCCGCGGTTCACCGAGCTGCGGACGCACGTCTACGAGCAGATCCAGCGGGCCAAGCGCGGCGAGGCCGTCCGCCCGGGCACGCCGGCCTGATGACTGCCGGTCCGGCGACGGCGCGCGCCGTCGCAGACACGTCGGTGCTCACGCGCAAGCCCCGGCAGCTGCTACTGGCGTTCTTCGGTGAGTTCGTCTGCGACCGCTACTTCGAGCCGCTCCGCACCAGCGTGCTGCTCTCCGTGCTGGAGGGTGCCGGGGTCGCGGCCCCGGCGGTGCGGACGAACCTCGACCGCATGGTGGCGAGCGGGATGCTCGTGCGTCGCCGGCTCGGCCGCGAGATCGGCTTCGAGCTCACCCCGCACGGCAGCGAGGTGCTGCGCGAGGCATCCGGTCGTGTGAACGGTCCGGCGCCCTTCGAACCGCAGGGGGAGGGGTGGACCCTCGTGACCTTCAGCCTTCCCGAGAACCTCCGGGATCTGCGGCACCGGCTGCGGGCGGCCCTGACCTGGTCGGGCTTCGCGGTGCTGCGCGACGGCCTGTGGATCGCGCCGGGCCGCGTCGACCTGGCGGCCGCACTCGGCGCGATCATCCCGGACCTGCCCCCGGCATCCGTCATCGCCTTCTCGGCCAACGAACTCGATGGGTTCCCGATGGCCGACGCCGTCCGGATGGCGTGGGACGTCGAGACGATCCGCGAGGCGCACCACGAGTTCATCGCCCACTGGGAGGGGGAGGATGCCGCGTCCGGCCTGTCTCCGGTCACGGCGCGGACGCTGCTGGTGGCGGACTGGCTGGCGCTGCTGCGCGCCGACCCCCGTCTTCCTCGGCAGTACATGGGGGACGACTGGCCCGCCGACCGTTCGTTCGAGCTCTTCACCCGCCGGCATCGCGAGTTCGCCTTCCCCGCTGTGCGGGACTTCGCGGGCCTCGTCGCCTGAGACTCTTCCTCAGTCGCGCCGGAAGCGCTCACGGAGGTCGGCCTTGCGGATCTTGCCCGAGGCGGTGCGAGGAAGATCCTCGACGACGACGACGTTCTTCGGCAGCTTGTAGCGGGCCACGAGCCCGTCGAGGTGCCGTCGCACCGCCTCGGTGTCGACGTCCGCGCCCTCGCGGAGCGTCACGACCGCCCACGGCACCTCGCCCCAGCGCTCGTCGGGAACGCCGACGACGGCGACCCCCGAGATGCCCTCGATGTCGGAGATGAGGTTCTCGACCTCGGCGGGGTAGATGTTCTCGCCGCCCGAGATGATCATGTCCTTCAGCCGGTCGGCGATGAAGAGGTAGCCGTCGCGGTCGAGATAGCCGAGATCGCCGGAGCGGTACCAGCCGTCGTCGGTGAACGCCTCGGCCGTGGCCTCGGGCATGCCGTGATAGCCGAGGAAGACGTTGGGACCGGCGACCTCGATCTCGCCGACCGTCCCGCGGGGCACGACGTCGCCCGCTTCGTCGGTGATGCGCACCTCGGTGAAGAAGTGCGGGAGGCCTACGCTGCCCTGCTTGGCGCGGGTCATCTCGGGCGACAGCGACGTCGCTCCCGGCGAGGTCTCGGTCATGCCGTAGCCCTGCGAGAACGAGAGGCCGCGATCCTCGTACGCGTTGAGGATGCGCGTCGGCACCGCCGACCCTCCGCACGTGAGCTTCTGCAGCGAGGAGAGGTCGGTCGTCGCCCACGCCGGGTGGTCCGCCATCATCTGATAGGTCGTGGGGACGCCGCTGAGCATCGTCACGCCGTGCCGCTCGATGAGCGACAGCGCGCGCCCGGGCTCGAAGCCCTTCTCCAGCACGAGCGTCGCCCCTTTGAGGATGACGGGCAGCGCGCCCATGCCGAGGGAGGCGACGTGGAACAGCGGCGAGATCATGAGCGAGACGTCGGTGGACGCGATGTCGTAGTCGACGATGCAGTTGAGGGCCACCCACGTGAGGTTGCCGTTGCTGAGGACGGCGCCCTTCGGGCGGCCCGTCGTGCCCGACGTGTAGATGATGGCCGCGGGGTCGTCGAGCTCGACGTCGGCGGCGGTGTGGCCGCCCGGCGCCTCGGCGACGAGGCGTGCGAGGCCGGGGTGCTCTGGCACCCCGTCTCCGGTGACGATGACATGGGCGATCCGCGCCGCCTCGACGCCCGGCATCGCCCGCTCGAGGAACTCGGGATCGAGCACGACGGCGCGGGCCCCCGAGTCGACCAGCACGTGCGTGACCTCGGGAGCGGCCAGCCGGGTGTTCACCGGCACGAAGACGGCTCCCAGCTGAGCGGCTCCGAACATCATCTGCAGGAACTGGGGGCTGTTCTCGCCGATGTACGCGACGGCGTCTCCCTTGCGGATGCCCCGATGCCACAGCACAGCGGCGACGTGATCGGCGGCATCCGCCAGCTCCCGATAGGACAGCACGTCGTCGCCGAAGACGATGGCCGGCTTGTCCGGGTTCCTCAGCCGCCGCTTGGCGAGCCAGAACCCGATACCGCGATTGCGCATGACTCTCCTTCGAGCGTGCAGCGCGAGCCCGGTGCGTCGAACGCCCGGGTCACGCGTAGAAGCGATAGAGCCCCCGGGCGACGACGGCGGGCTTCTCGGCGCCCTCGATCTCGATGGTCTGATCGACGGCGAACTGGTATCCGCCGCGCACCTCCGTCACCTCGGCGATGACGGCGTTCATGCGCACCCGCGCGCCGACCTTGACCGGTGAGACGAATCGAACCTTGTCGAGCCCGTAGTTGACGCGCGTCGTGACGCCGGTCACGTCGAAGAGCTCCGACCAGAACTTCACGGTGAGCGACAGCGAGAGGAAGCCGTGCGCGATCGGTCCGCCGAACGGCCCGTCGACCGCGCGGGCAGGATCGACGTGGATCCACTGGTGGTCGTCGGTGGCATCGGCGAAGAGGTTGACGCGGTCCTGCGTGACCTCGAGCCACTCGGTCCAGCCGAGGTCGGTGCCGGTGAGCCCGGCCACGTCGGCGTAGTCGACGGTGGTGGTCATGGTGATTCTCCTTCGTGGATCGACGGCGCGCGGGCGCCGGCTCAGGCCGCGAGTCCCAGAAGACGGACGGCGTTGTCTTTGAGGATCCCCGGCATCACGTCGGGCTTGAGCGCCGTCGCGGCGACGTCGCGCTGCCAGCGGTCGGGGGTCAGCAGCGGGAAGTCCGAGCCGAAGAGCACGCGGCTCTTGAGATACGAGTTCGCCGCGCGGACGAGCTGCTCCGGGAAGTACTTCGGGCTCCATCCGGAGAGGTCGATCCACGTGTTGTGCTTGTGCGTCGCGACCGACAGCGCCTCGTCCTGCCAGGGGACCGACGGGTGCGCCATGATGATCTGCAGGTCGGGGAAGTCCGCCGCGATCGGGTCGAGCAGGATGGGGTTGGAGAGCCCCAGCCGCAGTCCGCGACCGCCGGGGAGCCCGGCGCCGATCCCCGTCTGGCCGGTGTGGAACAGGGCCGGGATCGCGGCATCCTGGATCGCGGCGTAGAGCGGATGGAACCGAACGTCGCTCGGGTCGAACCCCTGGACCGTCGGGTGGAACTTGAAGCCGCGCACGCCGTGGTCGTCGATGAGCCGGCGGATGCGGTCGAGGGCGTCCGGGCGGCGCGGGTCGACGGATCCGAAAGGGATGAGCACGTCGTTGTTATGCGCCGCGCCCTCGGCGATGTCAGCGCTCGAGACGGGCGCGTGGCCCAGCTGCGTCTCGGCGTCGACGGTGAAGACGACCGCGGCCATCGACCGTTCGCGGTAGTAGGCGGCCACCGAGTCGAGGTCGGGCCGGGGCCCCTCGGCGGAGAAGTAGCGCGACGCCGCGGCGACCAGGTCGTCGGGGAGCGAGTGGTGCCCGTCGCCGTCGACCTCGATGTGCACGTGGACGTCGATCGCCGTCAATGTGTCGACGTCGATCGCGGGTTCGTAGCGGGTGGTCATCGGCTTCCGATCGTCGGGATCGCCCTCACCGCTGAAGGTCGTCGGGCAGCGGCGGGAACTTCTCGCCCACAGACTGCTCGTGACCCTCGATGAAGGCGGGGAACTCCTCTGTGAGCGCCTCGAACGACCATCCCCCGTCGTGGTAGGCCGTGAGGACGGGCTCGGGATGCGACCAGAGCTGCACCCGGTCGCCCCCGACGCCGATCGCCTGACCGGAGACGCCGGCCGCGGCATCCGTCGCCAGATAGGCGATGAGACCGGCGACGTCGTCGGACGTCCCGAAGCCGAGATCGTGCCGGAAGAAGGCGGGCATGGGCTCGCCCTTCGCGTCGGCCTCGACGGCGGCGGCGAAGTAGGGGACGGTGGCCGTCATGGCGGTCGCCGCGACCGGGATCACCGCGTTGACCGTGATGTTCGCGCGCTTCAGCTCGAGTGCCCACGTGCGCACCATGCCGACGATCCCGGCCTTGGCAGCGGCGTAGTTGGTCTGCCCGAAGTTGCCGCGCTGGCCCGTGGGCGAGCCGATGCAGATGATGCGTCCGGCGACCTCGTGCTCGCGCATCCACGTCGCCGCCTCGCGCACGCACGTGAAGGTGCCGCGGAGGTGGATGCCGATCACGGTGTCGAAGTCGTCGTCGCTCATCTTCCAGAGCACGGTGTCGCGGAGGACGCCCGCGTTGGTGACCAGGATGTCGAGGCCGCCGTAGGTGTCGACGGCGGCCTGCACGAGGCTCCGAGCGGTCTCGGTCGGGCCCACGGGAGCCACGACGGCGACCGCGCGGCCGCCTTCGCGCTCGATCGAGGCGACCGCCTCGGCGGCTGCCTCGGCGTCGACGTCGTTGACGACGACGGCGGCCCCGCGGCGGGCGAGCTCCTGCGCGTAGGCGAGGCCGAGGCCTCGGCCCGATCCTGTGACGACGGCGACCTTGCCCTCGAGTTCCATCGAATCTCCTTCGCGACACGCAGGCGAACGGGCGAGGAACGCCCGCGATCATGACACCACGGTTTGATTGAGAATGTCAATGGTTGTCGATCTCATCCTTTGATACAGTGACGCCATGCCGAGGATGCCGTCAGAGACCGCGCGGAGCGCGTCCGACCGCCTCCGCGAGAGCGGACTCGGGACCGACCTCAGCTTCCTCCTCGCACGCGCCAACGCTCTCTCGGTGGCGGCGGGCAACGCGGCGCTCGCCCCGTTCGGGCTCAAGGTGCGGTCGTTCTCGGTGCTGGCCCTCTCGGTCGGCGAGGTGCGGCCGACGCAGCGCGATCTCTCGGAGTTCCTCCGCCTCGACCCGAGCCAGGTCGTGGCGCTCGTCGACGAGCTCGAGAAGCGCAAGCTCGTCGAGCGCCGGCCAGACCCCGCCGACCGCCGGGCGAACGTCGTGGTCGCCACCGCCGAGGGACGCGCGCTCCACGACCGGGCAGCGTCGGCGACCAAGGCGGCCGAGCGCTCGCTGCACGGCGAGCTCGGAGAGGACGATCGGCGCCTGCTCGCCGGCCTGCTCGCCCGCGTCGCCTACCCCGGCGAGTCCCGGTAGACCCGGCGCGCCACCGTAGCGCTCAGCGCGGCTCGAGCACGTAGCGCTCCCGCCCGGCGAAGACGCCCGTCACGGTCTGGCCGATCATCACGATGAGCACGAGGACGAGCGGGGCGACCCAGCCGCCGACCGTCGTGTGCACCCACCCGAAGAGCACAGGGCCGAGGGCGGCGAGAACATAGCCGACCGACTGCGCCATGCCGGACAGCGCGGCTGAGGCGTCGGGGTCACGCGCGCGCTGGGCCATCAGCGTCAGGGTCATCGCGAGCGATGCGCCGGACGACAGTCCGATGAGCACGACCCACGCGATGACCGCACGCGGAGCCAGCATGAGGCCCGCGACGCCGATGATGCCGAGCACGGGGATGAGCGCCGGGACCATGCGCTCCGCCCTTCCGCGCAGCAGGAGAGGGAGGACGAGCGATCCGACGAGCGAGAAGATCTGGTAGATCATGACGTCGATGCCCGCGACCACGGCGCTCCGGCCCGTCGACGCCGAGATTGACGCGAGCCACGTGAGGAGCATGTAGAACGTGGATGCCTGGAACCCCATGTAGGCGGCGACGGTCCATGCCACCCGGTCCGACCAGATGCCGGTCCGGCCGCGGGGGCGGCCGCTCTGACGGCCGTGGGACGCCCCGCGGGTCGCCCACCCCCATGCTCCGAGCGCGAAGGGGAGGAGCGCGAGGCCGATCACGAGGAGGGCGAACTGCCATCCCGCCTCGCCCGACGGAAGCTCGAGGTGTGAGGCGGGAACCGCGACGCCCGAGGCGATCGCGCCGACGCCGCCGAGGAGCGCCGTGTAGACGGCCATCATCCCGCGGACGTGCTGAGGGAAGTCGCGCTTGATGGCCGCCGGCATGAGGACGTTCACGATCGCAAGGGCGGCGCCGATGATGATCGTGCCGATCCAGAGGCTCGCGGCGGGGCCCGAGAGCGACCGCACGACCGTGCCGACGGCGAGGACGAGCAGCGACCACGTCACGGCACGCGACATCCCGAACCGGCGGCTCAGTTCGTGCGCGAGCGGCGAGATGACGGCCCACATGATGAGCGGCACCGCACCGAGCAGCCCGAGGACGGTGGGCGAGTAGCCGGTGTCGTCGCCGATCTGACCGAGCAGCGGGCCGACCGCGGTGATCGTCGGGCGCATGTTGGCCGCGACGAGGCACGTCGCGACGATGAGCGCGACGACTGCCGGTGTCCGTTTGCCTTCGGCCATAGGCATCGGACTCTACACCCGTGCCCTCGCCTTGACGGTGTCAGCGTCGGAGAAGGAGCCGGCGTAGGACGGAAGCCGCCGCATCCGTCCTACGTCCGCTCGATCTCCTACCCCGCGAAACCCGCCTCACGTGCGATCTACGCGAGGCCCTCCAGCGGCCAGCCCGTGTAGGCCTCGGCGAGGTAGGCGCGGCCGTGCTCGGACTCCACGACGGAGCGCAGCTCGCCGAGCTGGCGGCGACGGTCGAAGTCCGAGGCATCCGGAGCCACATGCAGCATGCTCGTCATCCACCAGGAGAAGTGCTGGGCCTTCCAGATGCGGTGGAGGGCCTTCTCGGGGAAGGCCTCGAGGAGGCGGGAGTCGTCGTCGAGCAGCAGCGCCCGCAGCGCCCGTTCGAGCACGATGACGTCGGCGACCGCGAGGTTCATGCCCTTCGCGCCCGTGGGCGGCACCGTGTGCGCGGCGTCGCCGATGAGTGCGACGCGCCCTCGCAGCAGCTCGTGCGCGACGAAGCTGCGGAAGCGCAGTACGTCCCGCTGGAAGATCGGCCCCTCCTTGAGGGTCGTGCCGGGCACGCGCTTCTGCAGCTCATCCCACAGCTGTTCCTCGGAGTACGCGCTCGGATCGACGTTCGGGTCGCACTGGAAGTACATGCGCTGCACCGTCGCGCTTCGCTGGCTGATGAGCGCGAAGCCGTCGGGCGAGTTGCTGTAGATGAGCTCCTCGGCGCTCGGCGGCGCCTCGCACAGGATGCCGAACCACGCGAAGGGGTACTCCCGGAAGTAGCCGCCGGTGGACGACCCCGTGACCGCGGCGCGAGCGACGCTGCGCGAGCCGTCGGCGCCGACCACGAAGTCCGCTTCGATCGTCAGGGGCTGACCATCCGCGTCGATCGCGAAGACGGCGGGCCGGTCGGTCTCGGCGCCCTCGACGCGCTGCGCCGTCACGCCGAAGCGGAGGTCCTGGCCGGCGGCGAGCCGGGCCTTGATGAGGTCCTTGAGCACCTCGTGCTGCGGGTAGAGGTAGACCGCACGTCCGACGAGGGCGGCGAAGTCGATGCGGTGCCCGTCGCCCGCGAAGCGCAGCTCGATGCCCTCGTGGCGGTTGGCCGCGCTGACGATGCGGTCGGACGCCCCAGAGGACGAGAGCACCTCGACAGTCCCCTCCTCGAGGATGCCGGCGCGGATCGTCGTCTCGATCTCCTCGCGGGACCGCTGATCGATCACGACCGACTCGATGCCGGAGGCCGCGAGCAGGTGCGAGAGCAGCAGGCCGGCTGGGCCGGCGCCGACGATCGCGACGCGGGTGCGAACGGTGGCGGTCATGAGCGTCTCCTTCGACGGATGATCGGATGCTGTGGTCCAGTGTCGGTCGAGTGCTCGCGCTAGCGCAGATACGTTCCTGATCAACGGGAAGTTGGTTGGATTCCGGGGCGGCCGGAGAGGGCGGCTCGGATGTCTCGAGCCGCGCGCAGCAGCTCTGTGATCGCGACCTCGGGCGGCGCCTCGCGCGGGAGCACGACCGAGAGCGCCGCGACGACCTCGCCCGTCTCGTCGCGGA
Source organism: Microbacterium sp. 4R-513 (assembly GCF_011046485.1). NCBI lineage: Bacteria > Bacillati > Actinomycetota > Actinomycetes > Micrococcales > Microbacteriaceae > Microbacterium > Microbacterium sp. 4R-513. The sequence goes on from NZ_CP049256.1 coordinate 1,458,528, forward strand.
CGGGCACGGCGACCCCCGTCGACACCGCCTCGACCGAGCCGGGCGAGACGACGAAGCCCTGCCGGCGGATCTCGGCGAGCGTGCGGCGGAGGGACGAGGCATCCGTCGTCGTCTCGGGGGCCAGGGCGGGCAACGGGCCGGCGAGCACGCGTTCCCGGAGATCCGGGTCGGCGTAGGCGAGCAGCACGAGCCCCGACGAGGAGGCGTGCAGCGGCAGGCGCCCGGCGATGCGGGTGATGTTCGCGCCGGCGTCGGGGTGCGACAGTCGCTCGAGGAAGAGCGCCGAGTCCTGCTCGAGCACGGCGAGCTGGGTGTGCTGGCGCACCCGGGCCTGGATGCGCTCCATGAACGGCAGGGCCGCCTGGCGCAGCCGCAGGGCGCGCGAGCCGCGGAGGGCGAGCTCCCACAGTCGCAGGCCGAGCCGCACCCGGTGGTCGTCGTCGCGGTCGAGCAGCCCTTCCTGCACGAGCTCGTCGACGAGCCGATGCGCCGTGGACGAGGGCAGGTCCGCCCGCCGTCCGATCTCGGACGCCGTCTGCACGGTCCGGTCGGCCGTGAAGGTCTCGAGCACGCGCACGACCCGCTGCGTCATCGAGTCGCCCGACGGCGAATTGGCCATGGCCACAGGATGCCACGGCCTCCGTCGACGACCGGCGCTTGCTGCTTCGCGGCTTCGCCGCTCCGCTCGGCGACCGGACGGAGGGGCGGGGTAGCCTCGGATCAGGAGGACCCGTGGCCGACGACGGAGAGGGAATGCTCGCTCGCGCGATGCGCGTGCTGCAGTGCTTCACGGACGATGAGCCCGCGCTGTCGGCCGCCCGGATCGGCGAGCTCACGGGCCTGCCGAGCTCGTCGCTGCACCGGCTGCTCTCGTCTCTGACCGGTTTCGGTCTGCTCACGCGCGCCCCCGGCCACCGCTACACGATCGGTGCGCGCCTGTGGGAGCTCGGCGAGCTCTCGCCCCTCTCGCTCCGGCTGCGCGAGACGGCCCTGCCCCACATGCTGCGCCTCTACGAGGCCACGGCAGAGAACGTGCATCTCGCCGTGCTCGACGCGCCGACGCCCGACACCGCTTCGGCGCTCTACGTCGGGCGGCTCACCGGCGCGGGATCGATCCCGACCCTCAGCCGCATGGGCGGGAGGCACCCGCTCCACACCACGGGCGTCGGCAAGGCGCTGCTCGCAACGCGGGACGCGCTCTGGCTCGAGCGGTACTTCGCCGCACCGCTCGAGCGCGAGACGACGCACTCGATCACGTCGGAGGCCGAGCTGAGGCTCGATCTCGAGCGCACGCGCGCCCGGGGGTACGCGACGACGCACGAGGAGATGACCCTCGGCAACGTCTCGGTCGCCGCCGCCCTCGGCCCCGTCGACGGGCTGCCGCCCGCGGCGATCGGCGTCGTCGTGCACCTCGAGCGCGCCGATGAGCGACGCCTCGGACCGCTCGTGGTGCAGGCGGCACGCGACATCCGTACCGCTCTCCTCGCCGACTCCCGCTGAACGGGAGTGCTGCGGGGCGTGCTCCGGCACCGGTGCGACCCTGGACCGACCACGTGTGAACCGTCGAAGGGGACTTCATGACCGTCGTCGACTCGGACCCTCAGGGCGCGGAGGCGTTCTCGTCCTCGGTCGTGCTCGAGCAGACCGCCGCTGCGCCCGAGACGCTGCTCGCATCGCACGACATGCCGGAGCAGAGCCAGATCACGCGGGAGATCGCCGACCTGCACGCCGACGCCGAGAGGCGCGTCGCGGCGGGTGAGCGCCTGCCTGCGACGCTGTACGACTTCGCGCCGTACCGGTCGAGCATCCTGCGGCATCCGACGAAGAACCCCCGACTCGTCGACCCCGAGACGATCGAGCTGTGGTCGCCCGCCTACGGGCAGCGGGATGTCGCGCTCATCGAGTCGGATCTCACGCTCCAGCACACCGGCGAGCCGCAGGGCGAGCGCATCACGATCGAGGGGCGCCTCCTGGACTCGTGGGGACGGCCGCTGTCGAACCAGCTCGTCGAGATCTGGCAGGCGAACGCCGCAGGGCGCTACATCCACCAGCGCGATCAGCACCCCGCTCCGCTGGACCCGAACTTCACCGGCGCGGGCCGGATCGTCACGAACGACGACGGCCACTGGAAGTTCACGACGATCAAGCCGGGCCCGTACCCGTGGAAGAACCACGTGAACGCGTGGCGACCGGCGCACATCCACTTCTCGATCTTCGGGGCGGCGTTCACGCAGCGGATCATCACGCAGGTGTACTTCCCGGGCGACCCGCTCTTCGCCCTCGACCCGATCTACAACACGATCCGCAGCCAGAAGGACCGCGACCGTCTCATCGCCGCCTACGACCACGACCTGACGGTGCCCGAGTTCTCGATGGGCTACCGCTGGGACATCGTCGTCGACGGTCCCGACGCCACGTGGTTCGAGCCGGAAGGGAGCGAGGCCTGACATGGCGACGCACGACACCGCCGCGGCGCTCGCCGCACGCCTCGACAAGACCCATGCCGCGTCGCCCGGTCAGACGATCGGACCCTTCTTCGCCTTCGGACTCAACTACCCGAAGATGCACGAGGTCGCCTTCCCGCACTCGGACGGAGCCATCGTGCTGGGCGGCACGGTCTACGACGGCGCCGGCCACCCGATCCCCGACGCCTGCGTCGAAATCTGGGGCGCCGACTCCGACGGCACGATCCCGCGCGGCCGCGGTTCACGCCGCCGTGACGACCACACGTTCACGGGCTTCGGCCGCTCGCACACGAACGACGAGGGGCACTTCGAGTTCTGGACGCGCAACCCCGGCTCGGTCGACGGCGAGGCGCCCTTCTTCGCCGCCGTCGTCTTCGCGCGCGGATTGCCCGACAAGCTGCACACCCGCATCTACCTCCCGGAAGACGCCGAGCGCCTCGCGGCCGACCCGCTCCTCTCCTCCCTCGACGAGGGCGAGCGCGCTACGCTCGTCGCGACGCGCGAGCCGGACGGATCGCTGCACTTCGACATCCGTCTGCAGGGCGAGCACGAGACGGTCTTCCTGACGTACTGACCCGCGCGCTCCCGGACGAAAGGGCCCGATCGTGAGCGAGTCGCCCGTCGACGTCGGTCTGCTGACTCCGGTTGCCGTGGGCAACGACGAGCCGGTGACGGATGCCGCCTTCCTCGCCGCGCTCGTGCACGCCGAGGTCGCGCTCGTCCGTGCGTACGAGATCGTCGGCACGGCGCCCGCCGGGACGGGCGACGCCGTGCAGCGCGCTCTGATCGGCGCGGCGCCGATCGATCCCGCGGCGCTGGCCGAGGCATCCGTCGCCGGAGGCAACCCCGTGATCCCGCTCGTCTCCGAGCTGAAGGACCGGGTGCCGGAGGACGTGCGGCCGTGGGTGCACCGGGGCGCGACGAGCCAGGACATCCTCGACTCCGCCCTGGTCTTCGTCGCCCGCGACGCGTCGGACCTCGTCGCCGGCACGCTGCGGGAGGTCGCCGAAGCGCTCGAGGACTTCGCCCGGGCGCATCGCGACGACGTCGCCGCAGGCCGGACGCTGACCCAGCACGCCGTGCCCACGACGGTGGGCCTGCGCGCCGCGAACTGGCTGCGGGGCGTGCGCCGAGCCGAGCAGCGACTCGACGCCGCCACCCGCGCCCTCCCGGCGCAGCTCGGCGGAGCCGCCGGCACGCTCGCGTCGTTCGTCGAGATCGCGGGTCGGGATGCCGCGTCCCGCCTGACCGCCGCGTACGCCGAGGTTCTGCAGCTGGCGACCCCGGAAGCGCCGTGGCATACGACCCGCTGGCCCGTCACCGAGCTCGGCGACGCTCTCGTGCAGGCCGTCGACGCCGTGGGAGTCATCGCCGCCGACGTCGCGACGCTCTCGCGCACCGAGATCGGCGAGCTCGCTGAGGGCTCCGGCGGAGGTTCGTCGGCGATGCCGCAGAAGCGGAACCCCGCGGCATCCGTCCTCATCCGGTCCGCCGCGCTCCGCGCGCCCCAGCTCGGGGCGACCCTGCACCTCGCGGCGGCCCTCGCGGTCGACGAGCGGCCGGACGGCGCGTGGCATGCCGAGTGGCCGACGCTCCGCGAGCTGCTGCGCCTCGCGCTGGGGGCGACGGCTCACGGCGCCTCGCTCGTGCGCGGCCTCCGGGTCGACCCCGAGGCGGTCGCCCGGAACCTGACCGCGACAGGTGGGCTGATCCTGGCGGAGCGGCTCTCGATCGTGCTCGGGCCGATCGTCGGGCCGAAGCGCGTGTCGGGGATCGTCCGGGCCGCAGGCAAGGGCGAGGACCTCGACGCGCTCGTCGAGGAGGCCCTCGTCGAGGTGGGAACTTCGTCGGTCGACGTCGGTCCGCTGCTCGACCCCGCGAACTACACGGGCCTGGCGGGCGATCTCGTCGACCGCATCACGGCCCCCCGAGAGAACGAGGACACGTGACCGTTCCGCCCATCGCCCTGTCGGCGCCCGTCGGTCCCGAGGACGCGCCGCTCGTCGTGCTGGGCGCGTCGCTCGGCACGTCGAGCGTGCTGTGGGAGAACGTCGTGCCGACGCTCGCCGAGCGGTACCGCGTCGTGATCGTCGACATGCCGGGCCACGGAGCGGCGGCGCCGGCGCGTGAGCCCTTCACGATCGGCGGCATCGCGGACGCCGTCGCCGAGGCCATCCGGGGGCTGGGCGAGCAGAGATTCCTCTACGCCGGTGTGTCGCTCGGCGGAGCGGTCGGGCTGGAGCTGCTGCTGAGGCATCCGGGACTCGTCCGCGCCGCCGCGATCATCGCCTCGGGCGCCATCCTCGGCGAGCCGCAGGGGTGGCTCGACCGGGCAGCCCAAGTGCGCGCGCAGAGCACGTCGACGCTCATCATCGGCTCGGCCCAGCGGTGGTTCGCCCCGGGCTCGATGGAGCGTGATCCCGTCATCACCGGTCGGCTGCTTCACGTCCTGCAGGACACGGATGACGAGAGCTACGCCCTCTGCTGCGAGGCGCTCGCCCGGTACGACGTGCGGCCCCTCCTGCGCGACATCGGGGTGCCCGTGCTCGCGGTGTGGGGTGCGCACGACGAGGTCACCGACGAGCGATCGCTGCGGCTGATCGCCGAGGGTGTGCGCGACGGGCGGGCGGTGGGCCTCGCCGAGGCATCCCATCTGCCGCCCGCCGACGATCCCGCGGGCACGGCCGGAGTGCTGCTGCGCTTCTTCGACGAGATCACGGAAGGGGCCGCCTCATGACGACCAACGAAGGACTGTCCGACGCCGAGCGCTGGGAGCAGGGGATGACGGTGCGTCGTCGCGTCCTCGGCGACGAGCACGTCGACCGCTCGATCGCGAACACGACCGACCTCACGGCCGACTTCCAGGACTTCATCACGCGCGTCGCGTGGGGCGACATCTGGTCGCGGCCGGGTCTCGACCGCAGATCCCGCTCGGTCGCCGTGCTGACCTCGCTCATCGCGCATGGCCATCACGAGGAGCTCGCCATGCACCTGCGGGCGGCGCTGCGCAACGGGCTCACCGTGGCCGAGATCCGCGAGGTGATCCTGCAGTCCGCGGTGTACTCGGGGGTTCCCGCGGCGAACACTGCGTTCCGCATCGCCTCGCAGGTCTTCGCGGATGACGAGGATGCGCAGCCCTAGGCTGGCGCCGTGACCGAGGCTCCCTCCGCCCGCGCCGCGGGCCGCGACGACCGCATCACGCTGCGGTTCATGACCACCCCGGCCGACACCGCGGCGGGTGGGCGGTCGGTCGCGGCGGGCAGCGTCATGGAGTGGATCGACAAGGCCGGATACGCGTGCGCCGTCGGCTGGGCCGGCGCCTACTGCGTCACGGCCTACGTCGGCAACGTGCGTCATCGCCGGCCGATCACGCCCGGGAGTCTCATCGAGGTCCAGGCGCGACTCGTGCACACGGGCCGCACGAGCATGCACGTCGTGGTCACCGTCTCATCGGCCGAGGTCGAGACCCGCGTGTACACGCCGGCGACGACCTGCATCCTGATCTTCGTCGCCAAGGGCGCCGACGGGCGGCCGACCGAGGTCCCGGCGTGGGAGCCGGCATCCCGTTCCGACCGCAAGCTCGCCGCCGCCGCGCTCGACCGCATCCCCTCGCGCGCCGAGATCAAGCAGCTGATGCTGGGTGAGGACTACGGCGCACCGACCGAGGCGCCCCTCGTCACGCTGCGCTTCCTCGTGCCGCCCGGTGTCGTGAACTGGGGCGGCAAGGCGCACGGCGGCACCGTCATGCGGTGGATCGACGAGGCCGCCTACGCGTGCGCCGCCTCGTGGGCGAAGGACGGGGACGGTGCGAGCGGTGCGGTCGCCGTCTACTCCGGCGGGATCCACTTCTTCGCGCCCGTGCGGATCGGAGACCTCGTCGAGGTCGAGGCGCGCATCGTCTACACGAGCGCGCACAGCATGCACGTGAGCATCCGGGTCTCGTCCGCCGATCCGCGCACGCCCCATGAGCTGACGCTGACGACGCAGTGCCTGAGCGTCTTCGTCGTGCCGGGGGAGGACGGAGTGGCCGCACCCGTGCCGCAGTGGACGCCGACGACGGCCGAGGACGTGCAGCTGTGGGAGCACGCGCGCGAGATCATCCGCCTCCGCGAGGGCATCGCGCCGATCGCCGCATCCCTCACCCTCGAGCCCTGACCCCGGACCCCAGCCCGCCCCGGTCCCTGAGCCCTTCCGGTCCCTGAGCTTGTCGAAGGGTCGAACCCCGACCCATTGGCAACCACTCACCCTCGGTTTCACCCCACTCCCGCCCAACGGGACGGCTCGCGCCGGCTCGCGGCATCCCGAGTATCGTTGCCGATACACCTTGCGAACGTCCGTTCGCACAGCGAACAGGAGTCTGCGTGATCGACAAGACGGTTCCGGATGCCGCGGCCGCCGTCGCCGGCATCCCCGACGGGTCGACCGTCATGATCGGCGGCTTCGGCCGAGCCGGCCAGCCGGTCGAGCTCATCGACGCCCTCATCGCGCAAGGCGCGTCGGGCCTCACGATCATCAACAACAACGCGGGCAACGGCGACACGGGTCTCGCGGCGCTCCTTGCGAAAGGGCGGGTCCGCAAGATCGTTTGCTCGTTCCCGCGCCAGTCGGACTCGTGGGTCTTCGACGGCCTGTACCGCGAGGGGAAGATCGAGCTGGAGCTCGTGCCGCAGGGCAACCTGGCTGAGCGCATCCGCGCCGCCGGCGCGGGGATCGGCGCGTTCTTCACGCCGACGGGCGTGGGCACGGAGCTCGCCGAGGGCAAGGAGGCCCGCGAGATCGACGGACGGCAGTTCGTGCTCGAGTATCCGATCAAGGCGGACTTCGCGCTCGTCAGCGCGCTGAAGGCCGACCGCTGGGGCAACCTCGTGTACCGCGAGACCGCGCGCAACTTCGGTCCGATCATGGCCTCGGCCGCCACCACGACGATCGTGCAGGTCGACGAGGTCGTGCCGCTCGGATCGCTCGACCCCGAGACCGTCGTCACTCCGGGCATATTCGTCGACCGCGTCGTGGCCGTCGGCGAGCGTCGGTGGCTCGACGACGGCCGGTTCGTCGGGGGAGTCGACCTCGAGGGCCGGCCGCTCGCCCACGCCGCGGCATCCGTCGCAACCGGCGACGACCCCTCGACGAGCTCGAGGATCGACAGCAAGGGAGGCGACCAGTGAGCGCCCGCATCAGTCGCGAGGAGCTCGCGGCCCGCATCGCCGCCGACATCGCCGAGGGCTCCTACGTCAACCTCGGCATCGGGGCGCCGACCCTCGTGGCGAACTTCCTGCCGGCCGACCAGGAGATCATCCTGCACACCGAGAACGGCCTGCTCGGCATGGGACCGGCTCCGGATGCCAAGCACGTCGACCCCGATCTCATCAACGCGGGCAAGCAGGCCGTCACGGCGCTCGAAGGCGCCGCGTTCTTCCACCACGCCGACTCGTTCGGCATGATGCGGGGCGGGCACCTCGACGTCTGCGTCCTCGGCGCGTTCCAGGTCAGCGAGCGCGGCGACCTCGCGAACTGGTCCACCGGCGCTCCCGGCGCGATCCCCGCTGTCGGCGGCGCGATGGACCTCGCGATCGGCGCGAAGGCCGTCTACGTCATGACCGACCTCCTCACGAAGACCGGCGAGTCGAAGCTCGTCGCCGAGTGCACCTATCCGCTCACGGGCGTCGGCTGCGTGACCCGCGTGTACACCGACCACGCCGTCTTCGACGTCACGCCGGAGGGCTTCGCCGTGCGCGAGGCCTTCGGCGACAACACCGTGGAATCCCTCGCCGAACTCACCGGACTGCGGCTGACCGCAGCAGAAGGAGACCGAGCATGACTGCTTCCTACGTGTACGACGCCGTCCGCACGCCGTTCGGGCGCGCCGGCGGCGCCCTCTCCGGTGTCCGCCCGGACGACCTCGCGGCGATCGTCATGAAGGCGACGGTCGAGCGCACCGGCCTCGACCCCGCGCGCATCGAGGACGTCATCTTCGGAGACGCGAACCAGGCAGGCGAGGACAACCGCAACGTCGCCCGCTTCGGCGCGCTGCTCGCGGGGTTCCCGACGACGGTTCCCGGGGTCACGGTCAACCGCCTCTGCGGCTCGTCGGTCGAGGCCGTCATCCAGGGCTCGCGGGCGATCGAGGCGGGGGATGCCGACATCATCCTCGCCGGTGGCGTGGAGTCGATGAGCCGGGCACCCTTCGTCGTGGAGAAGTCGGCGAAGCCGTTCCCCGCCGTCGGAAACCAGACCCTGTGGAACACCTCGATCGGGTGGCGGATGGTCAATCCGAACTTCCCGAAGGAGTGGACGATCACCAACGGCGAGTCCGCCGAGAAGCTCGCCTCGATCTACGACATCTCGCGCGAGGCGCAGGACGAGTTCGCTCTCCGCAGCCACCGTCTCGCCGGGGAGGCGTGGGCCGCGGGCGTGTACGACGATGAGATCATCCAGGTGCCCGGCGCCGAGCTGGCCCGCGACGAAGGCATCCGCGACGACACGACGCTCGAGAAGCTGGGGACGTTGCGCGCGCTGTTCGCGACGGACGGCACCGTCACGGCGGGCAACTCCTCACCGATCAACGACGGCGCGTCGGCCGTTCTGCTCGGCAGGGAAGGGGCGCTGGATGCCGAGCCCCTCGCCCGCATCACCGGCCGGGGCGTCTTCGGCAACGACCCGGACGTGTTCGGCGTCGCGCCGGTCGAGGCGGCGAACCGCGCGCTCGCGCGCGCCGGCCGCACGTGGGCGGACGTTGACTTCGTCGAGCTGAATGAGGCGTTCGCCTCGCAGAGCCTCGCGTGCGTGCACCTGTGGAGCGACCTGGATCCCGAGAAGGTCAACATCCACGGCGGCGCGATCGCCATCGGCCATCCGCTCGGCGCCTCGGGCGGCCGCATCATCGGCCACGCCGCACATGAGCTCAAGCGCCGTGGTGGCGGGGTCGCGGTCGCGGCGATCTGCATAGGCGTCGGTCAGGGACTCGCAGTCGTCCTGGAGCGCTGAGTCGCATGGGCGGTCCACGGTCGTCCACCGACCTTCGGTCCACCGACCTTCGGTCGTTGAGCGAGCGGAGCGAGACGAAACGCGCCGGATCGGCGAGAAGCAACGGACCGGCGTCGATGCCGGAGCAGATGCGTTTCGTCTCGTCGCTCCGCTCCTCCCTCAACGACCGGGCGGGCCGGGCGGCAGCATGAGCGATGCCGAGGCATCCGCCGACTTCGTCCAATCCCTGGCGCGGGGGCTGGCGGTCATCCGCGCGTTCGACGGAGACAACGCCGACCTGACCCTCAGCGAGGTCGCGCGGCGCAGCGTGATGCCTCGCGCCGCGGCCCGGCGGTTCCTCCGAACCCTCGAGACGCTCGCCTACGTGCGCGGCCGCGGCGACGGCACCGGCCGCACCTACGCCCTGACGCCCCGCGTGCTCGAGCTCGGCTTCAGCTACCTGTCGGCGCTGTCGCTGCCCGAGATCGTGCAGCCGCACCTCGAGCGCCTGTCGCGCGAGGTCGACGAGTCGGTCTCGGCGGCGGTGCTCGACGGGCCCGACATCGTCTACATCGCCCGCGTCCCGACCCGGCGCATCATGAGCGTGCGCATCACGATCGGGACGCGCTTCCCCGCGTACGCGACGAGCCTGGGGCGCGTGCTCCTTGCCGGACTGGAGGAGGATGCCGCGGCTGCCGCGGTTTCGGCATCCGCACCTGAGAAGCTCACCGACCGGACCTTGACCGATCCGGCGGCGCTTCGACAGGAACTCGCCCGGGTGGGGGAGCAGGGCTGGGCGCTGGTCGACGGAGAGCTCGAGCCGGGCTTGCGGTCAGTCGCCGCGCCCCTCCACGGGCGGAGCGGTGCCGTCGTGGCGGCACTCAACGTCTCGACCAGCTCGACGCGGGACTCGGTCGAGCACCTCGTCGAGGAGTATGTACCGGCTCTCCTGCGGACGGCCGGCGCGATCGACGCGGAGTTGCGGCTGGTTTGAGTTCGACCCCTCGACAAGCTCGGGGACCGGGTGGCCAGCGGTCGGCGGAGGAAGCCGGCGACGGGGTCACGGGCCGGGACCGGGCGGCCGCGGGTTGGCGACCGCCGGGCGAGAGATGGGCGGCCGTGGGCCGGCAATCGAAGATGGGCGTGCGGGCCCGGGCGGTGGGGGCGTCGCGTCTGCTCACTGTCGCCGGATGGCGGTCAGGAGCCGAGGCTTCGAGGTCGTGGCAGGGCGCCACTGCCGAGAGGGATCGAACCAGCTGGGCGCACGGACTTCGGGCACACCGCTGTTCATCCGGATGGACCAGCCGGATCTGTCGAGATAGCGGTGGTGGTACCAGCAGAGCAGCACTCCGTTGTCGGTGTGGGTCGGCCCGCCGAGGGCGTGGTCGGTCACGTGGTGGATCTCGCACCACGCCGCCGGCACGCCGCAGCCGGGAATGATGCAACCGCCGTCGCGAAGCCCGATCGCGCGGCGCTGGTGTCTGTTGAACACGCGCTCCTCGGTGCCGAGCCGGCGGATGCGCCCGCGGTCATCGAGCGCCACGCGCTGGACGACGCCGGCGCAGCCGACGTGCCGAAGGGCCGCGGCCGAGATCGGGAGGTCGGTCTCGTGTGCGTGTCCTTCACCCGTTCCCGAGCCGAGGTCTTCCGCGCGCACCGAGACGATGAGCGTCGGCGGGGCTCCGCCGACGAAAGGAAGCTCGCCGCTTGCCGCAGCCACCGTCAAAGCGGTGGCCAACGCGTCGTGCTGCTTCTGCTGGCGGGTGCGATCGTCCGGCGGCGCTGCGTCATCCCTCTCGGTCGGCTCGGAGAAGCGCACGCGATCAGTCCGAGGCGAGAGGATGCTGTCGAAGATGCGCTGCAGCTGCGCTGCGACGTCGGGGAGCAGCATCCCGCGAATCGGCACACCCCGCTCCGTGGCTGCGCCGAGTGTCAGCGAGCGGTGGTGCGTCGTGCGGTTCTCCCGCGGCTCCGCGCCGTCCTGATCGAGGAACAGCGCCCACGTCTGTGCGTGCACCTTGAGGAGATCGGCGGACGCGGGTGGGGCGCCGTCTGCGGCCTCACCCCGCGCGTGCGCCGCCAGGACCGCGTCGGCGGTGAGGACGTCGTCGCGGTTCGCCCGAGCGCCCATGGCGAGGAGCGGGTCGGCAGCGCGGAGGAGGCCGTCGACGCCGATCGCGGCATCCATCAGCGCCTCCCGGAGTGGCGGCAGCGCAGGATCGAGCGGCTGACCGGTGGTGACGGATGCCTCTTGCCGCACCGCCCGAGCGGCCTTGCGGTAGCCGCTCGCCGACTGGCGGGAGATCCGCGTCACGCGCTCGACGAGCTCGGGTACGTCGTGGCAGCCGAGTCGTGAGGTCAGCCGCTCGTCTCGCACCGCCGTCCGCGATCGCGCGTCGACCTCACCGACGGACTCGACCATGACGGCGTCGAGTTGTCGCTGGACGTGGGCTGCCGCGCGCATCACGGCGATGAGCTCGGTGTCGTCGAGCCCCCTCATGCCGCCTTCGCGGAGCGTCGGCATCACGGCCTCGTCGATGCGCGAGGCGAGTGCCCGGAGCTCATCGACGATCGGCGTCATAGATCAATTCTGCCGAGGGCCACCGACATTCCAGGGGTGGTTTCTGCCAGATCAGGTGATCAATTCGCGCTATCGATCGGTTGGAAGTTCGACCCCTCGACAAGCTCGGGGGCCGGGGTGGGGAGCCAGGGATTTGCTGGGTCCGACCCCTCGACAAGCTCGGGGACCGGAGGGCGGCCGGGTCGACGGCGGGGCGGGTCAGATCGGCTGGGCGAGAGTGCCGAGCGTGCGACCGACGAGGGCTCCGTAGACCGATCTGTCCTCCGGCGGATGCTGCTCCCACCGCGAGAGCTGCAGCGAGTTCTCGACCACCATCCGCGCGCGCTCGAACCGGCGGGCCATGAACGCCTCGAGCGCCGCATCGATACTCGACGCGCGCCCGAGCTCGTCGGCGAGGACGATGCCGTCCTCCACGGCGATGCCGAGGCCGTAGGAGATGTGCGGAGTCGTGGCGTGCGCGGCATCCCCGATCAGCACGACGCGACCGCGCACCCACGGATCGTCGACGAGAAGCGCCTTGAGCGCACGCAGCTCGGCGCCCGGTTCGAGGGTCGCCGCGATCTCGGGCACCCACCCGCCGTACCCCGCCATCGCCGCGCGCATCTCATCGGTGAGATCGCCCCGCCGATGCGCCGGCTCGGTCCGCGCGTCGATGACGACGTACGCGTAGAGATGCTCGTCCGAGATGGCGACGAGGCCGACCTTGCTCCCGTGGCCGTGGTACATGAAGTACTCGGTGAGATCGGCCGGGCGCGGTGCGCGGGCGCGCCAGATCGACTGTCCCGCGTACTCGGGCTCACCCACGTCGGGAAAGGCCAGGTGCCGCACGCGGGAGTTGATGCCGTCCGCCCCGACGACGAGATCGAAGCGATCGCGGTCGCCGGTGCTGAAGACGACGTCGACGCCCTCGTCATCCCATGCGAGCACGTCGACCGTCGTCGAGAAGCGCAGCCTCGTGTCGGTCCCGGCGACCGCTCGCCCGAGGATGTCCGCGAGCACACGCCGCGAGATCGCGACCGTCGGCGGAAGCCCCGGCACCAGCGCCGGGGGATTCGCCGTGTCGAAGACCTGGCCCTCGGCGGTCGCCATGTGCACCGGGCCGTGCGGCCAGCCGTGCGCGACGATCTCTTCCGCGAGGCCGAGGGAGTGCAGCGCCCGAAGGGGCGAGTTCTGGAGGAGCACCCCGATGCCCGCCGGCGCGAGGTGTTCCTCGAGCTCCGCGATCTCGACGCCGAAGCCGGCACGGGTCAGGGCGAGCGCCGCGGTGAGGCCGGCGGGGCCGCCCCCGACGACGAGTATGCGCTGTGCCACCGGCATCCTGCCTTCTGATCCTGACGGGCTAGGCCCGTTCGACGAGGGCACCGGGACCCTCGGCGACCTGGGCGGCCGCCTGCGCGAAGAGACCGCGCATCCAGGTGTGCTCGGGATCGCGGCCGTGGACGGGATGCCACCACAGGGCGTTCACGACGGGCGTGGCGTCGAAGGGCGGTGGAAACACGCGGATGCCGCTGACGCTCGACGCGTAGTCGGTCAGGCTCGACTGGATCAGTCCGAGCCGGTCGGTCCCGGCGATGAAGTGCGGCAGTGCGAGGAAGCTCTCGACCACCGCCTCGACGCGGGGCTCGATCCCGAGCTGCTGCAGCTGTCGGGCCGCCGACGTGAAGGCGGTGCGGGTCTGGAAGGTGAAGACCCAGGGCATGCGGCCGAGCGCTTCCATGGTGAGCTCGTCACCGATCTCGGTGTTGGATTCGGAAGCCACGACGACCCACCCGTCGCGCCAGAGGTCCATGTACGGAAGCTCGGTGAGGTGGCCGTGCGGGATCACCATGCCGTCCACCGAACGCAGACGCGTCAGCGCGTCGTCGACGATCGACGGGTTGTGCAGCATGAACCGGAACCGCACGCCCGGCGCCTCTTCGGCCGCGAGGCGCGAGACGGCCTTGCCGATCGTCGCGAACCCGTAGTCCGAGCCGTAGATCGAGAACTCGCGCGTCGAGTCGTGCGGCGTCCAGATCGCCTGGCTCTCGAAGACCCGCCGCGCCGCGTCGAGCGCCGTCGTCGTGTGCTCCGTGAGCCGGAGGGCAAGGGGCGTCAGTTCATAGGTGTTGCCGCGGCGGGCGAGGATCGGGTCGTTGAAGTGCGTGCGCAGCCGCGCAAGCGAGGCGCTCAGCGCCGGCTGGCTGAGGTGCAGTCGCTCCGCGGCCCGCGTGACACTGCGCTCCGTGAGCAGGGCGTCGAGGGCGACGAGCAGGTTCAGGTCGAGCCGAGAGAGAAGCGGTTGATCGGTCACGGCGATGTGATCCTTCGGGTGCGGAGGTCTGGCGCCGAGTGTATCAACGCAATCTATGGCGACAACAGGCCACATCGCCCGGGACGATAGGCGGCGGATGCCTCGGCATCCGTCGTCGAAATGTGCTCATCCGTCTTGCTTATGCTCAAAAGTGACAAATGCTGTTAGCGTGAAGGCAGACGTCCCTGATGGCAGCGGTCACCCCTGCCAGGAGAAAGGAGCATCGATGCTTCTCGAGCGCGAGCTCATCCAGTCCGTCGGATTCCGCAACGTGCGCGAGGGCGGGCAGGTGACGGGGTTCCAGCTCCGTCTGCGCATGCCGTCCTACCGGGGCATGGCGGCTTCGCTCATCGACGGGGTTTCGGTGCGGGTCGGCGGCCTCGTCGACGTCGCGCCCGACGTGCCGCTGTGGACCTTCGCCGGCCGCACCTACACGCTCGAGGAGCTGTGGGACTCGGACGGAGTCCGCTGGCCCCTCGAAGAGGCCGCGATCGTCACCGTGCCGTTTCCCGGCGGGCTGCCGGAGGGCACGCACGAGGTGTCGGTGAGTCTGCGCCTGCGCATGTCGTACATCCCCGAGGAGCACCAGCCTTCGCGCTATGACGTCTCGCGGCACATCACTCTGACGTCGTCGGAGGAGGGCGGCCCCTTCAAGTACGGCGTCAGCCTCTACAGCTTCATGACCGACTACGGCACCGTGCTGGACCTCGAGACGGCGCTCGCCGCCGTCGCGGACGTCGGGGCGACCGGTGTCGAGATCCTCGGCGAAGGGCACATCGAGCGGTACCCCGAGCCGACGACCGAGTGGATCGACCGCTGGTTCGCCCTCCTGGACAAGTACTCGCTCGAGCCGACGAACTACGGCTCGTGGATCGACACGCGGCTGCACTCGAGCGGCGTGAACGCGCGCGACCTGACGGCGGAGGAGGGGGCCGGGATGCTGCAGCGCGACCTGCGGCTCGCGAAGCGCCTCGGCTTCGGCTTCGTCCGGCCCAAGATCGGCGTCGTGTCGAGCGATTTGGTCCCTCACCCGATCTGGACCGAGTCCGTCGAGCGCTCGCTCGACCTCGCGGCCGAGCTCGACGTCATCATCTGCCCTGAGATCCACTCTCCGACGCCGATCAAGCACGAGGTCGTCGACGACTACATCGACCTCATCCAGCGCACCGGCACCAAGCACTTCGGCCTGCTGCTGGACACCGGCATCTTCCAGGACCGCCCGATCCCGCTCAAGCCGGGCGAGCTCCCCGGCCGTCGCCCGGCCTTCATGGACGGCATCGCGGTCGACCCGGCCGACATCGCCGACATCGCGGAGTACGTCGTCTTCGTCCAGGCGAAGTTCCACGACATCGACGAGAACCTCGAGGACCAGCAGATCCCGTGGGAGCCCGTGCTCCGCGCCTTCAAGGACGCCGGCTACACGGGCTACCTGTCCAGCGAGTACGAGGGCGAGCGCATCCCGTGGCGCTCGATCGAGCAGGTGCGCCGCCAGCACTCGCTCATGCGCTCGATCGCCGCGCGCCTCTGATCCGCCAGAACCGGAGAGAACAATGCCCAACGGACTCATCGCCGACGACAGCCTCCGCCCGCACCCCGACGGGCTCGCGCTGCAGCTCACCATCCCCTGGTACCGGAGCCTGTGGCTCTCGTCGGTGTCGACGATCCGCCTCACCGTCGACGGGGCCGAGATACCCTCCGACGACCTCGCCTTCGAGCTGGACGGCACGCGCTATGCGCTCGACGAACTGCCCGAGCAGAGCGACACGCTGTGGTTCCTCCAGAGCCACCCGCTGCTGGTCGCGCGACTCGACGTGCCCGTCGCGCTCGGAGAGCAGCACGAGGTCGAGATCTTCGGCGAGCTGCGCCTGCCCTATATGCAGATCGCACCCGGTCAGGACGGCGGCCCCGGCATGTACGTCCCGAACATCGTGCACCAGAGCTTCTCGCTGACGGTGACGGACCAGGATGCCCCGCCGCGCGCGCTGGTGACCGATGTCGGGGCTCCGCCGCCGGCGTCGGCGGACGACCCCTTCAAGCTGGGGCTCACGCTCTACTCCGCCAGTGCGGAGTTCCGCGCCGGCTGGTACGACTTCGACGGCCTGCTCGACCGCGTGGCCGAGCTCGGCATCGGCCCGGGCATCGAGATCGTCGCGTCGCAGGTTCTGCCGACGTATCCCGTCGTCTCGGACGAGTTCGTCACCCAGTGGCGGGCCGCCTTCGACAAGCACGGCTTCGACGAGAGCTCGTTCGGCGCGAACCTCGACATGGGGCGCCGTCGCGACCGCGACATGACCCCCGACGAGGAGTTCGAGTTCAGCGAGCTGCTCTTCCAGGGCGCCAAGAAGCTCGGCTTCCCGCTCGTCCGCATCCAGAGCGCCAAGCCCGAGCTCCTCCGCCGGCTGCTCCCCGTCGCTGAGAGCCTCGATCTGAAGCTCGCGTACGAGATCCACGCGCCGATGGGGCCGAACTCGCCCGAGATACTCAAGGTGCGCGACGCCTACGCCGAGCTCGACTCGCCTCTCCTCGGGTTCGTTGCGGACTTCTCCTCGACCATGCACGCCATGTCGCCGACCCTGCTGCGGGCCGTGCGCCGCGCGGGGCTCGACGACGAGGCGGTGGATCGCCTTCAGCAGATCTGGGCGACGGATGCCTCGATGCGCGACCGTCAGCAGGAGTTCATCGCCTATCTGAACAGCCGCGACTTCGACCCGGGTCGCCTCGGATCGTTCGCGCACCTCGCGTTCAACATGCACGGGCACGTCGACCCGCGCGAATGGGCCGACATCATGCCGCAGATCCTGCACGTGCACGCGAAGTTCTACGACATCGACGAGAACGGACAGGAGCCCGCGATCGACTACCCGGAGCTCGTCCGCGTGTTCGTCGAGGGCGGCTACCGCGGCTACTGGTCGAGCGAGTGGGAGGGTCACGCCTTCGCCGAGCTCGGCGAGGTCGACCCGCTCGTGCTCGTGCGCAAGCAGCACGATCTGATCCGGACGTCGATGCACGCGGTGGAGGCCGCGCGTGTCTGACACCGACGTCGACTTCCGCACGCTGCCCGTGTCGGATGCGATTCGCTGGCTCGCGGAGAACGGCGAGCCGGTCGACCCGCGACCCGGCATCGACACCGATTCGCTCAAGCGTCGCTTTCCGCGGCTCGCCGGCGTCGGAACGCGCGATCTCACGATCGACGGGCCGGCGGGCCGTGTCGTGCCGGCGCGCGTGTACCGGGATGCCGGTGCCGAGGCATCCGGTCGGGCACTCGTGTGGGTGCACGGCGGCGCGTTCATCGGCGGTCACCTCGACATGCCGGAGTCGAACTGGGTCGCGCTCGAGCTCGCGGCACGCGGCATCCCCGTGCTCGCCGTCGACTACGTCAAGTGCCTCGGCGACACGCACTTCCCCGAGCCGTCCGACGACGTGCTGGCCGCGTGGCGCCACGCCGTCGCGCACGCCGAGGAGCTGTTCGACGTGCCGGCCTCCGCGGTGCTCCTCGGCGGAGCGAGTGCGGGCGGCAACCTCACGGCGGGCGCCACGGCGCGACTGCGGGATGCCGCGGAGGACGTGCCGGGCGGGCTCGTGCTGGTCTACCCCGTCGTGCACCCCAACGCGCCGGATCCTTCGGCCGAACTCGACCTCGAGTCGCCGCACGGGGTGCTCACCCTCAACTTCGTCGGTTCGGCCGAGGCGCTGGACGATCCGCATGCGTTCGCCGCCCTCGGTGCGGCCGAGGGCTTGCCGCCGACGTTCATCCTCGTGTGCGAGCTCGATGGCCTCCGACCCTCGGGAGAGGCCTTCGCGCGACAGCTCGAGGAGGCCGGCGTGCCGGTGGCCCTGCGGGTGGAGACCGGCGCCGATCACGGCCACATCAACGAGCCATCCGACCCCACCGCCCTGCCGACCGTCCAGGCGATCGCCCAGTGGATCGGCGGGTCCGCGTGACCGCGGAAGGCGGCTGGACTGTCGGCGAGGATCTCCGTCTGCGAAAAGGCACCGAGCTGCGGGTGCTGCTCGGCGGGCAGGTGCACAACTCGTCGAGCTCGTCGGCGGCGGCGATCCGCGAGTCGTTCGCCCACGCTCAGCGCGTCAATGCCAACACCGTCCTGGCGCCGGTGAGCTGGGCGCTGACCGAGCCGCGGGAGGGCGTCTTCGACTTCGCACTGGTCGACGCGATGCTCGAGGAGGCGGCCCGCCTCGAGCTGAACCTCGTGCTCCTGTGGTTCGGAGCCTTCAAGAACGCGACATCCACCTACGCTCCTCGTTGGGTGCGTGCTGATCAGGAGCGCTTCCCCCGAGCGGTCGTCCATCCCACGACGAAAGGGAGCGCCTTCCACTACTCGGGAGTGACGCCGACGCCCGTGCTGTCCGTTTTCAGCGAAGCGCTCTGCGCGGCGGACGGTACGGCATTCGAGGCCCTGATGCGCCACCTCGTCGAGAGCGACGAGTCGGACGTCGTCGCTCTCGTGCAGGTGGAGAACGAGTCCGGACTGCTCCGCGACAGCCGCGACCGGAGCGATCCCGCCGCGTCGGCGTGGGCCGAAGGCGTGCCGGATGCGCTCATCGCCGCGGCGCGAGAGGGTGACGAGGCATCCCTCATGCACTGCCTCTGGGTCGAGCGGGGGCGGCGTGACGGAGGGACCTGGAGCGAGGTGTTCGGCGACAGCGCCGACGCCGATGAGGTCTTCATGGCGTGGGCGATCGCCTCGTACGTGGAGCGGGTGGCGGCGCGGGGGCAGGCGGCCAAGCGCATCCCGATGTACGCGAACGCCTGGCTCGGACCTCAGCCGGGGCAGGAAGAGCCCGGGCAGTGGCCGAGCGGCGGGCCGTCGAGCCGCGTCATAGACGTCTGGCGCGTCGCGGCTCCTTCGCTGGCGCTCGTCGGCCCCGACATCTACGTCGACGACGCCGACTCCGCGATGCGCGACTACGCGACCGGCACACAGCCCTTCTTCGTGCCGGAGAGCAGACTGCGCGCGGGCGAGCTCGTCCGGGCGATCGGCACGCACCGCGCCATCGGGTGGTCGGGGTTCGGGATCGACGGAGCCAACCCCGACGGTCAGGTGGCCGCGACGTTCGCGTACCTCACTGCTTTCGAGCACGAGATCGCCCGCGCCCAGCAGCAGGGCCGCATCGGCGCGGTCGTGGTCGAGCCGGGCACCGAGGTGACGGAAGCGCCGGTCGGCGACCTCACGGTGAGCGCGCGCAGCCTCAACGACATCGTGCGGAACTTCCTCCTGGACGTGGGCGTGCAGTTGCCGGACGAGGCGCTGCCGGTTCCGGACGAGACCCTTCCGCGCGAGCCTGTCCCGACACCGGGTGAAACCCGGCCGTTCGCCCTGGTATTCGCAGAGGACGACGACAGCTGGATCGTCGTGGGGCAAGGGGTGAAGCTCGACTTCACCGCAGACGACCGGGTCGTCGAGTACGACTCCGTCGTCGAACTGCTCCTCGGCGAGGACGGCATCGTGCCCGGTCGAGTGCTCAACGGAGACGAGCGCCTCCAGGTCGTCCCCGTCGATCGCGTCGGTGCAGCGCGGATCACCCTGCTTCGAATGGCCGGAGGAACACATGGGTCTGAGTGACGCCAACGCACCGGTCGTGGAAGGGGTGACCGGTGGCTGACCCGACGACGTTCGTCAATCCGGTGCTCGGCGGCGATCGCCCCGATCCGGCCGTCATCAAGGTCGGGGACGAGTATTGGATGACGTACTCGTCGTTCGAGTCGGCGCCGGGGCTGCTGCTCTATCGGTCCCCCGACCTCGTGAACTGGACCTACGCCGGCTCTGCGCTCGCCGAGCCCCTCGGCAGCACGTTCGCCGTCGACATCGCCGAGGTCGACGGGCGCTTCTTCATCTACATCCCCTTCATCCCGGCGCCGTGGTCGGCGTTGGATGCTCCAGCGATCTTCGTCATCCACGCGGACTCGATGGAGGGTCCCTGGTCCGAGCCGATCGATCTCGGCATCCGGTGGGCGATCGATCCGGGTCACGTCGTCGGCGAGGACGGCAAGCGCTACCTGTTCGTCAACGGCATCCGTCGCGTCCAGCTCACCGACGACGGGCTCGCGACCGTCGGCGAGCTCGAGCACGTCTACGACGGCTGGCACTATCCCGACGAATGGGTCACCGAGGCCTACGCGCTGGAAGGGCCCAAGCTCTTCCAGCACGACGGGTGGTTCTACCTCGTGAGCGCCGTCGGAGGCACGGGCGGCCCGCCGACGGGGCACATGGTCATCGTCGCGCGGTCGCGATCCGTGCACGGTCCGTGGGAGAACAGCCCGCACAATCCGGTCGCCCGCACCCGTGACGCGAGCGAGAAGTGGTGGTCCCGCGGGCACGCCACGATCCTCGGCGGCACCGGACCCGGCGACTGGTGGATGGTGTCGCACGGCTACGAGAACGGCTATCGCACGCTCGGCCGGCAGATCCTCCTCGAGCCGGTCAGGTGGACGGAGGACGGCTGGCCCGCGTCGGGTGCGGACGACATCGGAGGAGTGCTGGATGCCCCGGGCGAGGCATCCGCGCAACCGGCGTCGAAGGCGTTCGATGACGACTTCTCGGTGCTGCGGCTCGGAGAGCGATGGACGTTCCACGCGCCCGCGCCCGGCGAAGCTGCTCGCCTGGATGCCGACGACGGGCTCGTCCTGACGGCGAAGGGCACGAGTCCGGCCGACACGTCGCCGCTCGCGCTGATCGTCGGCGACCACTCCTACGAGTTCGAGGTCGATGTGGAACTGCTCGACGACGGCGTGGAGGGCGGTGTTCTGCTCTTCTTCAACGATCGACTCTTCTGCGGAATGGGGATCGATGGGGAGCGGATGCCGAGCTACGCCGGTGGCCATCGGACGCACTGGCGGGAGCCGGCCCCGCCGGTCCGTCGTCTGCAGTTCCGCCTCCGCAACGACGAGCACATCGTGACGGGCTGGTACCGGGAGCCGGGCGGCGACTGGACGCGCCACGCCATCCGCTACGAGACCTCCGGCTACCACGCGAACACGATGGCCGACCTGCTGAGCCTGCGCCCCGCGCTCTACGCCGCCGGCGACGGGCGAGTGCGGTTCCGCGACTTCCGCTACCGGCCGCGGGGCTGACGTCTCCGCGCGGGCTCGGCGCGTTTCGTCTCGCTTCGCTCGCTCAATGACCGAGACGAAACGCCCCGACCGGCGCGGATCGCCGCGGGGTCAGCGCACGCGGAGCTCGACGGACTGGCTCGCGGCGAGGGTCGGGCCCACGTGCAGCCGGAAGAGACCCGGTTCCACGACGAACGTGGGGGTCCCGGCATCCGTCGCCCAGAAGCCCAACTGCTCGCCGCCGATATCGAACGCGAACGTCGAGGTCGCACCGGCCCGGATCGTCCGGCGCTCGAAGGCGACGAGCCGGCGCACGGGAGGTGCGATGCTCGCCACGAGGTCCTCGACGTAGACCTGCACGACCTCGTCACCGGTCCGGTCGGACGTGTCCGTGACGTCGATCTCGAGTCGCACCTCGCCGTCGGCCGGGATCTCGGGTGCCGAGAGCCGAGGCTCCCCGTGCGTGAAGGCCGCGTAGCCCGACCCGTGGCCGAAGGAGAACTGCGGCCCGAGGTCGAGGTCGAGGTACTTCGAGGTGAACTTCTCCTGGAGGTTGTCGGGTCCGTGCAGGCCGACGTCGGCCACCTCCGCGGTCAACGTGCCGCCGACGGAGGCCGGCCTGCCCGTGTTCTCGTGCGCGTAGTCGATCGGGATCTGACCCACGCTGCGCGGCCAGGACATCGGCAGGCGTCCCGCCGGCTCCTCGTCGCCGAGGAGCACATCGGCGATCGCCGCCGCCGCCTCCGTGCCGCCGTGCCACGCCACCACGACGGAGGGGGCCGCGTCGATCCAGTCCGACACGACGAGCGGACGGCCCGTCACGAGGACGACCGCGAATGGTACGCCGGTCTCGGCGATCGCGAGGATGAGCTCCTCTTGGCGGCCGGGCAGCCGCAGGTCGCTGCGCGACGCGGCCTCGCCCGAGAGCGCGCTCGGCTCGCCCACGAGGAGGACCACGGCATCGCTGGCACGGGCGGCGGCGACAGCATCCTCGATTCCCGCATCGACGTCGTCGAGGAAGTCGACTCCCGGGACAGCGGTCACATCCACACCGTGGGCGCGCAGCTCGTCGGCGACGCTTCCGGCACCGGCAGCGAAGAACTGCGTCCACGCACCCAGGTGGTCGGTCGACTCCGCGTATGGCCCGGTGAGGAGCACGCGGCCGCGACGTCGGAGCGGCAGCATCCCATCGTTCTTCAGCAGGACCGCGGATCGGGCGGCGGCTCTGCGCGCGAGCGCGCGGGACTCGACCGTGGGCTCGGTCCGTTCGGCGGACTCGTCGGTGTACGGATGCTCGAACAGCCCCAGGCGCTCCTTGAGCGTCAGCACCCGCGCGACAGCATCGTCCAGGCGGGAGCGGTCGATCCTGCCGAGCGCCGACTGCGCGACGTCGCCCGGCGCCCCGCCCATCTCGATGTCGAGACCCGCGCGGAAGGACTGGGCGACGGCATCCGCGAGGTCCTCCGCGACGCCGTGCGAAAGGAGGTTCCGGACGCCGTCCGCATCACCCACGACGACGCCGTCGAACCCCCACTCCTCCTTCAGAACGTCCGTCAGCAGGCGGCGGTTGATGTGCATCGGCACCCCCGCGACGGTGTTGAAGGCGGCCATGACCGACGCGGCGCCTTCGGCCACGACGGCGCGGAACGGCTCGAGGTAGACGTTGCGCAGGCGATGCTCCGAGACGTCGACGGCGTTGTAGTCCCGGCCGCCCTCGGGCTGGCCGTAGGCCACGAAATGCTTCGCGGTGGCGGCGATCGCCGTCGAGGACGACAGATCATCGCCCTGATACCCGCGCACCATGGCGCGCCCCATGACCGCCGTCAGGTGGACGTCCTCGCCGAACCCCTCGACGACTCGCCCCCAGCGGGGATCGCGCGAGACGTCGACCATCGGCGAGAAGGTCCAGTTCACCCCGCCAGAACGCGCCTCCGCCGCGGCGAGCGCGGCGAGCTCCTCGACGAGCGCCGGATCGAAGGTCGCCGCCTGGGCGAGCGGCACCGGGCCGATCGTGCGCTGCCCGTGGATGACGTCGAGTCCCACCAGCAGCGGGATCCCGAGCCTCGTCTCCTCCACTGCAACGCGCTGCAGGTCGTTGGTCGCCGACGCCGACGGCGGCCAGAACACCGACCCCAGCCCCTCCCGCACGAGCTGAGCGGCATCTTCGCGGTTCGGGCGGAACACGATCTGGAGCTGGCCGAGCTTCTCGGCATCCGTCATCTCGGCGATCAGCCGCCGGACTCGTTCACTCGTCATGGCTCTTCCTTCGTGTCAGACAAGGGCAGTGCCGCCCAGGACCGAAGCCCTGGGCGGCACGTTTCTCAAGGAGAGTCGCCGGATCAGCTGTCCCAGGCGGCGTCCATGTCGGAGAGCACCTGGTCGACCGTCTTCTGGCCCGTCAGCAGACCCTGCACGCCGACGCCGAGAGCGTCGTAGACGGCGGGGTTCGGCCACGTCGCGTTGGGCAGGCCTGCGTAGTCGCCGTTCTCGAGCAGGTCGCCGATCGGCTGGTACTCGGGAAGCAGGTTGTCGGCCGTGGCACCGGTGATCGGGACCAAGCCGGCCAGGTCGGCGAACGCCTTCGACTGCTCGGGCTGGGCGACCCAGTCGAGGAACTCCTGTGCCGACTTCTTCGCACCGTCGCTGGCCTTCGCGTTGATCGCCCAGGCGTAGTTCGCCGAGGCCAGCGTGAACGCCTTGCCGTCGTCGGCGGGCGGGAACGCCTGGACGTTCAGGTCGATGCCCGCGCCGGCGCTGATCGACGCAGCCGCCGAACCCGGAACCGCAGCCGTCAGCGACGTCTGGCCGCCGATGCCCTGCGTGATGGTGTCGAACGTGCCGCCCGCGACGCCGTCCTGGAAGCAGCCGCCCTTGTCCATCTCGACGATGTCGTTGAGGACGTCCTCCCAGCCACTGTCGACGAACGTGACATCGCCTGCAGCGCGCTGCTCGTTCCAGTCGGGGTCGTCCGCGTAGACGCGGGTCGCCGAGATGAGCATCGACATGAGGCCCGTATTGAACGGGACGCCGCCGGCGAGCACGGTGAAGGTCTTGCCGCCGTCGCGGGCCGTCTTGCAGTCGGCGAGCAGGTCGTCGTAGGTCGAGGGGTACTCGTCGATACCGACCTCGCCGCCGGCCGGGCCGTTCCAGACGAGACCCACCGGGGCGAGCGCCGTGGGCTGGGCGTAGACCTTGTCGTCGACCGAGAACTCCGCCTCGGCGCCGGCCGGGATGATCCCCGCCGACGTCTTGTCGAGCTCCTCGAGGAAACCGGCCTCTGCCAGGTTCACCACGGAGATCGGCTGACCCGTGCCGGGCGCGAGGATCATCATGTCTGCGGCATTGCCGGCCTGCAGCTGGGTCGTGACCTGCGTGTTGTAGGCCTCGGAGGGATAGGGGATCACTTCGACGGGGATGCCGGTCTCTTTCGACCAGGCATCGAGCGTCTTGGCGTAGTAGTCGTCCTGATCGTTGGCCTGCGCGACCATGACGCTGAATCCTTCGCCCGCGGCATCGCCGGACGCGCCGCCGGAGCTGCCCGTGTCGCCCCCTGCGGAGCAGCCGGCGAGGATGAGGACTCCGACCACCGGTGCCGCGAGAAGCGACCACCGGAGAGGCCGGGAGGCTGAGTGCTGTGGCATTTCGACCCTTTCGTGACTTCGTTGTCGCCAGCTCGGGTGCTGGCCCGGCCGCTGGCCGCCCACTCAGCCTGACACACATTCGCACGATTTCGACATTAGTATCGTTTATGTGGTGCAATAGCCCCGCTGATTACCTCTCTCCCCAGGTCAGGGGAGCATTTGCTCGAGCACCGGAGAGGTCTGCACCACTTATATCGGATATCGCTACAACTAATGTGTGCTTTCGACTCAAGTGTGTGAGAGTTGCTGCAGGCGCCACCGATGGCGGCGCGTGACGACGAGGTCAGAGAGCAGATGACAGTGACGATCGAGCAAGACGCTACTCGCACCCTCACCGTGCCTCCCGAGGCACGGCGGACGCCGCGGCCGAGGGGCCGCAGACCCCTCATCAGCTACGGCCACTGGTGGTGGGCGCTTCCCGCCATCGTGCTCGTGATCGGCGTCCACTACGCCGCGACCCTCACGGGCGGGTTCTTCGCCTTCACGAACTGGACCGGCCTCGGCGACTGGCAGTTCATCGGGTTCGACAACTTCGTGCGGATCTTCAAGGACCCGACGCTGCTGGGGTCGGTCTGGAACACCCTCTTCCTGGCCTTCGGCACCGTCATCGTGACGAACGTCATCGGGCTCGGCTTCGCGCTCGCGATCAACCGCACCCTGAAGACCCGGTACGTCCTGCGGACGCTGCTGTTCCTTCCGGTCGTGCTGAGCCCTCTGGCGGTCGCGTACATCTGGAAGTTCATCTTCCAGTTCAACGGCCCGCTGAACGGCTTCTTCGTCCTCATCGGACTGCCGGACCTGCAGAAGGTCTGGCTGGCCGACCCGACGTGGTCGATCTGGGCGATCCTGGTGACCGTCGTCTGGCAGCAGACCGGGTTCGTCATGGTGATCTACCTCGCCGGCCTCGCATCCGTCCCGGTCGAGATCGAGGAGGCTGCGGCGCTCGACGGCGCGAACATCTGGCAGCGCTTCCGGCACGTGACAGTCCCCGCGATCCGTCCCTCCATCGCGATCGCGACGACCCTCGGCATCATCCAGGGGTTGCGCATCTTCGACCAGATCTTCGCCCTCACGGGCGGCGGACCGGCGGGCGCCACGGAGACCCTCGCGACGCAGGTCTACAAGCAGGCGTTCTCGCTCGGCCAGTTCGGCTTCGGCTCGGCCCTCGCGCTCGTCCTGACGCTCATCATCCTCGTCTTCGCCATCATCCAGCAGTACGCCACCCGCGACCGCGACGCCGTCGGAAGGGCCTGACATGTTCCGCTACACCAAGCTCACCGCGCTCCGCGAGGTGCTCATCTGGGTCGTCACGCTGATCTGGCTGCTGCCCTTCTACTTCCTCATCGTCACCGCGTTCAAGGGTGACCAGGAGGCGCTCACGACGAGCGCCGTGGCGCCGCCGAAGTCGCTCGACTTCAACGCGTTCATCCAGGTGCTCACCGCCACGGGCCGCAACAACATCCCGCTCAGCATCCTCAACAGCGTGATCATCACCGCCGGCGCCATCCTCGGGCTCGTCCTGTTCGGATCGATCGCGGCCTACGTCATCACACGGCGCACGCGGACGTGGACGAACCTGACGTTCTACCTCGTGCTCATCGCGATCATCCTGCCGGCGCAGCTCGGCACCGTGCCGCTCTACATCGGCGCCCGGTCCGTGGGCCTGACGGGCAACGCGATCGGCATGATCCTCCTCTGGATCGGCATCCTGCTGCCCCTCTCGGTGTTCCTCTACGCGAGCTTCTTCCGGGGCCTGACGACCGAGTACGAAGAGGCCGCCGTCATCGACGGCGCCTCGCCGACGCAGGCGTTCTTCCGGGTCGTGCTGCCGCTCATGGCGCCGGCCACCGGCACGGTCGCGATTCTCGCTGGCCTCATCGTGTGGAACGACTTCTTCAACTCGCTGATCTTCCTGGGCGGCTCGACGACGCAGACGCTCCCCGTCGCGATGTACACCTACGTCGGCGGACTCGTCTCGGCGTGGAACAAGATCTTCGCCGTCGTCATCATCTCGATGGTGCCGATCCTGCTCTTCTACATGTTCGCGCAGAAGAAGTTCATCCAGGGTTTCGCCGGCGGCCTCAAAGGCTGACACCGCCGGCCATCGATTCGGGGGCGGCCGGATCGTCGAGCGGCGCGCAGAACCGCGCGCCGCACGTCGCCCACTTTCATCCCATTTCGATTCGGAGACGCCATGTACCAGCTCGCACCCAACATCGAACTCCTCTTCACCGAGGCCGGCGACTACCACGCCCGCGTGCGCGCAGCCGCGGCGGCGGGATTCGACGCCGTCGAGATGTGGGGGCCCACAGGAGCGGATGCCCCGGCGACGCCCAAGGATCTCCCCGCGCTGAAGGCGGCCCTCGAGGAGACCGGCACGCAGCTGACGGCGCAGCTCTCGGAGCCGCGCACGCAGTTCATGATCCCGCCGTGGGATCACTCGCAGTTCTTCCGCAAGCTCGACGAGGGCGTCGCGATCGCCCAGGACCTCGGGTGCCCGCGCATCGTCGTCGGCAGCGGCACGGGGTTCGGCGGCTGGAAGCGCCAGGTGCAGCTCGACAAGCTCATCGAGATCTACCAGAAGGCCACCGCGCAGATCGACGGATCGGGCATCACGCTCGTGCTGGAGCCCGTGAACGTCCGCGTCGACCACCCCGGCTCGCTGCTCGACCGCACGGCCGAGGGCGTGTACATCGCGCGCGGGGTCGACTCGCCCTTCTTCGGCGTGCTCTACGACATCTACCACTCCGCGGTCGAGGGTGAGGACATGGCGGCCGAGCTCGAGAACGCCGGCGACATCATCAAGTACGTCCAGCTCGCCGACGCTCCCGGTCGCGGGGAGCCGGGCTCGGGTTCGCTCGACTGGGCCGAGCGGCTGAGGATCCTCCGCGCCTCGGGCTACGACGGTCCCATCGGCCTCGAGTACTACCCGACGCAGGAGTCCGCGGCATCCGTCGCGCTGATCCGCGAAGTGGCGGCGGCCGCGTGAGCAGGTACCCCGACGAGGTCGATGTCGCGATCGTCGGAAGCGGTCCGACGGGGGCCGCCTACGCCCGGATCCTGAGTGAGCGGGCACCCGGCGCGACGATCGCGATGTTCGAGGTCGGCCCCACCGTCTCAGATCCCCCAGGGTCGCACGTCAAGAACATCGAGGATCCGATCCGCCGCGCCGCCGCGCAGCACGCGTCGCAGGGCCCCGACACCGAGGCCGCGACCGTGAACGGCCCGGGTGCCGTCAAGAGCGGCCAGCGCATGGGCCGCCCTGGCACTTTCCTTCTGCCGGAGGGCTATCAGTTCGATGGCGAGGACGGGCTGCCTGTCGCCGCCATGTCGAGCAACGTCGGCGGGATGGCGGCGCACTGGACAGCGGCCTGTCCGCGACCCGGCGGCAGCGAGCGGATCGGATTCCTCGACGACCTCGACGAGCTGCTCGCCGAAGGCGACCGCCTGCTGGGAGTGACGACGGATGCCTTCGACGGCTCGCCGTTCGGCGACATCGTCCGCGAGCGGCTGTCCGCGGCCGTGGATCAAGGACGCGTCGCCGAGACCCGCGTGCAGCGGATGCCCCTCGCCGTCCACCGACGGGAGGACGGCCGGCTGGTGTGGTCGGGCTCGGACGTCGTGCTCGGCGATGTCACCCGGTCGAACCCGAACTTCCACCTGCACGACGAGTCGCTCGTCACCCGCGTGCTCGTCGAAGACGGCCGCGCTGCCGGCGTCGAGGTGCGCGATCTCAGGACCGGCGAGCCGCACACCGTGCGCGCGCGGTTCGTCGTCGTCGCCGCGGACGCACTGCGGACCCCGCAGGTGCTCTGGGCATCCGGCATCCGTCCCGACGCCCTAGGTCGCTACCTCAACGACCAGGCCCAGGTCGTCTTCGCGACACGCCTGCGCGACCTTCCCGATCTCGACACCGACGTGCCGGCCAACGGCACGCTCGCGGAGTACAGCGGCGTGAGCTGGGTGCCGTTCACCGACGAGGTGCCCTTCCACGGGCAGATCATGCAGCTCGACGCGTCGCCGGTTCCGCTCGCCGAGGACGATCTCGTGCAGCCCGGTTCCATCGTCGGGCTCGGCCTCTTCTGCGCGAAGGACCTGCAGCGCGACGATCGTGTCGTCTTCGACGACGACCGTCTGGATGCCTACGGCCTGCCGGCGATCGGCATCCACTACCGGCTCACCGACCACGACCATGCCGTGCTCCAACGCGCCCGCGAGGAGATCGTGCGGCTCGGCGCCGCGATCGGCGACCCGCTGGACCCTCGCCCGTTCACGATGCCGCTCGGCGCCTCGCTGCACTATCAGGGCACGACGCGCATGGGGGAGACGGATGACGGCGAGAGCGTGTGCGGTCCCGACAGCGAGGTGTGGCGCGTGCCCGGCCTGTTCGTCGCGGGGAACGGCGTCATCCCGACCGCCACGGCCTGCAACCCGACGCTCACCTCCGTCGCGCTCGCCGTCCGCGGCGCTCGCCGGATCGCTCGCGCGCTCGGTTGATGCTCGCGGCGTGCGTGCGGGGGTTCGGGGCGTGATGTGTTCGCGACGCGCCGACGCCCCCGGCGTGTGCCGGACGAAAGTCGTCCCGAAATCGCGGAGCAACTTGACGCTCCGCTTGCTTATGTCTAAATCAGACATTACAGTGTAGGAACAGAGACAAAGTAGTCAGGAGAACCTTGTGATCCCCGATCGCATCATCGAGCAGGGAACGCTCACGACCGATGGGACGCGTACCTCTGTCGAGGTCCGACTCCCGTGGTACCGCGCCCTTCCGGCCTCGTGCATCGCCGGCGCGAAACTCACCGTCGACGGCGTCGAGGCGCCCGCCGACTCGCTGCGCTGGGAGATGAACGGCAAGACCTTCACCTTCGCCGAGCTCACGCCGAACACCGAGGAGTGGTGGTTCCCCACGGATTCCGCGGTCCTCTCCGGCGACATCGCGACCCCGGAGGACGGCGAGCACACCGTCTCGGTCGAGCTCGTCCTCTACATCCCGTATATCGTCATCGGCGCCGACGAGGTGCTGCACATCGAGGAGAAGGACACCAAGACGATGTCCGCACGGAAGGCGGTGGCGGCATGACCGCGCTCGGCACGCCCATCCAGGGCGTCACGCTCTACAGCTTCACTCGCGCCTTCCACGGCCGCGAGTACGACCTGGAAGGGCTCATCCGCAAGGCCGCGGCCGAGAACTTCGGTCCGGGCCTGGAGATCATCGGCTTCTCGAGCTTCCGCGGCTTCCCCGAGATCGACGACCAGTACGCCGGCTGGTTCAAGGACCTGATCGCCGAGACGGGCCTCGTGACGACGTCCCTCGCGGTCAACGCCGACATCGGCATCCACCGCGACCGGCTGCTCACGCAGGACGAGCTCCTGGAGTACATGCGCCGCCAGATCGCCGCCGCGGCGAAGCTCGGCTTCCCGATCGCGCGCGTGCAGATCTCGATCACTCCCGACTCGATGGAGGCGCTCGCCCCGATCGCCGAGGAGTACGGCGTCACCCTCGCCCTCGAGGTGCACGCCGACCAGTACGCGTCGCACCCGCGCATCCTCGCCCTCCGCGACCGCTACGAGAAGGTGGGGTCGCCGTTCCTCGGCTTCACGATGGACTGGGGTGCGACCGTCTCGGGCTTCGCACCATCGCTCGTCGAGGCGTACCGGCGCCGAGGGGCGTCGGAGGAGCTGCTCGCGGCCGTCACCGGCCTGTGGGACGAGTTCTACCAGCAGGGGCCCCCCGCCGACCAGGCCGACCACGGCCAGCGTTTCGGCCGGTTCATCGGCCTCGCGGCGCAGTACGGTCGCCCCGACCTCGGGATCGACATGGGCATCAATGCGACCGGCCTGTTCGGGCCGGCGCGCGTCGACGACTGGCTCGAGATCTTCCCGTGGATCAAGCACGTCCACGGCAAGTTCTTCGGCATCGACGACCAGCATGAGGAGCCCTCGGTCCCCGTGCGCGACCTCATCCGTCTGCTCGTCGAGAACGGCTACAACGGCGCGATCTCGAGCGAGTACGAGGGCTGGCACTGGAACTCCTGGCAGAGCCCCTTCGACATCATCCGCGACGAGCAGGCCGTGCAGCGTTCGGCTGCCGAGGCGGCCGGCTCCCACATGACGAGGGATGCCGCGACCGCCCGCACGCAGCTGGCCCAGTGGCTTCCCAGCACGACAGGAGCAAAAGCATGACCACCGATAACGGAATCGCGGGTACGGGCATCAAGCTCGGCACGACCCTGTACTCGCTCACGAGCGAGTTCGCCGCCGGCCTGTACACGCCCGAGACCCTCATCGCCGCCGTCGCGGAGGAGGGGATCGGCCCGGGCGTCGAGTTCAACATCGCACAGCTGTTGCGCACGTACCCCGACGTCGACGACGAATTCGTCAAGCTGTGGTTCGATTCGCTCGAGAAGTACGGTCTCGAAGCGAGCGCGGTCGGCACGAACCTCGACATGGGGCGCCGCAAGGATCGCGACATGACGCCCGACGAGGAGCACGACTTCCTCGCCCGTCAGCTGAAGACCGCGCACACGCTCGGCTTCAAGAAGGTCGTCATCCGGTCGCACGGCAAGGAGCTGCTGCGCAGCCTCCTGCCGCTCGCCGAGAAGTACGACCAGTACCTCGGCTACGAGATCCACGCGCCGTCCGGGCCGAACAACCCGGCCGTCGTGCAGATGCGCGAGATGTACGACGAGCTGCAGTCCGAGCGCCTCGGTTTCACCGCCGACTTCTCGTCGACCATGCACAGCCTGTCTCCGCTGCTGCTGGACCAGCTCGAACTGATGGGCATGGATCCGAAGCACTTCGCCGTGATGGACGAGATCTGGCACGAGCCGATGCCTATGAACGAGCGGAACCAGAAGTTCGAGGACTACCTGGTCGGCGAGGGCGTCGACCCGGTCGGCTTCGGGCCGCACACGCGCCTCGCGTTCAACATGCACGGACTCGTCCCGCCGGAGGAGTGGCTCGACATCATGCCGCAGATCTTCCACGTGCACGCGAAGTTCTACGACATCGACGAGAACGGCGACGAGCCGGCGATGGACATCCCGCGCATCGTGCGGCAGTTCGTCCTGGGCGGCTACCAGGGGTACCTGTCGAGCGAGTGGGAGGGGCACGCCTTCGTCGACCTCGGCGTCGTCGACCCGATCGACGTCGTGAAGAAGCAGCACGCGCTCATGCGCAAGGCCATCGAAGACACCGTCGCCGAGCAGTCGAAGGAGACCGCCAATGTCTGACGTTTCGACAAGCTCAACGACCGGTGTGGCCGACATCTCGGTCGCGGAGCTCGCCGCCGAGCTCGCCGACCTCCGCGAGCAGCTCGCCGCCGCGCAGCGTCTGGCGCAGCGCGCCGAGGACCGCGGCCAGGTCGAGAACCTGTTCAACCGCTACATGTACCTGCACAACGCCTTCCAGGACGAGCAGATCATCCCGCTCTGGGTGAAGGAGGGCACCGAAGGCATCCGCGCCCGCTACACCAACGCCGGCCAGTACACGACGTGGGAGAGCGTGACGCGCTACCACCGCGGACGGCCGACGCCCGAGGGCAAGCTCATCCTGCACGCCACGACGACGCCCGTCATCGAGGTCGCCGCCGACGGCGAGACCGCGAAGGGTGTCTGGCTCATGGCCGGAACCGAGTCGGGCCTCACCGACCCGGAGGTCGCAAAGGCTTTCCCGGACATGTACTCGCCTGAGGAGGTGCTCGGCAAGAAGGTCTGGGCGCACTGGGTGTGGTGCAAATACGCGATCGACTTCCTCAAGCAGGACGGCGAGTGGAAGTTCTGGAAGTTCCGCTGCTACGAGCTGGCGCGCGCGCCGTTCGAGGAGAACTGGGTGAGCTTCGGGCTGAAGAACCAGGGCGCGTTCGACCTCGACCTCATGTACTTCGGCGACGACGGGAAGCCCGTCTTCATGCCGCCCGCCGACGAACCCGTGCCGTCGAACAACCACCCGTACAGCCCCGAGACGGTGCAGAAGCTCGAGCCGGCGCCGCCCGTGCCGCATGAGACCTTCACCGACACCTACGCCTGAGGAACAGCCATGGCCACTCACAATTCCCTCTTCTCCGAGAAAGACGTCCGTCGCACCGACAACGGCATCGCCGTCTCGGTTCAGCTGCCGTGGTACCGGAGCCTCTGGCTGTCGGCGGTTGACGATGTGGCGGCAGCCGTCAACGGCGTCGAGATCCCCAAGGACTCGCTCCGCTTCGAGCTGCAGGGCAAGAGCTACCGCATCGAGGAGCTGCCCGAGCAGTCCGAGACGCTGTGGTTCGTCGCAGACAAGCCCGAGGTCGTCATCGACCTCGGTCGCACGCCGGAGCCGGGCGAGAAGCTGACCGTCGAAGTCGTCCTCAC
Organism: Microbacterium sp. 4R-513; assembly: GCF_011046485.1. Classification (NCBI taxonomy): domain Bacteria; kingdom Bacillati; phylum Actinomycetota; class Actinomycetes; order Micrococcales; family Microbacteriaceae; genus Microbacterium; species Microbacterium sp. 4R-513. The sequence goes on from NZ_CP049256.1 coordinate 1,491,888, forward strand.
GATGCGCCTGCTCTACATGCAGATCATGCCGGGTGTCGACGGCGGCCCCGGCCGGTACGTCACCAACCGCGTGCCCGTCGAGCGCGAGGTCGTGCTGGCATGACCGGCGGTCGGCCGCTGCGGGTCGCGATGATCGGATACGGCTTCATGGGGTCCGCCCACTCCGTGGGCTGGCGTCAGGCGCCGCGCATGTTCTCGCTGCCCGCGGACGTCGAGATGGCCGTCGTGGTGGGCCGCAACGCCGAGGCGGTTCAGGATGCCGCGGCCCAGTGGGGCTGGCAGGAGTCCGCGACCGACTGGCGCGAGGTCATCGCGCGCGACGACATCGACATCGTCGACATCGTGACACCCGGCGACTCGCACGCCGAGATCGCGATCGCCGCGCTCGAGGCCGGCAAGCACGTGCTGTGCGAGAAGCCGCTCGCCAACACCGTCGAAGAGGCGGAAGCGATGGCGGATGCCGCGGCCCGCGCCGCGGCGCGGGGCATCCGCTCGATGGTCGGCTTCACCTACCGTCGCGTCCCTGCCGTGACGTTCCTGCGCGATCTCATCGCACAGGGCGCCGTCGGCAGGATCGCGCAGGTGCGCGCCGCCTACCGGCAGGACTGGCTCGTCGATCCCGAGATGCCGCTCGCGTGGCGCCTCCAGAAGGAGCACGCCGGGTCCGGCGCTCTGGGTGACATCGGCGCGCACATCATCGACATGACGCAGTTCGTCACGGGGCTCTCGGTGGACGCGGTGTCGGGCGTCATCGACACGATCGTCAAGGAGCGTCCGCTGCTCGGCCAGGGCTCGGGTCTTTCCGGTACGGCCGCGGAAGGCTACGGGGAGGTCACCGTCGACGACGTCGCGATCTTCACCGGACGCCTCGCAACGGGCGCGCTGGTCTCCTTCGAGGCGACGCGCTTCGCCACGGGCCGCAAGAACGACCTCTCGATCGAGGTGTCGGGCGACAAGGGCGCCCTGCGCTTCGACCTCGAAGACCTCAACACGCTCTGGTTCTACGACCGGACGGCGCCGGAGGCGACGCAGGGCTTCACGCGCATCCTCGTCACCGAGGCTCAGCATCCCTACGTCGCCGCGTGGTGGCCGGCGGGACACATGCTCGGCTACGAGCACGGGTTCAGCCACCAGGTCGTCGACTTGGTCACAGCGATCGCCGAGGGCAGCGACCCGCATCCGTCGTTCGAAGAGGGGCTGTCCGTGCAGCGTGTGCTCGCGGCCGTCGAGGAGAGCTCGGCGAACGATTCGGCATGGGTCCGGGTCGGCGCCGGAGTTTCCTGGCCGACACGCTGAGCCGACGGAGCTCAGCGGATAGGTTTGACCCAACAACAAAGCAAAGGAGCTGCGATGCCTCGTCCGATCACCCTCTTCACGGGCCAGTGGGCCGACCTCCCCTTCGAGGAGGTGGCGCGCCTCGCCGGCGAATGGGGCTATGACGGTCTCGAGATCGCCTGCTGGGGGGACCACCTCGACGTCTCGCGATGGGATGACGAGGCCTACGTGCAGTCCCGCAAGGACATCCTCGAGCGCAACGGTCTCAAGGTCTGGGCGATCTCGAACCACCTGACCGGTCAGGCCGTCTGCGACGACCCGATCGACCAGCGCCACCGCGACATCCTGTCCGATCGGGTGTGGGGCGACGGCGACGCGGAGGGCGTGCGTCAGCGTGCCGCGGAGGACATGAAGAACACCGCGCGGATCGCGGCGCGGCTCGGCGTCACGCAGGTCAACGGCTTCACCGGTTCGTCGATCTGGAAGGCCGTGGCGATGTTCCCGCCGGCAACCGACGAGTGGATCGACGCCGGGTACCAGGACTTCGCCGACCGCTGGAACCCGATCCTCGACGTGTTCGAGGAGGAGGGCGTTCGCTTCGGGCTCGAGGTGCACCCGTCCGAGATCGCGTACGACTACTGGACCGCGAAGCGCACGCTCGAGGCGATCGGGCACCGCGAGTCGTTCGGCTTGAACTTCGACCCGTCGCACTTCATGTGGCAGCAGCTGGACCCGGTGGCCTTCGTGCTGGACTTCGCCGACCACATCTTCCACGTGCACGTGAAGGAGTCGATCACCAACCTCGACGGCCGAAACGGCGTGCTGGGCTCGCACCTCGCGTGGGCGAACCCGCGCCGCGGCTGGACGTTCGTCTCGACGGGCCACGGCGCCGTGCCGTGGGAGCCCCTCTTCCGCGCGCTCAATGCGATCGGCTACGACGGCCCGACCTCGGTCGAGTGGGAGGACGCCGGCATGGATCGTCTCGACGGCGCTCCCGAGGCCCTCGCCTTCGTGCGCAAGCTCAACGCCATCACTCCGCCCGCGGCGGCATTCGACGCCGCCTTCTCTACGAAGTAGACGGCGCGCCCGGGCGGACTCACAGCCCGGGTTTCCCCGCCGGCAGAAAGACAGGACATGACGACACCGGTGATCGGCGCGCCCGAAAACGCCGCCAAGAAGGTCAAGTGGAGCTACATGGACCACTGGCGCAGCCACGGCCCCGCCGGGCCGTTCGACCAGTGGCAGTCCAGGCTGGCGATGACGCGGTTCCTGCGCCAGGTCGCGGCCGTCGGCTTCGAGGCGATCGACACCTTCGACTTCCGCTTCTGGCAGATCCTCGAGCAGTACGGGTCGGTGGCGAACTATCAGGAGTTCGTGCAGGAGCAGGGCCTCGAAAGGATCGTGAACACGTTCCACGGCGTCTACTACACGCCCGACCGCTATGCCCCGGAGGTGCCGGCGACGCATCCGACGATCCTCGAGGACTTCAAAGTCACGATGGACCGGTGGTCCGGCATCCAGCTCGACAACATCATCGTCATGCCGGGCTCCCGCTACTTCGACGAGGCCGGCGTCAGCGACGACGGGCTCAAGCACGCTGCCGACGTGTGGGGCAAGGTCGGCGAGATCACGCGGGAGTACGGTGTCAATCTGACGTGCCACCACGAGTTCTATGGCGGCATCCGCACCCGCGCGCAGATCGACACCTTCTACGAGTATGCGGACCCCGAGTTCGTGAAGTTCTTCGTCGACACCGCGCAGCACTGCATCGCCGACGTCGACCCCGTCGAGGTCTACGAAGCGCACCACGAGCGGGTGACGGGATTCCACTTCAAGGACACCCGCACGAAGGACGTGAACGCGGACTATCGGCTGTGGCCGGATGCCGAGCTCTCGGCCGTGACGACCGAGAAGTGGTTCTACGAGATGGGTACCGCCGAAGGGCTCGTCGATTTCGAGGCCATGATGCGCTCCGTGCGCGATCACGGCTACACGGGCTGGATCAGCGTCGAGCACGACAAGGCCGACAAGCTCGGCGGTGACTACTCGGAGAGCACCGCGATCTCTCGCTGGTACGCGAAGAACGTGCTCGACGGCATCTACGCGGAAGGCACACGATGAGCGCTGTCCGATGGGCCTACGCCCTCAACCAGTGGGACACGAACATCGATGCGTTCGTCCGCCGACGCGATCACGAGCGCGCCTTCAAGACGATCTCGATCAGCGGCTTCAGCGCGGTCGAGCTCACCGCGGTGAGCTTCGGCCCGTGGGAGCCGTTCGGCAGCCCCGACGAGATCGAGAAGCTCTACGGCTCCCTCGACGGGCTGCGGGCCTTCCTCCGGGAGTGCGCGCTCGAGGGAGTGTCGAGCTACGTCTACGACCCGTTCGTCGGCTTCGAGGTCGAGATGGGGAGGGGTCCCGACCCGCTGGACCCCGGATCGCTGGAGAGGATCGCGCAGACCGCGACCTGGTTCGCGACCGCCGTGCACCGCCTCGGCGGCGGCGCACTCGTCGTTCGCCCGGTCGGATCGGCCTGGCAGACCGGCCCGCTCACCGACGAGCAGATCGGCGTGCTCGCGCGTCTGTGGAACGAGGTCGGGCGCCGGATCGCGAAGGACGGCGTCAAACTCGGACTGCACGTCGACTTCCTCTCCGCGCTCCGGCTTGACGGCGGCATCGACCGCCTGCTCGAAGCGACCGACCCGGACCTCGTCGGTCTCGCGCTGGACACCGCCGAGCTCGCCATCGCGGGCATCGACCCGGTCGAGCTCTTCCGCAAGCACGCGCCCCGCGTCGTGCACGTCCAACTGAAGAACGCCCGACACATCGTCGACGAAGAAGAGGCGCTCACTCCCCACGCCGAGCAGTTCATCCGGACCGAGGGCGGCCCGCGCCGGATCGAGCGCTGGTTCTTCGAGCCGACCGACGAGGGTGGGCTGATCGACTTCGAAGCGTTCGCGCAGGCCGTGGCCGACTCCGGATACTCAGGGTGGATCGTTGTCGAATCGGATCAGAGTCCCCGCCCGGCCGAGAGCGCGATGGTCGCCGGCTGGTACGTGCAGAAGGTGTTGAGACCGATCGTCGAAGGCGGCGCGGCAGCGAGAACAGGAGCGGCGTGACATGCCCGATGTGTTGAATGTCCTGATCCTCTCGGGTCACATGACCCGCGAGCATGACAACGAGTTCCGCAGCTTCCGGCTGCACAGCCAGTGGATCACGACGCTGCTCGAAGACACCGGGCGCTTCAAGGTGCGCGTGGTCGAGGACCCGCGTGGCCTCGGCGCCGACATCATCGACAAGTACGACGTCCTCATCGTCGTGTTCGAGGGTCGCGACGGGTTCTTCGAGAAGGCCGTCGGATTCGGAGCCGAGACGGATGCCGCGATCCTGAAGTTCGTGCACGACGACGGCAAGGGCATCGTGTGGTTCCACGGCTCGGCCGCGCAGGAGGACCGGTGGGGCTACCCCGAGGAGTACAACGTCATGCGGGGCGCGAAGCTCAGCGCCTACGAGACCGGTCTTCGCCCGCGGCCGTGGGGCGAGGCGCAGCTCGACACGGTCGAGCCGCGGCATCCCATCACCGAGGGGATCAGCGCCCGCTGGACGGTGACCGGCGACGACATCCTCACGGGGGTCGACCTCTACGAGGGTGCGCAGGTGCTGCTGACGACCTTCGACGATCTCGAGGCCTATGAGAAGGCGCCGGTGTGGCCCATGTCGCATTACCCGGTGGAGATCCCTGAGGGCGGCATCGCCGAGCTGAACGGCATGAACACCGACCAGCCCATCGCGTGGATCAACGAGTACGGCGAGGGGCGGTCGTTCACCATCACGATCGGCCACGACATCGACACGTTCCGTCGGATCGAGTTCATCCGGATGTTCCCGCGCGGCGTCGAGTGGGCCGCGACCGGCTCCGTGTCGCTGGAGGGACCCGACCGCCGGGGCGAGCGCCGCTTCCTCCCGTGGCCGTACTACAACCACGAAGGATGACGCCGTGACGGGAGAACTGAGGATCGGCATCCTGGGCGCAGGTGGCATCGCGGAGCGGGCGATGGTGGAGCCTTCGCGGGAGGTCGACGGTGTGCGTGTCGACGCGATCGGCGCACGCGACCCGGAACGCGCGGAGGCCTTCGCCGAGCGGCTGGACCTGCCGAAGCACGGCGACTACGAGACGATCCTCTCGGATCCCGACATCGACCTCGTCTACCTCGCACTGCCTCCGATCACGCACGCCGCGTGGGGAGTCCGCGCCCTCCGGGCGGGGAAGCATGTGCTGTGCGAGAAGCCGCTGTCGGTGAACGGCACGACCGCTGCGGCGATCGCGGAGGCCGCCGCCGAGACGGGCCGGCGCGCGTTCGTGGGCTTCCACTACCGGCTGCACGGCTTCACCCAGCGTCTGCTCGAAGTGATCGCCTCCGGCGTGCTGGGCGATGTCGAGCGTGCCGACATCGACTTCAGCATCCCGCACTTCGTCGTGAAGCCCGGCAACATCCGGCTCGACGGCGACCTCGGCGGCGGCGCCGTCATGGACGTCGGCTGCTATGCGGTCGACCTCCTGCGCGCCGCGTGGGGCGAGCCCGTGGTCGAGTCCGCGACGGCGGTGCTCTACGAAGATGATCCGCGGATCGACCTGCAGACGGATGCCGTCCTCCGGCTGCCGTCGGGTGCGCCGGCCTCTGTGCGGGCGTCGTTTCTCGGCGACGACAAGGGCGCCATGTCGCTGCGGGTGTCCGGCTCGGCAGCGGAGCTCGTGGCGACGAGCGTCATCGTGCCGCAGTGGGGAGCAACGCTGCGCGTCACCGCGGGCGGCGATGTCGTGATCGACGCGAAGGCCGCCGAGGGCGAGAACAGCTACGCGCGCCAACTGGAGCACCTCGTGGCCGTGCTCGCCGACGGCTCGCCGAGCATCCTCGACGCCGAGCGCGGCGTCGGCACGATGCGCGTCGTCGACGACATCTACCGGGCTGCGGGGCTCGAACCCCGCTGACCCCCGGCCTTGCGCTCGCCACAGCGTCGGAGATAACCACGACGTCGGACCGAATCGGCGTCAATGACCCGAAGAAGCGGCGATCTCCGACGCTGTGGCGAGCGCGCCGTGCCGAGGAGGCAGTACGGCGGATGTTGCGGCGAGGATGCGGCGGAGCCGCAGTGCCGGATGCCGGGGGTCAGCCGGCGAGGGAGTGGAAGGCCTCGGGCGACAGCGCGTGCTCGATCGCGAGCATCCCGGCCCCCAGCACGGCCGCGTTCTCGGCCGCGGCCGACGGCACGATCGCGAGGTGCTCGGTGGCGAGGGGCATCGACCGCATGTAGACGACCTCGCGCACGCCCGCGATGAGGTGCTCGCCGACGCGGGCCATCGACCCGCCGAGCGCGATGACCGAGGGGTTCATGAGGCTCACGCACGCCGTGAGCACTTCGCCGATGTCCCGCCCGGCCTGGCGCACCGCCTGGATCGCGTCGAGGTTGCCGCGCTTGACGAGCGCGATGACGTCGCTGCTGTTCTGCGCGCTGACCCCCTGCTCGCGCAGCGAGCGGGCGATGGCGGGACCGGAGGCGAGGGCTTCGAGGCATCCCACGTTCCCGCAGTGGCAGGGCACGTCCGAGCCGCGTGCGACGCGCACGTGACCGATGTCGCCCGCGACGCCCTGGGCGCCCCGCTGCAGCTCGCCGCCCGAGATGACCCCCGCGCCGATGCCGGTCGCGACCTTCACGAACATCAGATGCGTCGTCGTCGGCCACGCGGTCGCGCGCTCGCCGAGGGCCATGATGTTGACGTCGTTGTCGACGAGCACAGGCACCTGCAGGTGCTGCTGAACCCAGCCGGGCACGTCGAACCGATCCCACCCCGGCATGATTGGCGGGTTGACGGGCTGCCCCGTCGAGTGCTCGACCGGTCCGGGCACGCCGATGCCGATCGCGACGAGCGAACGGATGTCGCGGCCCGCCTCGTCGAGCAGCGCGGAGGCGGCGTCCACCATCGACGTCAGCACCGCCACGGGTCCCTCGGTCACGGCGAGCTGCTCGCTGCGCTTCGCGAGGATCGCCCCGGTCAGGTCCATGACGGCCACGGTCGTGTGCGAGGCGCCGATGTCGGCGGCGAGCACGACGCGTGCGCTCGGATTGAGCGCGAACTGCGAAGGCGGCCGCCCACCGGTGGACGCGGCATCCGCCACCGGCATGATGAGGCCCATCCGCATGAGCTCATCGACGCGCGCCGCGATCGTCGATCGTGCGAGTCCCGTCGACTTGGCGAGCTGCGCACGCGTGCGCGGTGTGCCGTCACGCAGCAACTGGAACAGCTCCATCGCGCCGCTGCCGGCGGGGGCGGATTCCGACGAGAGAGTGACCACGATTCAGTCAATCACCGTGTCCGGCAGCGCGATGCCGCGCGAGTTCCCGGCGGGTGACGGATGCTTCTCCCCGCCGCCGCCGGGCGTTCACGTGGCTCGGCCGGTCGGCTTGGCGAAGCGCTGCTGCAGGAGCACGGCGACGACGATGATGATGCCCTTGGCGACCGCCTGCACCGACGACGAGAGGTTGTTCTGGATGAACACGTTCGACAGCGTCGCGAAGATGAGGACGCCGAGAACGGTGCCCGTGATCGTGCCGCGACCGCCCACGAGGAGCGTGCCGCCGACGACGACCGCTGCGATCGCGTCGAGTTCGTAGAGCGTGCCGTGCGTCGACGTCCCGGCCGTCGTGCGCCCGAGGATCATGACGGCGGCGATGCCGGCGGTGAGGCCCGAGATCGCGTAGAGCCACACGGTGTGCCGGCGGACGTTGATGCCCGCGAGGCGCGCCGCCTCGCGGTTGCCGCCGATCGCGACCGTGCGGCGGCCGAAGGTCGTGCGGTTGAGGAGGATCCAGCCGACGACCGCGACGAGCACGAAGATCCAGATCAGCACGTCGACGCCGAGGAAGTCGGCGTTGAAGAACGTGACGAATCCGCGCTCGCGGATGACGAGCGTGCGCCGCTCGGCGAGGATCTCGGCGAGACCGCGCGCCGCGACGAGCATCGCGAGGGTCGCCATGAACGCGACGACCTTGCCGTACGCGATGACGACGCCGTTGATGAGGCCGGCTGCGACACCGACGGCGAGCGCCGCGATGACCATGACGATCCAGTGGCTGCGGTCGGCGAAGTCCTGCATCGCGTCGAGGGTCGCGACGACCGAGGCGAGGCCCATCACCGAGCCGACCGACAGATCGATCCCGCCCGAGATGATGACGAACGTCATGCCGATCGAGATCACGCCGATGATCGAGGCCTGACGCAGGATGACGAGCATGTTGTTGACGCTCGTGAAGGTGTCGCCCGCGGTGATCGCGCCGACGATGAAGATCAGCAGCAGCGCTACCACGAGGCCGAGGTTGCGTCCGACCGATCCGCTGAGGACGCGCCGGAGCATTGACTGATCGGACCGGTCCGGCTTCTCCGGCGCCTGACCGGGCGCCACGGCGAGGGCCTCCACGCCCGTACTCTGCTGCTCGCTCACGCGGCTGTTCCTTTCATGACCAGGTCGAGCACTCCGTGCTCGTCGATGTCGGAGGCGGGAAGGATGCTGAGCACCCGGCCCTCTGCGATCACGAGCACCGTGTCGGCGAGGCCGAGCACCTCCTCGATCTCGCTCGAGACGATGACCACGGCGTTGCCGGCGGCGGCGAGGCGGCGGATGAGCGAGTAGATCTCGGAGCGGGCTCCGACATCCACGCCGCGGGTCGGCTCGTCGAGCAGCAGCACGCGCGTGCCGTGCACGAGCCATCGCGCGAGCAGGATCTTCTGCTGGTTGCCGCCCGAGAGTGTCAGCGCCGCGCGGTCGGGGTCGGGCGGGCGCAGCTCGAGCGCCTCGATCTGCTCCCGTGCGGTGCGGCGCTCGGCGCGTTCATCGAGGAAGCCCGCCTTCGCGAAGCGCCCGAACGACGAGAGTGTGACGTTGACGAAGATCGGCTCGTCGAGCACGAGTCCTTGGCTCTTGCGCTCCTCGGGCGACAGGCCGATCCCCGCCGAGACGGCTTTCGTGACCGAGCCGCGTGGGAGCGGCTTGCCGGCGACCGACACCGTACCGCCCGACCGCTTGCGGGCGCCGTAGATGGTCTCGAGGATCTCGGAGCGCCCCGACCCGACGAGGCCCGCGAGCCCGACGATCTCGCCGGCGCGGACGCTGAACGACACATCCTCGAAGACGTCGGCGAGCGAGAGGTTCTCGACAGTGAGCATCGTCGGGGAATCGGCCGGGATGGGGACCGCCGGCGGGAAGACGTTCTCGACCGAGCGGCCGGTCATGAGGCGGATGAGCTCGCTGGTGGGCGTATCGGCGACCGGCAGCCCGCTCGCCATGCTTCGTCCGTCCTTCAGCACCGTGATGCGGTCGCCGATCTGCCGGATCTCCTCGAGGCGGTGCGTGATGTAGACGACGGCGATGCCGGAGCTGGTCAGCTCGCGGACGACGTGGAAGAGGTTCTTGACCTCTTCGGTGTCGAGAACGGCGCTCGGCTCGTCCATGATGATGAGCTTGATGTCGTGGGACAGCGCCCGCGCCATCGAGACGATCTGCTTGTTGGCCGCCGAGAGCTGCCCCACCTCGGCGTGCGGCGAGAGGTTGCCGTGGCCGAGGCGGCGCAGCAGCTCGCGGGTCTGCTTGGCGGCCTCGGATCGCTTCGTGAAGCCGCCGCGAGCGAGCTCGTGGCCGAGGAAGATGTTCTCGGCGATCGTCAGGCCGTCGACGACGTCGAGCTCCTGGTACATCGTGGCGATGCCGAGCCCGATGGCGGCCTGCGGGTCGGGGATCTCGACATCCTCCCCGCGCCACACGATCGTGCCCTCGTCGGGTCGGTAGACCCCGGCGAGCAGCTTGATGAGCGTCGACTTGCCCGCACCGTTCTGCCCGAGGATGCAGTGCACCTCGCCCGGCAGCACCTGCAGGTCGACGCCCCGCAGCGCCTTCACGCCCGCGAAGGCCTTGGCCGCGCCCTTCACCTCGAGTAACGACGATGAGTGGTCATCTTTGATCACGGCACGAACATAACATGCGGTCGGGTCCGCGTCGATGGACTGATACGTGAGGCGGGCGCCTCACGCCGCCGCAGAACCGGGCGACTCTCAAATTCACTTCTGCCGCAACATATACAAAAGGTGTCGCTCTACGCGGCGGCTCTGCTACGGTGGCGGCGTCAGCGTGGACAGACGGGACCCGTGCGATGTGCTCCGGCCTCTCGCCCCGTGCGCTGAGGAACTGCATCACATTCAAGGAGGAAGCATGCGTTCACTTCGGAAGGCGGGTGCCCGGACCTTCGTCGCAGGCATCGTGGCCCTCACAGCGGTCGGACTGCTGGCGGGCTGCACGGACAACGGCGGAGACAGCGAGAACGTCGTCGACCAGGGCACGACGAGCGACGAGAACCAGGCGAGCGGCGACACCGTCACGATCGGCTTCTCGGGGCCGGCCGCCGACCACGGCTGGCTTGGCGCGATCAACTCCGGCGCGCAGGCGGCGGCCGACAGCTTCGACGACGTCGAGCTGAAGATCGCGGAGGGCACCAACGACGCGAGCGCGCAGATCGCCGCTGTCGAGACGTTCATCAACGACAAGGTCGACGCCATCGTCCTGCTCCCGACCGACGGGGCGGCGCTCACCGAGGTCGCGATCAAGGCGATGCAGGCGGGCATCCCGGTGATCAACGTCGACCGCGAGTTCTCGAGCCCCTTCGCCGCCCGCAGCACGATTCTGGGCGACAACTACGGCATGGGCGTCTCGGCCGGCACGTACATCTGCGAGCAGCTCGGCGACAAGCCCGACGCCATTGTCGCCGAGATCGCCGGCATCGACTCGCTCCCCCTCACGCAGGACCGGTCGAAGGGCTTCGCCGACGCCCTCGACGACTGCGGCCTCGAGGTGAGCGCCCGGGTCGCGGCCGACTTCACGGTGCAGGGCGGGGAGGCCGCGGCATCCCAGCTCCTCTCGGCCAACCCGCACATCGACGCCATCTGGAACCACGACGACGACCAGGGCGTCGGCGTCCTCGCCGCGATCGACGCCGCCGGCCGCAACGAGTTCTTCATGATGGGCGGCGCGGGGTCGAAGAACGCCATGGACGCGATCAAGGCCGACGACTCGGTGCTCAAGGCGACGGTCATCTACCCGTCGACGCAGGCGGCCGACGGCATCGCCCTGGCCCGTCTCATCGCGCAGAGCAAGACGCTGAGCGACATCGTGACGCCGAGCGTTCCGAACCGCATCGTGCTGGACGCTCCTGTCGTGACGAAGGAGAACGTCGACCAGTACTACGACCTGGCGTTCGAGTCCTGACCGTCCGACACTGATCGTGCCGGGGTGCCCGCGGGGGAGGCGGGCACCTCGGCTCCTTCCCGCGAGAGGACACACCGCCGTGACCACCGAAGAGACTTCGACCCCCCGCGCTCTGAGCGTCGCCATGATCGGCTACGGCTTCATGGGCGCCGCGCATTCGCAGGGCTGGCGCGTCGCCCCGCGCTTCTTCGATCTGCCCCTGTCGCCGTCGATGGACGTCGTCGTGGGGCGGGATGCCGCGGCCGTCGCCGCCGCGGCCGAGAAGTGGGGCTGGCGCGAGACCGCGACCGACTGGCGCGAGGTCATCGCCCGTGACGACGTCGACGTCATCGACATCGTCACGCCGGGCGACACGCACGCCGAGATCGCGATCGCCTCGCTCGAGGCCGGCAAGCACGTCCTGT